>PBSO01000041.1 GCA_002726275.1 Methanobacteriota archaeon | reverse complement strand
TTCGCCTGGTCTCCTTGTTCTTGGGGTCTATCTTGAGGGCCCTCTTGTAGCTCTTCAGAGCCTTCTGCCAGTGCCTCTTCTGCGAGTCCTCCTCCTCCAAGCCATGCGCAGTTCCTACGTCCCCGGCCTGACGGAGAGTTCGTACCTTCTGGCCGTCATTCTCGCAGAGGGGCCATGCCTCACGTAGCTCAGCAAGAGCCTCGTTGAACTTGTTTTCGGACAACATAGTATCCGCTGAATCCCAAGATTTCTGCAGTTCTGCTGGTACAGGCATGGGGTTCGCGAACATGCTCACATACAAAACGGCAGCGGAAATTATCGGTAACCGCCAAGGGGAGTGAATCGGGGGAACGGCTAAGACCACTTGCATAGCGCGGAAGGCTGCGAGGCCTAGGCGTGACGGGCCGATGGGAGAAATGAGTGATGAGTCGAATCATCAATGACTTCACAATAAATGTCGCTACGGCCAATGGCACCGGTTCGCAGTCTTCCAATCTGATTATCCTGCACTCGATGTTCGAGATGGGGGTCCCCGTCAGTGGAAAGAACCTGTTTCCCAGCAATATTTCCGGCCTTCCCACATGGTTCATCATCAGGGCCAGTGACAAGGGATATCAGGCGCCAGGCGACGAGACCAATATCCAGATAATGATGAACAAGGACACATGGAGTAAGGACTTAGATTCATTGAAGCCAGGGACGATCATTGTCTACAATGAGGATGCGAAGCTTCCAGTGGAGCGCGATGACTGCGTGTGCCTAGGCATGCCGATGACCAAAATGGCAAGGGGCATTAACCCGAAATTGGCAAGGCTGATGGCAAACATGTACTATGTCGGAGCGTTGGCACATCTTCTGGGAATAGACGAGAAAGCGATTGAGAAGGCTGTCGAGCAGCAATTCAGGGGCAAGGAGAAGGCCATCGAGCTCAACAACCGGGCAATATCAGAGGGCAGGTCCTACGCTGAGGAGAATTGGGACTTTGAATGCCAGTTTGCAGTCGAGGCTCGTGACAAGCCATCGGAGACATTCCTGATTGAGGGTAACGAGGCCGTTGCTCTTGGGTCGATATACGGGGGAATTAACATGCTCTCTTGGTACCCAATAACGCCCTCCTCGTCCCTCGCCGAGTCGATAATCTCCTGGATTCCCAAACTGAAGGAGGGGGAAGATGGGGGTTTGACCTGCGCAGTCGTTCAGGCCGAGGATGAGCTCGCTGCAGCAGGCATGGTACTCGGTGCTGGTTGGGCAGGCGGCAGGGGGATGACATGCACGAGCGGACCCGGAATTTCGCTGATGTCCGAATTCATCGGACTGTTCTACTTCTCCGAAGTCCCGGGAGTCATCTGGGACATCAATCGAACTGGCCCGTCCACGGGGCTCCCAACAAGGACCCAGCAGGGCGACCTGTCGATGTGCTACGAGGCGAGTCACGGGGATACGCAACACATAGTGCTAATTCCTGGAACCGTCGATGAGTGCTTCGAGTTCGGATGGAGGGCCTTCGACTATGCCGAGAGGTTCCAAACACTGGTCTTTGGTTTCGGAGACCTCGATCTCGGAATGAACAGGTGGTCCACGAGCGGTTTTGATTACCCCAGTGAGAAAATGGACAGGGGGAAGGTGATTAGGACCCAGGAGGAGCTTGACGCTATAGCGAACTTTGGCAGGTATCGGGATGTTGATGGTGACGGGATTGCATACAGGACCTTACCTGGAAGTGGACTTGCACCCATACTGTATCGCGGTACCGGGCATGACGAGGATGGCATTTACTCTGAGGATCCTCAGGTCTACCATGCTACCATGGAGAGGCTCCGCAGGAAGATAGACGGAGCCAGAGACGTTCTGCCAGCCCCTATTCTAAGGGAGGAGGAGGAGGGAGAAATCGGAATAATATTCTATGGATCAATGGAAAACACCATTGTGGAGATAGATGACATCCTCGAGGAGTCTGGACTCTCTGTGAGCACTTGCAGAGTAAGGGCGCTTCCATATCACTCGGAAGTCGAGGATTTCATTGATAGGCATGACAGGGTGATAGTTCTGGAGATTAACCGTGACGGACAACTTTACGGAATCCTGAGGAAGGAGCTCCCCGCTAACATGATTCCCAAGATGCACTCAGTGGCCTACAGCGACGGGATGCCGCCCCGGGCTAGGGAGTATGCAGAGAGAATCATCCAAGTTCTGGAGGCGTCGGAATGAAACCCGTGAAGCTGAATGTCATCAACTTGGAGAAGTCCGAATACACTGGTGGGAAGTCGTCCCTATGTCCCGGGTGCGGGCACGATCAGATATCCAACGTAATCATCCAAGCTGCTTGGGAGAATGGGATTAAGCCAGAGGGAATCGCAAAGATGAGTGGAATAGGATGCTCATCAAAGACTCCTGCATACTTCCTATCGAAGAGCCATGGATTCAACACCGTACATGGAAGGATGCCTTCGGTCACGACCGGAGCCAACATGGTGAACAAGAGTCTCTCCTTCCTAGCGGTATCCGGGGATGGAGACACGGCTAGCATAGGAATCGGCCAGTTCATCCACGCCATCAGGAGGAACCTGGACATGGTCTACATCATCGAGAACAACGGTGTTTACGGGCTGACTAAGGGACAGTACAGCGCTACTGTCGAAAAGGGGTCCAAGAAAAAGAAGGGGACCACAAACGAGCAGGCTCCGATAGACCTCTGTGCAATGGCGATCAATCTCGGCTGCACGTTCGTTGCTAGGTCATTCTCTGGAAGCAAGAAGCAGCTAACGGCGTTGGTTAGGGCGGCGATGAGCCATAGGGGCATGGCTGTTATCGACGTCATTTCCCCCTGTGTCACATTCGCCAACAATGACGAGTCGTACCGTTCATACAACTACGTTAAGGCGAATGACGAAGTCCTTCACATACTCGACTACATACCTCACTTCTCCCCTCTGGAGGAGGTGGACGTCCCCGAGGGTGAGTTCAGCGAGATATCACTTTTCGACGGTTCCACGCTTCGTTTGGAGACGGTTGGTGACGAGCATGACCCCACGAATGCAGTGGCTGCGCTGGCGGCAATTCACGAGGGAGCTGCTGAAGGTCGGCATGTGACTGGCCTACTGCACTACAACCCTAACCAACCAACAGCGACAGACACCCTGGGACTAACGGAAGCCCCCCTTATGGGACTATCAGAGGAACAGAATAGGCCTAGCAAGGAGAGCCTGGATAAGGTCAATGCTGGATTCCGTGCCAAGTAAGCGCCTGAGTTTGCGGATTCGTTGAAATATCGGGCCTACGTCCCAAAGACACCAGTCCCTTGGTGTAGTGGTCCATCATATGGCACTCTGGATGCCATGACCCTGGTTCGAATCCGGGAGGGACTACCAAACTATAGTGACCTGTAGAGGAACTGAGAGACCCAACTAACCATGATGATGATCATGAACCATCCTAGGCTCAGTCTGACTATCCCTGATGACTCCTTCTTAGGTGGGAAGGGATCGATGCCCGCATCGAGCGCCTCGGCGATAATCGCGAGCTCTTCCTCTATCGTCTCCGGCTCCCTCATCTAACTACCTCAGGGCTCGACCGTTGGGTCCCATCCCGAAACGTAGTCGCCGTCCATGGCAGCGAAGTCTCCCCCGAATCCGGATAAGTCGACATCAATGGAGCCCAGGTTCTCCAGTATCCTCCCCGGATTGCTGGACTTGGGGATGGTGACCGCTCCCACGTCAATGCACCACTTGATCGCGGCTTGGGCCGGTGTGCACCCTATCCTCCCAGATACCTCCCCTAGCTTCGGGTCGCTCACCTTGTGGCCCCTGGCCAATGGGGAGTAGGCCATGGGAGTAGCACCGATTGACTCGGTGAACGCACGGAGTTCTGTCCTCTGCAGCCATGGGTGTATCTCTATCTGGTTAACTGAGGGCAGAATGGAAGCATAGGACCTCATCGCCTCGAGGTGGTGAGTCCCATAGTTGCTTACCCCGATGGCGCGCGTCCATCCATTCTCGAGGCACTTCTCCATGCCCTCCCAGACGGAGGCCCTGGCTTCTATGTCCTCGGGAGGAGCGTGTACTAGGTAGAGGTCCATCTGATCGAGGCGCATGTTCTCCAAGCTCTCCTTGCACCTCTGAATGACCTCGTCATAGCCGGTAGCGTGGGGCCTCCTCAACTTGGTAACTATGAACAACTCTTCTCTGTCTACACCGCACTCCCTGATTGCATCCCCGACCTCGTGCTCGTTCCCGTAGGCCATTGCAGTGTCAATTAGCCTGTATCCACTCTTTATGGCGTGAACTACAGCTGATTTGCACTCTCCGGGTTCCTTCATCAGATACACTCCGAGGCCGAACATTGGCATCTCGATCTCAGATACTCTCAATCCAGTCTCAGTGCTTGTGTGTCCGATGGTCGTCAAGGGGCCCATGAGGTCCGTGGGGTTGGCGCCCATAATCAAACATTCCCGCAGCGTTTGAAGCACTGATTCCCCCCCGAGGGGCATGAGCGAACTCCCCGAGGGGGTTTCCTTGCCTCTCGCGAGGGCCCCTAAAACGCGCCCCTCGGCCTCGGTAATGCTGAGCAGGGAGTCGGAGGGAGGGCATGAGATACTCCTCGGTCACCGTGTATCCGAGTTGCCTAGCTTCCCAGACTTCTGGGCTTTCCCGGGAGGGGGAGTAAGCAAGGTGGACAGAGAGGCATCGGAAGACCATCCGGGATGGCTCGGTGTCGATGAGGAGTATAGAGCAGCCTCCTTCGCCCTCCTCAGGGAGATGGTCGAGGAAGTGGGGCTAACTCCAGATGGCTCGGGAGGCATAATGAGCATCGAAGAGAGCATTCGTGAGGAGGTCTGTCGGGACAAGGGCGCATGGAGGAAGAACGTCGAGTTGGGGAATATCACAACTGAGGGCTTTCATTGCGAGATGATCACTGACAGAACGACTCCCCCCTTCGCTCCCATGAGATTCCAGAACTTCTTCTTCCACGTTCCCACGGGGGACCCGGGCGTCAATCCCACATTCCCCCCGGGCAGGTCGGAGTTTGACGAGTTCAGATGGTGGAAGCCCGGAGACCTGCTATCAGCATGGGAAGGGAATCAATTGAGAGTCCCGCCACCAATCGTGACCCTACTGAGGGACATCGTCGATAGGATTGGGGTCGATGGGGATTTGCAATCAGCGTGCGACAGCCTTGCTGCAGAACCCCCTAGTGGCGACCACAGACTAGAATTCGCGCCCGGAGTGGAGGTTGTCCCCCTGGAGACGGAGACTCTGCCCCCCTCCACTCATACGAACTGCTACATCCTCGGGGAGCCCGGTGGCGAGATGGTAATCGTGGACCCTGCAGCGAGGTCGGGGCGATCCCTAGACTACCTGGGCGCCAAGATATCGGGGGCGCTTTCCCCCGGCTCCAGAATCGTAGCTAGCGTTTTCACGCACATGCACCCGGACCACATAGGCGACCTCTCGGGAATCTCGGAGATTTACCAAGCTCCTATTTGGGCTAGCGAAGAGACTCTAGAAGCGATTCCCGGAGCGTTTGACAGCTCCGTCCTGAAGGAAGGGGGCTCGTTTACCCTGAATGGGCCCTCTGGTTCGACCACTTGGGACGTAATCGAGACACCTGGGCACTGTCCCGGGCACATCTGCCTGGTTGGAGACGCGGGGATCGTAAGCGGGGACAACTGCGTCGTGGTTGGCACCATCCTAGTCCCGTCCTCGAATGGGGACATGGACTCCTACATAGCGGGCCTGAGGAGGATTCGCGACCTGGGGCCTCCTATGCTGTTCCCCGGGCACGGTCCCGCCTCGCCCAACCCACGCAGGCTGCTGGACAGGTACATCGAACACAGGTCAGCCAGGCACGAGAGGGTTCTGGATGCGGTTTCGTCGGGGATTATCTCGCTTGACGATATAGCCAGGTCGGCATACGAGGACACCCCAGGCACGAATCCCCTGCTATCTCGAGACCAGACACTGTCCCACCTGCGCTCACTCGCATCCTCAGGAAAGGTGGAAGAGCGGGACAACGGCTACCACCCATCCTAGTCCGTGTGAACGTTGAAGGGTAAGCTCCCACTGGTGGAGTCATGACAGAAAGGTGGTGGGACAAGAAGGACCCTGAACCCGCCGATGAAAAGCCAACCGAACCTCACACTGCCCCTCGTACCGAGGGAGTCGAATTTCTGCCTCCGAGGGGAGGTGAAGTAAACTTAGATCCTGGTGAGTACCTAGGAGAGAAGCTCGTACTGAAGCCCGATAGAAACGGGTGCTTCTACGTCAAGGGGAGCATTGGGAACCTCAAGAATATCAATTTCCTTGTAGACACAGGAGCGAGCTACTGCTCCGTGAGTGAGAAGGACGCTAAGATTCTCGGCCTAGTGTACGGGGAGCCGATACAGACGTCGACGGCCGCTGGCCCGGGGCTGGGGTACAGCACCACTCTGCCCGACGTGACAATCGGCACGATGACAATGAGGGGCGTTGAAGCACTGATCAACCCCCTGGCCAAACAAAGACGCTACAGCGTCCTCGGCATGACTTTCCTCAATCAGATCGATTGGGAGCATGAGGACGGCATGCTCATTCTCAATCCGGACGGGATTCACCTTGGCACCAAGGCCGGTTCCGGGAACTGGCTCTTCGAGGACCCCGGATACGCAATAGCAGCAATCCTCCTTGTGATGGGGATAATGGGAACCTCATTCATGGCAGTGACTACTGAGGGAACAAAGGATCAATGGGTGCAAACAAGGGCTGAAGTCCTTGAGAAGTATCCTGGATACGACTGGAACGAAATCGAGGACTGCTACGAAGATGCTTGGGGGGACGAATACTGCGATTACTACTACGAGCTGGATTGTTGGGCTGACTTGGATGTCTCTTACCTGGTGGAAAACTCCAGCTACACGAGCGAGGTGGATCATTTTCCGATTAGAACTTACGAAGATTACGAAGGTGTGGAAGATGAATGCATGGATTACGCAGAGAATGGCACTATGCCAATAGGGAGTCTCGTGACGCTGTACTACAATACTGAGGATCCTAGCGATGTCCGAATTGAGCCTCCTTGGGATCAGCTGTTCGGCTTACTCTGCTGCGGGATAATCCAGATCATCCTACTTGTCCTGGTCCTTCTGGGAGCCTGGTTCGATGTCGGGACTACCGGTGTTACGTTTGGGGGGACTGGCTCAGGATTTAGGGGCGGTATGCACTACGGCCACTCCAGTTACTACGGCCACCCCGATTACTACGATCGCCCCTGGCACAGGAGGCCTTGGTTCCACCAGAGGCGTAGGAGATATCACGACAGGCGGGGACACAGGAAAACCAAAACCAGCAGGACCGTGAGAAGCTCCGGTGGTAGAAAGGGCGGTGGCAGGTCAGGTGGTGGCGGCAGGTAGCCCGTCGTCAGGATGAAGGAGCCTGCCCCCTTTGGAATAGCGTGGACGAGCACTGGACAGGGGTCCCTGCCATCGAGGGGGCATCTTCCAAGGAAATGTGGGTGGACTCCTCCTCGAGGGCCTCCCTGAGGGTGATAGAGTGGACTCCCGATTCCCCGTCCAACGAAACACCAGTGGTCTTCGTTCCCGGATGGGGATCCGTATTCGAAGGATGGAGGGGCTTGATCGAGGAGTGGGCGAGGCATCGTCGAATCGTCTACATCGAAACGCGCGAGAAGGGGAGCTCTAGGATCGAGGGGCGGATTTCGAAGAAGGACTTCACGGTAGACCGTCTGAATTCCGATATCGCTGAAGTCCTTGAATCGATGGGGATCGAGAGCGAGGAGGTTGACTGGTTCTCATCTTCACTGGGCTCGACCCTCCTTGTAGATGCCTTCCAGAAGGGGATTCTGTCGGGGAGGACATCAATCCTGCTCGCACCGAACCACGACTTCATATTCCCAATATGGGCGAGGTTCTTGATGAAAATCCCCCTGCCCAAATGGACGCATCCCCGATTGATGAGAGTGGCGATCTGGGCAGTTGACAGGAAGGTTAAGGAAGAGGGGCAAAGAATCCGCTACAGGAGGGCCCTACTCTCCCAAGACCTGGGGAAAATGCTTCTATCTGCTAGATTCCTG
>PBSO01000040.1 GCA_002726275.1 Methanobacteriota archaeon | reverse complement strand
TCCGGGATTGGTATCTCTGGCAATGCCCCTGGTTTCTTCGCCTCGGCCCATTCTGGAAGATTTGGTTCATCGTCCACCTCGTCACCGAATGTCGCACCATGGTAATCTTGAGCATCTGAGACCTTGTACTCAGATTCTGGATCCCCTTGAATCTCATACTGGACGGTGATTCTCTCTCCCTTCTCTATTCTCCCGACCTTCCAAGTAATGTGAGTTCCCTCTCTTGCTGGCTCCTTGGTGTAAGAGGCATCCCTTTCCCCCCTGGTACTAGACTTTACATTGGAACTCTCAAGCGAGAATGTTCCGGGGACCACATCATGAAGGGCCAGATCATCAAGAGCACTGTCTGAGTTATTCTGGAAAACTAAGAGTATCTCATAACGTCCTTGGCCCCCTCCTGGATAGACTTCCTTCCCTGTTGTGAAACTCCTCCTTCTGTGAATGATGCTGATCTGGGGCGGTCTAATCACGGTCCTAGTTGCAACGGGTCCGAATCTCTCAGCACTGAAGTCAGCCCTTGCGGGAGCTGCGAGAGTACCATTTTCCTTTGATGGCTCAGAAGCATGAAGTGGGTATCTAATGACTAGCGTCTTGCCTGGCTGTAGACCCAATGGTGCCGAGGTACCCACAGTAATTCTTAGTGAGTGTCCGGGGCCGTCGGGTGAAATCATCTTCTCTTCCAACTGAATGCCATTGACCACCTCAACTCTGAATTGGTCTTCATTTAACTCTGATCCGCCCATCTCTATATTTATTGAATCGCTAGAAGGGGGGGAGAAAACCCCGGGTATATCGTCCATTAGCCTCATGACGTTTATTGTGGCCGATCCTTTGTTCTCAATAGTAATTGTAGCTTCCACGTCTGATCCAACGAATGACCTGATTCTCGATTTGTCAAATTTCTTCAGTATCTCAGCATCCAGAACAGTAAGTTTCTGTTCCTTCAGAGTCACTTCTCCCCTTGAAATTGCAGAGGCCCGTGGCAATATTGAATATGAGAGAGTCGGGAATGTGAATCTTGGCTGATCTTCCGATTTCACGGTCTTAACCATAGAATCCCAACTTCCCTCTGGAGGTAGGTCAACTCTCAAATCAGATGCATCCAGTATTGGTTCCTCCCTCCCGGCGAGAACCACTGTAATATCCGAAAGCGTGACTACGAATGACGATTTATTCTCAAATACGAATTTGCTATGCCAGATTCCGGGCCTGTCGTCTTCTTGAGGCGTTACGAAGGGAGCGGCCCGACTTCTTGCGGAGACCTTCTCGAAGTTTATTCTGGAAACTGTAGAGTCTGCCGAATATGTGGCAGTCGCTATTCCTGCTGGAATCTTCTCGATGTCACTGGTTAGGACGGTTGGAGTCAATTCCAAAGTCTGACTCTGACCCACGGCAAGTCTCCCCACTGTCCATGACAATGAAGACTCCTCGACACTATATTCAGGGCCCTCTGGGATCTCGAAATTACTAGGAAATGTACGAGTCACTTCCACACCAGTTAGTGGGACAGTAGAGGCATTCTCGACCTTGAGGACGACCTCGATCTCCTGCTTATCCTCAGAGAACACCAGAGAGAGGCTTGATTCCTGTTCCCTCTCTGATTCGGTATCGATCTTCTCGCTCAGTACGAGCATTCTGGGGCCATTTGCAAGATATGGTATTACTGTCTCTTCTGTAGCCTCTAATTCTCTGACTGTAACCATAGGGCCCCCAATGTCAGTAGACTCGAATTCGGACAGGGAGACAGATATGTCCCATGCCCTATCTTTGCGACTAGAGTTCCTAAGAATTAGTTCCCCTTCTATAGATTGACTCCTGATACTTCCATCTGGATTAAGTGTTGATTCTTCAACCTCGCTTAGAGTAGCGTGAAGTTTGTCGCCTGGAATTGAGTCGATCTCAGAGGCCGACCTCAGATGGTGCGGGGATGTGGATACTGGTTTGATTGGCAGTTCTTCTTCGCCAATCAGTTGGTCGAGTTCTGACTGGAACTCGGACTCATCCTCCCAGATATGGCCTTCATCGTCAGTCTCTTCATCGAGTGCCTCCAGGGCTGCGAGCGAGTCAGACAGGGACTCTTCTTCGCTTGCGGGGATTTCCAGGTCAAGTCCTGGAGGGGGCGGAGGGGGAGGGACGTCAAGCCCCGGTGGGGGCGAGGGGGGAGGGACGTCAAGCCCCGGTGGGGGCGGGGGGGAGTCGGGGCTCGGAGAGAGAGGGGGCTCGGATTCGCTGGCATCGCCAGATGTAACTTCTATTACATTTGACGAAGATGAAATTATCTCGTCAATTAGCTCCCTAGAGTTGTCTTGAACAGATATTGGTAATTCCTCTGAAGCAACTAGCTTTGATGATTCCTCCTCGTTGTCATCTTTCTCGAAGCCGGGAGGGGGTGGAGGGGGCATTGGGAAACCGGGAGGCAGGGGCGGTGGTTGTTCTGACATGGCTCTCCCCCTTCGAAGGTAGACCGAGACGTGGCAGCAGTTGGTATAACGGTTGCTTGTCCCCAATCTACTCAATTCTAGAGGAATCATCAAGTCCTTATGCCCTCGGGATTGGTAATGAGACCATGGATGGGACCGCGCCCCCAGTGTTATTCGTCGTCGGCACCGCAGGAGCCGGCAAGAGTTCTCTCGTCACCGCGTTCCAAAGATGGGCCAGATTTCTTGAAGTCGAAGCTCTGACGATTAATCTAGATCCGGGGGCAGAAAGAGTACACTATGACCCGGAGTTCGACGTAAGGGATCTGATTTCTCTCTCAGAGGTTATGGACGAGTATGATTTGGGTCCGAATGGTGCACAGATTCTTGCTGCTGACTTAGTGGCTGCCCAAGCCATCGACATCCATGAAGAATTAGACGGGTTGGCTGGCGACATCATGGTTATTGACACTCCGGGACAGGTCGAGCTTTTTGCATTTAGAGAGGCATCTAGCCATCTTGTGGAGGTCTTAGGACAGGGAAGGGCATGCTTGGCATTTCTCTTCGATCCTATGCTTTCACAGACACCTAGCGGTTTTGTTTCACAAATGCTTCTATCATCTATAGTGCACTTCAGACTCGGTCTGCCAACAGCCAACTTCCTTTCCAAGGCAGACTTACTGGAGCCTGAAGTTCTTGAGAAGATTGTGGAGTGGGGTGAGAATCTAGGGGCCCTCGAAGCGGCACTATACGCTGAGTCTGCGGATCAATCAATGGGCCATGGTGCTGGGAGTCAAAGAGCCGAGTTCGCAATTGGGCAATTGAGGATGATGCAACATGCCTCCATACAACCTGGCCTCATCCCATTGTCTAGTGAGGAAGAAGAGGGTTTGGCAGATGTCTTGACCTTCGTTCAGACGGTGTACGGGGCTATGGCAGATACAAGAGACGGTTTTGCGGGGGACATAGAGCATGAGCGACATTAAGCGAGATCTGCTATCCATAGACGACTTTGAAGATGAGTTATCCGACATTATTGAGTGGGCTATCAGGTACAAGAATGATGATGGCTTTGCAGATGATTTCAAGCCCCTTGATGGCATGTCCATTGGCTCGATATATGAAAAACCATCAACTAGGACCAGGGTTTCGTTTGAAGTGGGTGTCCGAAAGCTTGGTGGACAACCATTGACTCTTCTTTCCAATGACATCCAACTCGGCAAGAGTGAGTCTATAGCTGACACCGCAGCGGTTCTCTCCAGATTTCTTGATGGTATTACATACCGGTGCTTTGGGCATGCCGATGTGGCGGAATTGGCAAAACACGCGTCTGTACCTGTGATCAATGCACTTTCAGATATGCATCACCCTTGTCAAGCAGCTGCTGACTTGATGACCGTAACAGAACGTGGAGATTCGGTCAAGGGACATATTGCATGGGTTGGCGATGGCAACAATGTCCTCCACGATCTTATGCTGGCAGGAGTTTCCCTTGGGCATGATATCAAGTACGCCACTCCCGAGGGATATGAGCCCGATTCAGAAGTTGTGAGCAGGGCATCTTCAATTGCAGAGAGGACAGGTGCTAGCATAGTTGGTACGAATGACCCGATTGAGGCAGTTTCTGGTGCAGGAGTGGTATACACCGATGTTTTTGTTTCGATGGGCGAGGAGAATATAGATGGTAAATTTGCTGATTTCAATGGTTTCCAAGTCAATGAGGAGCTTGTTTCTCACGCTCACCCTGACTACCTATTCATGCACTGCCTTCCAGCACATAGGGGAGAGGAGGTGACTGATGGCGTTGTTGACTCCGCCAATAGCGTCGTCTTTGATCAGGCGGAGAATAGAATGTGGGCTCAAATGTCCCTATTGACCATGATGTGCAATAGGGCTGCTTGGGATACATACCTAGAGCTTAGTTAATCATCCTATAATGGAGCTGCAAAGGAATGCAGCTAAGCAGAGCATCATGGACCTCTTGAGAAGGCTAGAAGCGGCATTATCTTCGCCCATTAACAACTTTGATTTAACCATCATGAGGGAGATTACCGCAGGTATTGTGAATACGACATGTAGTGGTGTGAATACCTCCAGCGCAAAGGGCATTATCACGGCGGCCAAGGCGGCCAAGGATAGGACCCAGGAGACGGTCCTAGCAGAATCAGCCCCCAGTCTCATAGCTAGGGTGTTTCTGCCCTCGTCTCCATCCATGTCCTCAATATCTTTTACAACCTCTCGAGAGGTATTGTAGAAGACGCCTACGAGGAATAACGCCCAAGCCCTTTGATTGTATGGCTGAAGAACTCCTGCGGCACCGAAAACTACCACCAGTCCAACGGATACGCTGATTGCAATGTTTCCAGGTAGTCCCCTGTCCTTCAATCTGAGGCTATTTGGGAACTCGTAGTTAGCAAGCAAGAATAGTGCTACCAGCCATATCAACAAGGAAGGGAGCCATTCGCCAAATTCATTCCCCATAGAATGCACGGTGAGCCACGCTAGAAACATGCAAACCGATGATGTTAGCATCATCATAGATGTTGCAATTTTAGCGTTTCTAAGGCTAATGGCCCCACTTGGCAGGGGCCTGTCTGGGCGGTTTACCCTATCTATGTCAAGATCGAATATGTCATTCAGAGCGTTCCATGATGCCATGAAGCAGAGGACCGAGGTGGCCTGTAACGCTGTGATTACTGCATAATCCCCAGAAGGAACCCCCCCAAGTGCGACAATAGCACCCAGAATGACCCCTACGACACCTGTGAAAGTATTGCCGATTCTGAAAAGAGTCAGCCATTCAGAACCGATGCCTGTGCCGCCCATGCACGTCTGTCGGGAGTCGGGGACTTGACTTATTCCCCATCAAGCGGCTTGGACAAGGGCTTCACTGGTACGCAGCCCCCATACGCAAACAGTGTACACACTGCCCCTGAACTGGCCCCTGACATGGCCCACTTTGTCGAATCTGGAGTCCTTCGCCATTATATTTCCAACCTGATTCATAGTGGCACCCCATCTGAAACGCTCATTCAGATGGTCGAAAATCTCGACCGTGTTGGCAGTGCCATTCTCCTCGAGAAGATTCCTGACCTCCTCCCTCAGCCTTTTGGTCCGTGACATCAGGCCACCGCCTCAGCGATCACCACACTAGCAAGCATCCTTGATCTGAGTCCTTCCCAGGATGATGGGCTGACTTCTACAGGCGTGCAGAGTGGTGGTAGTGGCTCCCACAAGGGTTTGCCATTTTCTCTCCCAGAGCTGTTCACCAGCCCCGAGTCGTTCGTTCTTGTTTCCTCGGCAACAGTGGGTTTGAGGGAGGACAATGGAACTATCCTTGATGGCTCTGGCCTCATCCTGTAGAAAACCCCGTTACTCGTGTTTACTGCTCGGTTCATGATTCCCTGTCAGGACGTTTTGCATATGAATAAAGGCAACAGGCGAAAGATGAAAGTGAAAGTGAAATGATTGTGAATATGGAGTCAGCCACTGTTTTCAAATATGCGACGCTTGTGGCCGAGACACACGCTCGTGTGGTGTAGTTCGGTCCATCATGTCGCCCTCTCGAGGCGACGACCCGGGTTCAAATCCCGGCACGAGCACCAATATGGCTCCAGTGAAGCAGTGTAGAACTTTTAATAGCCAAATCGATTTAGAGGATTTATGAGATTAATTGCAGTACTGATGATGCTCTTATTAGTTGCTTCAACGATGTCTGGATGCGCTGGTCAAGATTCTAGCGGAGGAGAAGGTGATTCGGAGTTACAATCGGAGATATCCAACCTGACTGCCGATCTAGATGAAGCAAACGAGCAGGTACTAGCACTTGATGCGACCCTGAGTGAAGCCGCTTCTCAGTTGAGCATGGCGGAAGACTCAATTTTAGAGTTGCAGGAGCAGCTCGAAATTTCCGATAGCCTCAGGGAGTCACTCGAATCCCAGCTATCTGATGCGCAGGAACAACTGAATTCCACTGATCCTTCTGACCAGTCAACTATTGATTACCTACAGGGCGAAATATCCAACCTCACAGCAGAGCTTGCAAATGCGGACTACCAGATTTCGAGCCTCGAGGAGATGATGTCCATAAAGAACGATGAGATACATTCCTTGGAGACTATGATCACCGCCCTCCAAAGCACGATGGGTGCCCTTACTTACGAAATCAAGGAGCGAATTGACTCATGCCCGCAAGACAACCCTGGGGTAGAGATGGCAGTCGGATACGATGATGGGGCGGGAGCGGCCTCTCCCGGTGACGGCAGAGTGAACTACGATGAGGTCCAATTCACAGTGGGCGAGTGCCCCGGAGATAGTGGCATGGTATCAGGCGTACAGGCTGGCGATAGTCGTGATTGGGGGCCTGCCCTATTCGTAGAGATGGGAGGGGTGCTATACTTCTCCGCTGATGATGGGGTACATGGTTGGGAGTTATGGCGTAGTGATGGGTCCGTTGGTGGCACATACATGGTCAAAGACGTACGGGAAGAAGAGTGCACTCCAGCCACTGATCCAGAGACGGGGGAAGAGACTGAAAATTGTGAAAATTATGGGAGCATACATCAAATGTGCTGGCCTGATCCTACTGAGTGTTTTGTTCCGGAAATTGTGGCTGGGAACAATAAAATATTCTTCACTGCTTTTGACTCTAACCCGGGTGTAAATTTCCCACATGTGTTCATCAGTGACGGGACCGAGGATGGGACATACCGAATCAGGGACCAGTGGATTGGTTGGGACTACAATCATCCAGATTCTGATTTTGACTACTCCGGACCCAGTAACCTGATGGTGATACCGTCTAACGGTTTCACTCCGGACAGACTACTCTACACAATCGTTCAGGCGATCTGCGTGGGAGACTATTGCAATCAGGCATTCGATCCTGCTTCTGGAGAGGAGCTTTGGATAACAGACGGCACTGATGTCGGCACGTACATGCTAGTGAACATGGTTCCGGAGGACAAATCTTGGAACAACGGTGATTATTGCTGCATGGACGACAAGGGGGGCATTCCCAGGGACCTGATAATGAAGGGCAATACAATCTGGTTCACAGCTCGAACCGATAGTTACGGAAGGGAGCTTTATCGATATGGGATGAATGTCGGAGGTGGTCTTTTCCTGGTCAAGGACATCAATGAGGGCACCAGTGGGAGCAATCCAATGCATCTGACATCGGTGGGCCAGGGAGTGTACCTATCGGCAGATAATGGCACAAATGGCCAAGAGCTCCACTACAGCCTTGGGAACACATTCAACACCGTTGTTGTGAAAGACATAAACCCAGGTACAAACGGAAGTAGCCCTCAGGAGTTGACCAAGCTTGGCAGCAATCTCTTCTTTACGGCTGATGATGGGGAGAATGGCCGGGAGCTATGGGTTTCGGACAGTACCGAGGATGGGACATTCATGGTCAAGGACATCAACACCAACGGCTCTAGCTCTCCCAACTGGCTTAGGGTAATGGACGGAACCCTCTACTTCATGGCATACACAGAGGATCATGGCAGGGAGCTCTGGAGGAGTGATGGAACGACTGATGGGACTTACATGTTGATGGACATAAACCCCGGAAGCAACGACAGCTTCCACTGGACTCCTGACGTCTTCCACGAAGAGCTAGTGATAGTCCATGGCGATAGACTGTATTTCACAGCCGACGACGGAGGGCAGCATGGGACCGAATTGTGGAGGACTAATGGGACCACAAATGGAACTGAGCTAGTGATAGACATCGTTCCAGGCAGTGACAGCAGTTGGCCCAATCGGTACTTCAGCTTCGACGACAAGTTGTACTTCACCTCATACAGTGAGGAAAGAGGGCGACAGTTGTGGTTCTACTGGGACAATCCCGGCCCCATAATTGGGTGAAAATAGAGGTCCTTAATCGGTCATAACGGTCTTAAGCACTCCTTCGTTGGAGTAGTAAGGTTCTGATGCGTGTAGAGCACGATGTGAAGCTTACTTTTGATGATGTGCTGATTAGACCTAAGCGCAGTACGCTGGTTTCTAGATCCGATGTTACCCTTGTAAGGGAGTTCAAATTCAGGCACACGGACACCATATGGACCGGTGTCCCCATAGTTGCTGCCAACATGGACACGACTGGGCTATTCGAGATAGCCAAGGTCTTGCAAGAACACAGGATGCTTACATGCCTGCAGAAGTTCTACTCGACAAAGGAGTACGAGAACGCTTGGTCCGATGGCGTCGACCCGTCTTTCGTGGCGATCACTTGTGGATCAACCGAGGACAGCTTCGACCTCCTGAGGAGGAAGATGTCAACAAATGAGGGGACCTCCATGATTTGCGTGGATGTGGCCAATGGTTACAGGGAGGTCTTCTTGGACTTCATCAAGAGTGTACGCGAAGGTTTTCCTGATTCAATTGTCATAGCTGGTAACGTTGCCACGAGGGAGATGACCGAGGCCCTGATTCTAGCAGGCGCTGATGTTGTCAAGGTGGGAATTGGCCCGGGCTCAGTATGCACCACCAGGAAGGTCGCAGGAGTGGGGTACCCTCAACTCTCGGCGATATCAGAGTGCGCTGATGCAGCTCACGGACTGGGGGGGCATGTCATGGCAGACGGTGGTTGCTCTTCCCCCGGAGATGTGGCCAAGGCCTTCGCAGCCGGGGCTGATTTCGTTATGCTTGGAGGCATGTTTGCAGGTCATGACGAGTCGGGAGGAGAGCTTGTTGAGTCTGACAACGGTAAGAAGTACAAGTCGTTCTACGGCATGTCGTCCGCCAAGGCAATGGAGGAGTACTATGGAGAAGTGGCAAAGCACAGGGCACCGGAAGGCAAGGAAGTTAGAGTCCCCTACAAGGGTTCACTGGAGGACACGATTCAGTCCATACTTGGAGGAGTGCGATCTGCATGCTCTTACGTTGGTGCGAGGAGGATCAAGGACCTTCCCAAATGCACCACATTCATCAGAGTGACGCAGACGACCAACGAGGTCTACCAGAGATTCAACGTGGATGAGTGACCCTACACGTCCAGGACCACTTGCGCGACCCATCCGGGCCCTTCGAATGACGGTATGTCGTTCCCCACTCCTGCCAATACCTCTCCCTCTACGACCTCCCTCAGTAGGAGCTCGTGCATTGTTACTGCCTTCACCTCGATCTCCCGCTCAACCAAATCTGAGTCGACCCAGGAAACCTGTGCAGCTATTTCCCCGTCAGTTATTGAAATCGAATTGTCGACCAGCCACTGACTCTCGCCGTCGCACCTGTAGAGGACCTCCTCCATCCACCTGACCATTCCCCTCTGAATATCATCCCCTCCCATATTCACGACCCATGTTCCGGTATTGCGAGGTAGCGAGTTCGCGGAAGCCATGCCCAACTCGGACATCTGGATTGACTGCATGCCCATAGTCGCCTCGGCTATCGCCCTCTCAGGGCTGCTTGAGAAAGCGCGGATGCCGATGTCGGCAGTAGTAGGGAGGATCCACCATGACATCCTATCGATACTCCCAGTAAGGGCTACGCAATGAACGGCGCGGTCATGAGAATGAGTCGCAAAGCTCCCCTTGAGAAGGGAAGCTGGTCGGGTCCTTGGGGTGTGTGTTCCACTTATTCTCGCACTTATTGGTGAATCCGTCCCCATCGGAATCCACGTTTGAGTCGGCTGGATCGAATGGATCGAATCCGAAGTAATACTCCCATCCGGCCCACATAGAGTCGTCATCCTGGTCCTGGTGGTAGACTTCCGAGCCATCCTCCCAAATATCGCCGTCGGTATCTGGGTTCACTGGGTTAGTGCCATTCTGGAACTCCTCGAAGTTCGTATAATTCTCGAGGTCGTTGTAGAACCTCTCTCCCTCGCTTGTCTGTGGGTCAATGTGGCATTCAGAGTTCTGAGGGTTGTTCCATCCCGGACAGTAGCGATTCATTAGATGGGTCCGATTAAGTCCGTCACCATCGAAATCCTGTTGCCCGTCATCAACCCCATTGAGATCGGAGTCTGGCATCCTCGGATCCATCGGGCCCCTGGCTCCGAGGGCAGTAAGGGTGTAGTTGTCCACGAGTCCGCTCATAAGTGCCTCCTCCGAGTAGGTTACCTCCCACCCGTCGGGAAGTTTGTCTCCATCAGTGTCATCATCGACAGGGTTGGTATCCCACCTGTCTGGTGCCTCCATAGCATTGAGGAGTGTGTCGTTGTCAATATCGAATGCTGAGTCGGGCATTGAACCATAGGATGGATCGAGTGCCCACCTCCCCTCGGCAGGAATATTGAATCCTGAGATGTTCATCTCCCACAGGAAGTACTTGGGGTCCATCTGCCCGTCCCCGTCGCGATCCCCTGATGTTGAGAATCCCGTTAGGTAGTTGCTCCAAACCCATCCCCCCGGGCCTAGACCACACTCGACTATTGAATCGCATCCCGGAGGTAGCCACCAGTCGGTGACAACCCAGAGGCTGTGGCTGTTAGTATTTTGCTGGACTGAGAATACCTGCATCTCCCAACCATCAGGCTGCATGTCCCCATCTGTATCGTTGTTGAGGGGGTTCGTTGGCTGCTGCCAAGGACGGGGCACATAGAGTACCTCTCCGCCATCGTTTAGTCCATCACCATCGCTATCTGCGTTGTTTGCATGGGTGATGTACTGATCGGCTCCATCGATTACTTCTTCCCCATCTTGGAGGCCATCGTTATCGGTGTCGAAGGCAGAGGCATTGGTGAAGTAGACAGAACCGTTCCAGACAAATCCATCCATTGCTTCGGTGAAGTCCTCCAAGCCGTCGGAATCTGTGTCGCTGTCTGTTGCATTGGTGAATGTGGTGTAGTATTCCATCGAATCGGAAAGGCCATCTCTATCCGTATCGTATGCGCCGGGATCGCTCCTTACTATGACATCCCTGACTCCATGATCTACGATCCTAATCGTCCAACCTATGACCTCTATCCCATCTATTAGACCATCATTGTCGGTATCTGGGGAAAGCGGGTCTGTTGAACGGCCATCTACAAGCCCATCGCCGTCGCGGTCTCGGGCGTTGTACTCGTCCAAGTTGGTGAAACGCTCTCCTTCCTCAACTACGATTACCAGGTCCTGAAGCCTACTAGTGACTTCCTGCCCTACAGAGACCTCGATGTGATACACCCATCCAGCTGTCTGGGTCTTGATTGGTATGTTCACGTACTCGCTGTCCTGAACTGTTCTGACATATAGGACAGTGTTGTTGACCTGGACGAAGTCCCCCACCTCTACCATTATTGCCTGAACTGTGGATACACCTACCATCTCGTCATACCTAACCGCTCCGTCCCCATCCGCGTCATATCCATCGAAATCTGGGTCCTCGTCTGCGTTGCTGCCATCGTTCGGATGAATTCCATTCAGGTACTCCCATCCATCAGGCATCTCGTCATTATCAGTATCTGGATCCAATGGGCTGGTGAAGTTGGATGGGCCCCATGTGTATGCCACCTCATACTCCTCGACATTGTTCAGGCCGTCCTCGTCATTGTCACCATATGCGTCAGTTGCATTGGCTGGATCTAGTAGTGTTCCATAGCAGTACTCGAAGCCATCAGGCATCCCGTCTCCATCGGTATCCCAGTCGCCCGGGCCATTCAACCTTCCATCTCCGTCCATGTCCTGTTCGAACCATGTTAGGTCCCCGGGTCCGCTCATGAACTCGGTGTAAGGTGCCTGTAAAGTGAGGGTTCCGAAAACTGGGACCCCGCAATGCACCCCCAGATCAATGTATCCGAATGCGATCTCGTGTCGGTCTGCAATCAAATCACCATCGCTGTCCTCCTCCAAGGGATTGGTGTCGTACCGCTCTTCGATGAAGTTTCTCAGCCCATCCGGAGTGGGTTGTTCAAGATCGAGGGCGGCATCGCAGGAGATCTCGTCATCTGCGTTGGAAACCAGTGCGTATTCAGCATTGGTGAGTTCGTTCCTAATCTGCTCCCTCATCTCTGGACCTTGGCTGTTGATCGTCCCATCTGGAGTTAGGAAATAGCAGTCCCTGTTAGCATTAAGCGGGTCCAATAGCCTGAGAACACCGGCAGGAGTGTCGATTTCGTGGACGTATGTTGATTCCCACTTGTCATTGAGTCCGTCGTCGTCGGAGTCACTGTCCATTGGCTTGGTACCCAGTGCAGCTTCCTCAGTATTGGTCAGGCCATCCCTGTCGGGATCGCCGTATGGCCCGTTATCCGGATTTGGGAAAGTCTCGTTTTGCTCACCGGTGTCGTCCTCATTGTCGGTTGAGTCGAATGGTATTTCTGAGTCAGCGGGCAACCCGTTATCCAATGGGTCGAGTCCGTTACGGACCTCCCAACCATCACTCAAGCCATCATCATCGGTATCAGCGGTTCTCCAGTCAGTCCCGTAGAGGGTCATCTCCATCCTGTCGGAAATTCCGTCGCCATCGGTATCGATTCCGCCTTCGCCTGAATTTCCAGACATGTCTATGTCCGAGCCGGCTGGGTTGAATC
>PBSO01000039.1 GCA_002726275.1 Methanobacteriota archaeon | reverse complement strand
TGACCTTGGCCCTGACCTTGGCCCTGACCTTGGCCCTGACCTTGGCCCTGACCTTGGCCCTGACCTTGGCCCTGGCCCTGGCCTTCGCCTTCGCCTTCGCCTTCGCCGCCGCCTTCAGTGCCACCGTCTCCATTGCCCTCTTGGTTGCCCTCGAAGTCCGGATCGTAGGCGTCGGGTATACCGTCGCCATCCGAGTCTGAGGACGAGCCGTCGTTGGGGTCATTCGGGAACGGATCAGCTCCGTCTGAGACGCCGTCGCCGTCAGTGTCCGCCGAGTTCGGGTTGGTACCCGAGGCGTATTCCTGACTGTTCGACAAACCGTCACCATCCGGATCAGCATTGGCGTCGCTGGCTGAGTTGGGGTTCAGCCCGTAGGCAGCCTCCCAACCATCAGGCAGACCGTCATTGTCCGTGTCTGGGTTGTTCATATCAGTCCCTGCAGCTTGCTCCTCAGCATTTGTCAGGCCGTCACCATCCCAATCTGCACCACCATCAGAGGGGTCCAGGGGGTTGGAACCGTCGGCGCTTACGCCGGCGGAACCTGCCATTAGCACAAGGAGAAGTGCAACTAGCATGCTCGCGTTCTTTGTCTTCTGCATTTTCATCATACTCCAAATTCAGTTTAGAGAACCCGCTGTTCTCTCTTTCCGTACGATGCTTGCGCTGATTCGTGCGCAGGACATATCGTTGCGGGAGGTCTGGAATGGAATTGGGAACGATTTGGAAGTGCATAACGAGACTCTCTAAACGCTACACTGAGCGTGTATTGGTTAGTCTCTGTTCTGCTTTCTACTCTAATTCGCTCCTCCTTTCCTATCATCCGGTCTCACGGGCTTTCATAGGGAACCCACTGTTCCCTCTGAATTCTGAGTGGTATGAAGCCTATTTCAAGGGTTCCCGTGGTAGTTTCAAGGCGAAAGCCTCGAAAGTTCTGCATTGAAACGGGTAGATCCAAGGAAATGGAGGACTGGTGCTGCTAGTGTGGTAATCACCAAAACACCTAGGAAAATATTCGACCAGAGTTCAATCCCGCGACCCAATGTGAGGTACAGTGCCCAACCCGCTCCGACGAACATAGGTAACCTGTATCTCTTACCGAAGAGGGAGATTCTAGACTTGGCCACGTCATCACTGAAGAATTGTGGCGTCTCATTTGCCTCTACCAATCCACCTTCCACACCACACCGAGCACAGATTAGGTGACGCGGTCCGATTCCACCGATGAACTGGGACTCGTCGTAAGTCTGGTTGCAGCTGCGGCATGTCGGCATTGTCTTCAACGCTACCAGTGGGGGCTTCTCCTTCAACGCTACGGTTCAAGGCGCTCTAGATGTAAGTTAGGCTCAATGTCTGTCTTAGGCATCTGGAGGAAGGAGGACAGGACCTCCCGACCCATCGGACTACCAACTGACTCAGGGTGAAATTGTATTCCATGGATTGGTAGTTTTCTGTGTCTAAGACCCATCAGAAGAGAGCCGGTGTTATCCCATG
The DNA here is from genome assembly GCA_002726275.1 of Methanobacteriota archaeon. Lineage (GTDB taxonomy): Archaea > Thermoplasmatota > Poseidoniia > Poseidoniales > Thalassarchaeaceae > MGIIb-O5. Next base: position 36,848 of record PBSO01000039.1, on the reverse strand, counting down.
AGTTAGGTATTAGATCACCACCAGAGGGAACTAATACGAGGCTGTTGTACCTCATCATTACGATCTCACTTTGGAGGTTTGAGTAAAGTCCTGTACCGTCATTGGTGGTAATGGAAGGTTTTCCATGGATAGCGCCGAGTGGAGATTCTATGAGCTCCCAACCAGCAGCCCGTCCAAGAGCCTGATGGCCTAGGCACAGTCCTAGTAATGGGATATTCTTAGAGTCACGAGAGAGATTCCCTGTGATGGCTCTGGTGGCAATTTCCATTGTTATCGGCGACGCCTCTGGTCTCGCTGGACCTGGTCCAAGTACTATCCTAGATGGGTCCAGAACATCCAGCCATCCGTCTATTTTCTCACTGGGGTCTTGGTTGATTTCTGGTCTTCCCTCGACGATTACAACATCTGATCCAAGAGTCGCGATTTCTTGTGCTATGTTCTCCGTGAAGGAGTCTAGGTTGTCTACCAACAAGGTTGCTCCCTTGGGTGCGCCCTCAATATTCCTGAAAATAGCCCCTGTACTTCCATTTCCATGCATAGTCCTGGGGGATATCTCGCCGATTGGACCTTCCACATGGGGGATTGGGATTATCTCAACTTCCCTATCTGGGAGGTCGTCATTAGAGAAACCGGTCCTGAAACCCCATGCTGCCTCCGTCAGGGCAGCCGCTTTCCACCTAGCTTCCTCAACCTCCTCTGAAGGTGAGGAGTCAATCACTATGCCCCCTCCTGCCTGGACTGTCCCATGCCACTCGTTGGGTCCCGAGTATGCTTCCAAGGTCCTAATCAGAATGTTCCAGTCCGCAATACCTACGCCATTGTGAAGATGCCCCATGGATCCCGTCCAAGCCCCTCGTGGCTCTTCCTCGAGTTCGTTTATTGCTGCCACTGTCACTGTTTTTGGACATCCTGTGATCGAGCCTCCGGGAAACATTGCCGATACAGCATGTCCAATGCTCACGCTCTTGGATATCCTGCCCTCTACGCCACTAACCAGATGCTGGACGTTTGCTAGGGCCTCGACTCTCCAACCCGACCACCTCACTGATCCGGGTTCGCATACTCTGCTCAGATCGTGCCTCTCCAGATCGACCAGCATTAGGTGCTCTGCCACTTCCTTCTCGGAAGAGGCTAGTTGGTGTCGTAGTTTGGAATCTGTCTGGTCGTCCCTACCTCTCTTTCTTGTTCCTTTGATTGGTCTGGTTCTTACAATTCCCCCTTCTACCTCGATTAGTCTCTCTGGGCTGGAAGACGCGACAGCCCATCCCAAGTCTCCAACTGTCATCCAAGAAGAGAATGGTGCTGGGTTTGAGTCGGTAAGCCTGAGAAATGAGTCCCAGGGACTACCGGGCATTTTCCCCCTCCACCTTCGTCCATAGTTCACCTGGTACAGGTTCCCCTGTGTGATGCTCTTTCTTATCTTGGAAACCTTACGAGCGTGGTCCGAATCGGATTCGCTCTCTGGAACTACTCCGGGAGACCTGTTTTTGGAAGAAGTTTCTACTTTCTCTGGAATAGGGGGATCTGTGCACCATTGGTGACCCTCCAATGCTACTATGCTTAGTTGACTGGACTCTCTTTCGTGAACCATCCATGCATCTGCTCTCCAGAGAATTCCCAGGATGGTGCCAGGGGATGGGTTATTGGAGAGTGGTACTGGTACTGTCCATCGGGAGAGGTCGTATCCGAGAATCCCCGTGAACCCCCCTGGGACGATGGGCATGCTTTCATCGAAGTTGGGGGTGATTTCTAGTTTCTCAGCGACATTCAGGGCTTCGCTAAGATTTACTGGATGGTGTTCTTCCACGGTTTTCCACCTTCCGTCTACTGCTTCCTGGACTAGGAGTTGGAGGGGGTTGGGATTAGAGATTCCAACCTCTCCTTCGAGAGCTGAGGTTCCTAGGTTGTCTTCGCTTACTTCTGGTTCGATCAGAAGGATTCGTACACTCTCCAAGCACGGGAGGAGTGACTTCCTCGAAAGGTCCGTGACTGGTCCAGTGGAGTTCAGAAGGACTTCATCGCCGATGTGTTTTCCTGACTTCCTCAGATTCACTAATGCCCCAATGAGTGGTTCTCTGATTTCGGTGATGCCGAGGGGCATGTGCAAGGCCTTGGTCAACATATCTCCTCCATCCATGATTTCTTGGCCGCAGAGAAAAGCGGGCCATTGGGTGTCCCGATTTCCCTCCCATCTATCGTACCAAGCGACCTGATTCCCATTCCACTTCCGCAGACCACCATCTCCGATGCCCTGAGAATCATGCTTAGTGTTATTTTTGCGGGACGGACTGGGATTCCCGCGTCCTCAATCCCTTCTTTGATGGTCTGAATGGTTACGGAGTCGAGTGCCCCGTCGTCGTGACTGGGGTGGTATGCTACGCCATCGTTATCCAGGAGGAGAGGGGCGCAGCGATCTCCATCGATGAGTACCTCGTTCTCAAACAGGAGTCCCAAATCAGCGCCGTTCTCCACGGCTGCTTTCCTAGCTGCCCTGTGTGGCTCCCAGTCTCCATGCTTTGTGCCTCTGACTGGTTTCTCCCAGTTTGGGGCAAGTAGGGAAACAGCTGAGAGTGGACCGTCTGACCACTTCTGTATGGTGCGCGGTTCTAGGCGTATCTCGCCTTCTGAGGAGACCTCCACGATGAGGAGGAAGTTTGCTTGGTCGGGACTTTCGTTTGGCTCCCCTGGGTGTTCTAATTCACCCAGTCCCGACATCACTGTGTCCGCTAATCCCTCTGGAACATCTATCCCGAGTATCTCGGCATGTCGATGAATCCTGGCGAAGTGCATTTCGGCTGAAACTAGAGTTTTCTCTCCGTCCCAGCCCATTGCCGACCAGACCGCTGAATTGGGGTCGGCAGGACTGGGCATGGCTTGCGATAGAGGGTTGGAGATTCAAGCCCTTCGTTCAATCAGAGCATGTCATCCAGGAAGGATGTGTCCACGTCCTCGTCGCCCAAGTCGCCCGCGAGGTCGCCCAAGTCGTCGATATCGAGGTCGTCCGCGAGGTCGTCCAAGTCGTCCAGATCTACCTCCTCTGGCTCCTCTCCTAGTAGCTCGTCCATGACCTCTGTGTCCGTTCCAGGTGTTGAGTCTGGGATGTCTCCCCCAATGGGTTGGGCGGTTGGCCCCTCGCTCATGCCGTCGTATGTGCTAGCAGGGACGTCGGCCATTGTTCCGAATGAGTCTGCTGATGTCTCCATCTCGTCAATCCCGAACTCCTCATCGCCAGTGAGGCCCGAAGCCTCTCGCATCATCTGCTCCTCCAACTCTACCTCAAGAGCTCCCATCTCCCATGGCTGGGGGGCCTCGTCCTTCCTGGGCCTGATGAAGAGGAGGGCCCCGGCCAGTATCATCAAGGCAGAGGCAACTGCGATCAGTTGGTTCATGTCCCCGCTGAGGAGCTGGTCAATCCACGATGCGCCTGATTCAGCGTCGTCGCCCCCGATGGAGCCGAATGAGCTCTCTGACCACGGAAGTATCTCGAGAGGGTCGACAGCTAGCCTGTGTACCTCGCCGTCGTAGCCGACTACGACAGCCCAGTACGACTGCTCGTTGTTCAGGGGCTCGCCATTGAAGTCATTGAGTATCAGGAGGGTCCCCTCGATATCTCCTCCGATCTGGGTTGCGTTCCTGGTGTCTTCAAATGGGTCGATGCTGATGAATACCCGGTAGGACTCGACTTGTGGGTCTGAACTGAGGTCCCAAGTCACGTCTATCTTTGTTCCCGCGCTGTCCCAGTAGCCACGTACCCCTGTGACCTCATCGAGATGGAGGCCTGGGTCAAGGCTATTCTCATCGACGAGTGCGATGGATGATGGCTTGAGGTTGGTGAGCCAGACGTTCCCAGCCGAGTCGACCGGGGCGACGGCGACCCATGTCATGATCGAGGGGGCGAGTGGTCTCCCATCAGAGAGATGTTCTATTGTGACTGGTATCGGGTCATTTCTATTGACCACGGCTACTGGGGTCATCGATGTGGTGTCACTGAATGGCACCACGTCGGAGAACACCCAGTACTCGGTCACGTCAGATGCCTCGCTCTCTGGGAACGTGACGATTATCCCATCCCCATCATCGGGGCTCCTATCCTCGAGAACGGGCGCATCTAGTCTCCCTGGTGGAGTTATGTCACCCCTGTTGTCAACTGGGGAAACGAGGACCATGTGTTCGTCCAAGCCAGAGAGGAAAACGTTGCCCTTGATGTCATGAACTGTAATGGTGACATAGAGCGGTATGTCTGGCTCGATTTGTGCTGGACTGAGTTCCTCCAAGTTGCTCCCGTACAGAGCCTCTCCCACCGTTATCTGTAGTTGCAGAAGTCCTCCGATCTGCCTCTGGTCGACCTCTATGAGGTTGCAATCGGAAGTTGCGCACTTCTCGCTGATTCCAGTTAGGTCGTTAAGTGGGTAGTCCGAGACCCATATCGTGTAGTGACTGAAGTCGGGAGCAGTGGAGCGGTCCCAGACTATGTCTATGGCGGTACCATCGTCATCTGGGTGATCCCATGCGATTAGCCCTTCCACCCTTGGGGGGGCGTTTCCTACTCCTGTGGTGTCAGCTGTTGGAGTGGCCTCTACAACAAGGACCGCATCCAGATTCTCATTGCCCCAGTCGTCCGAGGCAACTACCCCTATCCAGTATGTTACTCCATCTTGGAGAGGGGATGAGCCCAGGGAGTCGATGAGTGCCTCGCCCGTGGTGCAGTCATCCACATAGGCCGCTACTGGCCATCCATCGACAGTGCTAGGTGGCTGCCACCCGGATGCGGGCAGGGCATAGACGGTGTGGTAAGAGCAGTCCTCCTCCGAATTGGGCGTCCATGTGACTTGGATCCTTCCTCCCTCATCACCTGGGACATCTTGGGCAAACGTGTCCGTGATTGGCGAAGGCGCGATTCCGTCGTTGAGCCCGCCAGCGGTGACCACTGGACCGAAAATTGTGACGTTGTTGGGGTTGAACTGGCCTGCTTCATCTACGCAAGCAGCCGCGAACCAGTAGAGTGAGTTGGGCTCCAAGTCCAGCACCGTGGTGTTTCCTGCTGAGAATGGAATATCTATCTCTCCTGTCAGGGCTACTGCGCTGGTAATCTCCTGTTGTACGGGCCATATTCTCGTTTTATCCGGGTCTAGCTCGTCACAAGCAGACCACTCGAGAACTATCGCCCCAGCAGAGCCACCTGAGATTGGTTCAGCAACCAACCATGTCGGGGGTGCGGGGACTTCGTCGGAGGGGGAGACGCTACCCGGCCATGCCATTGCGTCTCCCAATGAGCCATCCGGGTACTCGATCGCGATCGCAGCCCTGTAGACCCTGTCGTCAGAGAGTGGCTCAGGGGTGCCGTCGTTATCTGCTTCCGTTACTAGAGCGGAAGTCTGGGACCAGAATGGTATCTGCATGTATGTTGTGAAGTCGCTGAATTCGTCTGCATTGGGGTTCCACTGCTCCTTACCAGTGGCGTCCCAGACGTATATCCTGTAGCCGCTCCAAGCAGCGTCTTCAGCAGGAAGCCATGTTGCCTCGAGGACCCCTCCGCCGTCATTGGGTCGGTCGGATAGGTTGGTCAGTGTGGTTGGGACCTCTATTCTTTGCCAGTCGTAGGTCACCCTGACCTTGATCTGGCCGTTGTGTGGGGATTGGAGTTGTATTGTTGTCTCGGCACTTGTTGAGCCTGGGCCGACGCTTGATATCGCTGACTGGAATGCTGGCTGGATTCCTGGGTTCATAGCTGCCATATCCCAAATTCCCGAGTAGTTCAGATGTGCTGACTCTGCCCAAATCCAAGCCCCCGACTGAGGGGATGTCAATGTCAATGCCCCTGTGTGCATTGGAAGCCTGCCAGCTAGTGGCATTTCTGACACCATGTCGATATCCATTGGTTCCTCGTCATCCACCAGTACTGTCTGCATCCCGGGCCTTGCTGTATCCTGGATGTTCTCCCAGATTCGTCCCGAGTATATCGCACTCAGGGGATGGGCGACCCTCTGGTCATCGGACTCCCTCTGAACCAAGGAGCCTACAGGATCGAAGTGGTGCAGCCCTTCATCTGAAACAACGTAAAGTCCGGTCGAGTGTAAATGCGCGCCCCTAGGCCCTATTATCTGAGTAGATGCTACAACATCGTGGTTGGACTCTACTTCCATGACATCTATGCCACCCGGGCTGATCATCGCTAGGTGCGTGCCGTCGGAGACAAGCTCTGTGGGCGGCCATGATTGAAGGGTGTTTGACGGTGAGCCTGATTCCATATTCAACGTGGATGCATTCCAGTGAACTATTGGAGCCACATCGGTGGCAATGTGGACTCCCCAGTAGTCAGTTGCTATAGCCCGAACATCGTTGCTTGGAATTTTGTCTATCTGGTAAGTTCCGTTGACTCTGTCGGTTGCTATGTCCCATGCGACTACGCCGGGCCTGGTGCTGCCCTGGCCATTGTGTGAGATGAATACCGAGGCATCGTGGTAAAGGATGGATGTCGTGCCGTCATCATTGACCACCGTCCTAGATGTCCCCGGGGCATAGACTAGTCCGGAGACGGTCTCGCCCATGAGTCCGTCTCCTGAATTTAGAGTGGTAATAACCGAGAGGTTTGTGGCCAACACGGTCAGGCCCGCTGGCCCCCCTGCTAGGATGTGACCATCTCCTTGTATTGGGTCGTCAAGGACAAGGAGGTGCTCGTAAATCTGCATTGGGAGTCCATCGATTGTGGTGATTGGGTCTTCCCATTCTGAAGTGGTTGTGTTCCTGACCCCAATTCCCCCCCATGTGGCGATTAGGATCTTGTCATCGACCTCTGCGAAGTCCCTGACTCGGTCGTTTGGAAGTCCTGCAAGGAGGCTCCCGTAGCCCCAGGAGCCTGTGGAGGTGTCAAATTCTTGGAAGCCTGCTGCGGAACCCTGGTAACCCATCAGTCCCACATACATCGTGCCGTCATCCTCGAGAACCATTCCATCCATCTGGACGTGAAGAGCGGCGGGTGTGGGCGAGAATGATCTCTGGGAGAGGTCGACTGACCAGAGTCCCCTGCCAGCTGTGGTTATCCACATGGTTTCATCTTGCAGGGTCATACTGTTGACGACGTCTTGACCGAGGAGGCTGTAACCATCCTCCCATCTGACCGAACCATTCTGCAGTATCTCCCCTTGTAGGATGGACGAGCCGTAATATGACCCCTCATCTAGTGTTGATGAAACCCAGACATGGGTTGAGTTGGAGGCGAATTCTACGACTCTCCCACTGGATAGGCCTGCTAGCTCGTCGAAGCCCCCGGCAATCAAGCCCGTGCTGTCCAGTCTGTCGACTCTGTTCAGGCCTGTTGTCTGGCCCGAGCGACCTACTGCGTAGACGGGGGTTGATGTCGATGGGACTCTGACGATTGAACATCCATCCATACCTGGATCTATCACCTGTCCACTAGAGGCCGAAGTCCCAGAGGTGACTATCCTCGAAACTCCACCTGTGTTGTCGAATTGGTGGGCGGCCAGAAGTACATTACCGTCGTGTAGCATCCCGCCTGGGAAGATCCTATCCTCTGAAATCCCATCAGCAGATGTCAGGGTTGTCAGGAAGTTTCCTGTGTTGTAGTTCATCCTGTCGAATCCTACCCCTTCCTCATCGTATCCGACGTAAAGGATTCTGTTTGACTCGTCGCAGGCCAGAGCCCTTGCATCTGCATTCGCGAGTCCGTTGGACCCTCCGTCAGTAAGGGGGGATATCCATTCACCCGTCTGACCATCTGAGTCGTGGTCTGCGAAATCGAACCTAGCGACGCCTCCTTGGTTGCCCCACCAGAATCTCCTTCCAATGGCTACGTGAACGATGTCATCACATAGGACGATGTCTGCCCCGTAGCCATCTGGAATGTCACCAGAATCGAGATCCCATGCGGTCCAATTCCCAGTGGTTCCGTTCTTCCTGAATATTTGTGCATTGGAGTTCCAACCAGAGGATTGCATTGAGCTAGCCCAGAGATCGTCGCCGATCACAGTCATTGAGTAGAATTCCTCCTCGGAGTTGTTGGGAAGGCCGCTGTTCTCCGTCCAAGGGGTCAACCAAGTCTCGTTGGATGGGTTCCACCTCAATATTCCGTTCATGCTCGCGAAGAGGTACTCTCCGTCGAACTCCACCATCCCCCTTATCGGCCCGTCTATATCTGACCACTCGTCCAAGAGGGTCATTGTCGCGAAGCTGAATCGTCTCATGATGTTGTCACCGTATGCCACCCACATCTCACAGGAGCTCGCATTCAATGGGAAGCAGTCCCCGAGGAGCCTGGCATTTACCCTGAGTACGTTTCCTATGGTTCCAAGGTTATCTGACCAAGTCTCGTTTACCGTGTTCCATCTCACGACCGTCCCATCGCCATTGTTCCAGTACTGGGTCGGGCGTACGCCAATCCAGAGCTCGTCTCCAACCTCGCCTATTCCATAGACCACCCCATCGAATCCTATCTGGCTTCCTGCATCTATCGTGGTGAGTGAGGTGTTGTTGTTCAGGGCTATTCTGGTTATCTCGTCATTCGATGCCCACCACTGGTTGCTTCTCTGTGTCGAGTAGTGAAGGACGTCTCCCATGATCACTATGTCTGCTGGGATCTGGTTGGAGAGGGTTGGTCCACCTGAGTTGGCTCCTCTGTTCCAATCAATCAGTACCTGGTCATTGGCCACATCGATCAGCGTGAGTCCGAAGTCCCCTCCAGCCCACATTGTTCCAGGTTCAGTTCCCTCTACCAATGCAGTGACGTCGTCGTCGTCGATGTATCCTTGTGTTCCATCCCAGGTTGTCAACCACTGATCGTTGATTAAGTCGTATCTGGCTATTCCGGTGTTCTCGAATCCTAGGTATAGTATGTCGTCAATTTTCACGGTTCTAGCTCTCTGGGTATCGTCTCCAGCGTTCCAGACTTCCATTACTGAGCCATTGAGGGTGTTGATGACGGCTGCACCATTGTCGGTACCTGCGTAAAGCGTGTTGGAACCGATTAGCTGGACAGAGTAAATCTGCCTAGCCGGCATTCCATCGCCTTGGTCGACGCACACGTCTAGTTGCCATGCACCGTTGGAGTCGACCGACCATCGACAGGCCCCACGGTTTGTTCCGGCGTATATGTCGCTGCCATCACTGGTGATATCGTAGAATACGTAGGGGTCGTTGTTCCATCCTTGGATGCTAGTTGGGAGCTGTTCCCAGGAGGCCCCGTCCCAGATGGCCAGTCCACCGTTTGACTGGGCTCCCGTATTGGAAACTCTCGATCCGACTACCAACTCGCTTCCCAGCATGTGGAGGGACAGTACGTCGTCATCCGGAAGTCCGTTGCTTCCCCCTGGCTCCCAGTAGTCGATGATGTCCCCATTCATCCTGTCTAGGAGTAGAATTCCGAAGTCTGGAAGCCCCAGGTAAATTACGTCTTCATCCACTGCTATGGGGGTGGCCTCTAGGTTGTCTGCACCCAGTGATTGCCATGATCCGAGTATCTGGAGGGCCATCAGGTCTATTCTCATCAGACCGCTGTCAGAGGTTGCTGCGTATGCAATCCCATATCTGGTTGCAACATCTGTGACCAAATCGGAGTCCAATCCGTCTGTTGTGTCGAGTACGTCGATTAGGGTCATTGTGGAGGTGTTGACTAGTGACAGTCCGTTGAATGGGTGCCCCACGACGAGGGTTTCCGTGGTGTCATCGTGAGCCATGGATATTACTTGGTCCTCAATACCGTTGATTGTGCCAATATATGCTCCGTTGTCCGCTCTGAATCTGAGAATCCCTGAGTTTGATGTGCCGACCCAAACCCTGTCGTTGGAATCCTGAACTATTGATGTGATTGTTTGGAGTTGCTGGCCAGCGTAGTCACTGACATCGATCGGAGCCTGCCAAATCCTCGCTCCTTCGTCGAATCGGTCGATTGTGGTGTCTCCAGCCACCCATATCTGTCCAGACTCACCGTCGTCAATCCTTGCTGCGACCCTCATTGGGTCGGAAACAGGGCTGCTGACTAGTGATTCAGCTCCAATTACAGTCTCAGCGTGTTGCATTCCCGCTCTGCCCGTGGAGTCAATAAGGAACACAACTCCATCTGCTGGGCTCCTTGGGCCGATTCCAGAAGGCCACGAGGAAACAGATGTTGCTGGACCCAGCAGGCCCAACTGTGATACTTGCCTCTGGGATCGGAAGACGTTTGCAGTTGTGTCGTATGAGTGAAGTGTTGTCCCCGCAACGATGTGTATCCAGCCACTCGTATGAGACACCCCTATGACTGAGTTTGAAGCGAGCCAGTTGTTGGTATTCCACCTAGAGAGCCATGAGGAGGTGCTCAAGTCCCTACGATTGATTCCTGCATTCAGAGTGGAAATGAGTAGTTGGTCAGAGGCTATTTCCATATCAGTGATGGAGTTGCTTGATAGGAAGTTGTTGGTGTCCCAAATGGTAATCGCCTCGGCGCTTGGCACATCCCATTCTGAAGTGGTGGTGTTGTACGTGTACTCTATGACATGAATTCCCGTACTCTGGGTAGCTAGGAATATCTTATCGCTGTACGATTCGATATCAACGGGGACTTCTGGCGAGCCCGGGCAGTATGTGATATCTGACCATACGCCACCGTTAGGAAGGAATTTCAGACTGCATCCAGATGCTGCCCAGACATTTCCGTACTGATCCACTGACATGGCAGATACCGGATCCGAATCCGATGTTGCTGGTAGCAAATCCGGATTGAATGATGAGTCAATAAGAGACTGTGAGCTTATTGAGCCATCTTGCTTGCCGATAATGAGCCTGTTTCCAGATTCATCCACAGCCAAGCTGCTCCCAGTGATATCTGAGTCGATGTGGATGATTCCGGGACATCTCCATCCGCAAGTCTCTGCCATATCGCTGTCGAGGTGGATTAGGTCGTTGTCCAGGAGGATGTAGAGTCTGCCGTCTAATGGGTTTACCGCACTGTCGTGAACGACAACGTCCAATGTCGAGAAGGAGACCTTTGGATCGGAGGGGGTGAGGACCTCCATTACTAAGTCGGAAATGGTGATTCCTGCAGGCAGTGTCCATGCTGCATCGCTAATGGTGTTGGGTTGAAGCCAAGTGCTCAGAGTACCCTCCTCCAGAGTGGGAGGGTTGTTAGTGAACGAGTCTTGACAGCCAAGCCCCCCGAGATCCCTCCAATCTAGTATGGGAGTTTGGGTCTCCAGAAGGGTGAGTTGTGGTTCATCCATGCAATATCCGTCCGAGCCGTCCACGGAAATCTCGAATGTCAAGTTGGAAATCTCAGCTCCGGGTGCGAAATCCAGAGAAAGTTCACCGTACGCGAATGTCTGGTTGGCTGGATCGGCGCCCGTTGCTACGATGTCCACCCAACCAGTATCATTGCTCCCCATAGCTCCCCAAGTCCTTGCAGAAGTGGAGGAGTCGTCATCTATCGAGGTGAGTTCGGGGCCATTTACGGAAGCCCATGGGAGTAGGAGCATGAGTGCCACTAGGAGAATCGCCTTCCTCTGAGCAAGGTTGGCCCTGCCTTGAAAATTGATATCCACGGTTCCTCGGCATTCCACTTCTATATTGAATGGTGGGGGTCGTTGAGTGGCTTTTGCTCAATCCACCGTAGGTGGAAAAAACACTTTTCTGATGGGGATTGCCATTCTACAAACGCTTGTATGGCGGCTGATAATCGATTTTGACGAATTAGGATAGCATCAAAGAGGGGTGCATGGGCCGGATATCTCCGAGGTGGTTGCTTGACTGAGGATATGCTCCGCGAGGAAGCTCTGGAATATCACGCGGCAAAGCCTGCAGGAAAGATCACGGTTGTGCCGACAAAGGCGCATGGAACGTCCCACGAGCTTTCTCTGGCTTATTCGCCTGGTGTAGCATACCCATGCAAGGAAATTGAGAGCGACGCCGATAATGCATACAAGTACACTTCGAAGGGTAATCTAGTGGCTGTAATAAGCAACGGAACGGCAGTTCTAGGGCTTGGTGACATAGGTGCACTAGCAGGAAAGCCAGTTATGGAGGGCAAGGGCCTACTGTTCAAGGCATTCGCTGACATTGACGTATTCGACATAGAAGTTGACAGGACCGACGTGGACGAGTTTGTTGAGGCCGTGAAGGCAATAGCCCCCACCTTCGGTGGAATCAACTTGGAGGACATCAAGGCACCGGAATGCTTTGAGATTGAGAGGAGGCTCGTGGAGGAGCTCGATATTCCTGTGATGCACGATGATCAACATGGAACTGCAATAATCTCAGGAGCTGCTCTGCTAAACGGGTTGGAGATTGTGGGCAAGGATGTGGGTTCTGTCAAGGTAGTGATTTCTGGAGCGGGGGCATCGGCGATATCCTGTGCAAGGCACTATGTCAGGCTTGGAGTGAATCCGGAAAATATGGTATTAGTTGATTCGACGGGGATACTCACCACATCCAGGGACAAGAAGGGGGATTTGAATGAATACAAATCTGAATTCGCTAGGGACATTCCTGATGGCGATCTATCGTCTGCCATGAGTGAAGCTGATGTTTTCCTTGGCCTCTCCAAGGGAGGGATTGTCTCTCGTGAAATGGTGTCCTCGATGGCTACTCGTCCTCTGATTTTCGCTCTAGCGAATCCCGATCCAGAAATTCTTCCTGACGATGTTGTTTCCGTGAGGGACGATGCTATTGTTGCCACTGGTCGTTCGGACTATCCGAACCAGATCAATAACGTACTAGGTTTCCCATACATCTTCCGAGGAGCCCTTGATGTACGTTCAACAGAGATTACAGAAGGTATGAAGATGGCCGCAACACATGCCATTGCTCAACTAGCCAAGGAGCCGGTGCCCGATGACGTGATGTCTGCATATGATGGCGAGCAACTACAGTTCGGTCCGGAATATATCATCCCAAAACCATTCGATGCCAGAGTTCTGATTTGGGAGGCGAGCGCGGTTGCTGAAGCTGCAGTAAACGAGGGGGTTTCCAGAGTAAAGCCGGAAGACTTCGACATCGAAAGATACCGTGAGGAGCTGGAGGCTCGATTAGGCCTAACCAGATCCATTATGAGGAGAGTTATCAACAGGGCAAAGAGGGACAAGAAGCGTATTGTTTTCTGCGAAGGAGAAGACCCGACAATCATCAAGGCAGCTTCACAATGTATAGCTGAAGGCATTTGCGAACCCATCCTTCTTGGGAACGTCGAGAGAATTGAGGCCGTAAAGGAAGAATTGGGGCTAAGCTTCGATTGTGATGAAATAGATGTCAGGTATGATCCCAGGAGGCGTGGCGAATATGCTGACGAGCTGCATAACCTAAGGGGCAGGAAGGGCGTAACTGTGGAGGATGCGGTTCGACTGATGAAGAATACGACATACTTCGCGCCAATGATGGTGCACATGGGAGATGCAGATGGTTATCTTGGAGGGGTTTCTCATCACTATCCGGACATCGTCAAACCCTGTTTGCAAATTATCGGCCCTGAGCCTGACTCACATAGGATAGTTGGCATGTATATGATGACCGTAAATGGAGAGTTGATGTTCATTGGGGACGCTACTATCAACATTTATCCAGATTCCAGAACCCTGGCTGAGATTGCGGTTCAGACTGCCAAGGTGGCTAGAAGATTCGGAGTTAAGCCAAAGGTTGCAATGCTGTCATTCTCCAATTTCGGTACTTCCTCGGAACTTAGAACTGACAGGTTGGAGGAGGCTATTGCAATTGCTAGGGAGCTAGATCCTGAATTAATTATTGACGGTCCGATGCAGGCAGACACTGCTTTGGTTCCAGAAATTCAGAAGGACTACCCCTTCATGTCATTCGATGGTCCGGCCAATATCCTAATCTGCCCCAATCTTGCATCGGCTAACATCGCCTACAAGCTACTTCAGAGAGTCGCGGGGGCTGAAATGACTGGTCCTATTCTAGAGGGGTTGTCACAACCAGCGCACGTCCTACAGAGGGGAGACAGTGTGAGGGATGTTGTTCACATGGCTGCTATCTGCGCCGTGGATGCTCAGAGGCACCACTGGCAAAAACTCTGATTGTATCAGAGTTGCTTTGGTGAAGCGTCCATAACTTCTTGGCTGCAGGCATCTGAGTATTGTTCGAAGTTCTCAATGAACATTTGAGCAAGTACGTTTGCCGTTCCATCATACTTCTTCTTGTCGTGCCAAGTATCCCTTGGCTGCAGTATCGAGTCGGGCACTCCCTCGCATGTAGTAGGGACTGAGAAACCAAACCTCTCGTCATCGACAAAAACAACATCATCCAAATCGCCGTCTAATGCCGAGTTTAGCAACGCCCTTGTCCACCTGATCTTGATTCGGCTACTTGCTCCGTATCCGCCTGCAACCCAACCAGTGTTGATTAGCCAGCACTTGGCATTATTAATGCGGATTTTGTTTGATAGAAGGTCTGCATATACAGAGGGGTGGCGTGGCATGAAAGGTGCCCCGAAACATGTTGAGAAAGTTGCCTGGGGCTCGGTAATTCCCATCTCAGTGCCTGCAACCTTTGCAGTATATCCAGACATGAAGTGGTATGCCGCCTGCTCAGGGGTCAAGCGAGAAAGTGGAGGCAGGACTCCAAACGCGTCGCATGTTAGGAATACCACGTTCTTAGGGTTCCCCGCCATTGAGTCGGGGGTTCTGTTTTCTATTGCCTCGATTGAGTATGACCCCCTGGTGTTCTTAGTTAGAGAGCTGTTGTAGAAATCAGGTGTCCCATCGGCGTTCAATACCACGTTTTCCAGAATTGTTCCCTTCATTCTGGTAGTAGCGAAAATTGCTGGCTCGTCCTTTTCAGAGAGGTTGATCATCTTTGCATAACATCCCCCTTCGAAGTTGAATACTCCCTCATCCGACCAACCATGCTCGTCGTCACCGACGAGTGCTCTTTTCGGGTCTGCGGACAGTGTGGTTTTTCCAGTTCCAGATAGGCCGAAGAAGAGAGCCGAGCCGTCCTCGTTGGTGTTGGCTGAACAGTGCATGGGAAGCAGGCCATCGGCTGGTAGAATATGATTCATTATTGTGAAAATTGCCTTCTTTATCTCACCGGCATAGTGTGTTCCGCCGATTATCACCAAGCCGCGGTCTAATGCCAATATTACAAACACGCCAGAGTTTGTCCCATCCTCGCTGGGCGAGGCCTGTAATTCGGGTGCGTGTAGGATTGTGTATTGCGGTTGGTGTGTTGTGGACTCTTCCTGGTTAATCCTGACGAACATGTTGTGCATGAAGGCGGCATGCCAAGCCTTCTCAGTAACTAGTCTAACTGGCATCCTGTATCTTGGATCCGCGCCGCAGAATGCGTCCTTGACGAATAATTGGTCTGCTTTGTCTAAGTGATCCCGGGTCTTCTTGAGGAGCCTATCGAAGGAAGAAGCTGGGATTGACTTGTTGACTTCTCCCCACCAAACGTCATCGGCCATTCCTGGTTCATCTACAATGAAGCGATCGTTCGGGGACCTCCCCGTTCTCTCTCCAGTGGTGGCCAGCAGTACACCTTGAGAAGTCAGCGTTGCCTCTCCCCTGTCTACTGCAATTCCATGCAACTCCTCCCAACCAAGGTTCCAATGTACCTTTCCACTCGGCTCGAGTCCATGAGAGCTCAGAGGGGTTGAAGGATTTGAGGGAGGGGCCGACATGGTGGGTCCCTCCATGTCACCCGGCGATAGCAATTACCCTTCAAGGGTTACGGCTGTGGCGATTCTCTAGAATTCAGGAAAATATGCTGAGGGGCAGGGGGTTGGGGATGCGGTTATTCCGGTAATGCCCCACGGGAGAGCAATGGAGCGCGATGATCCTGATGACGAAGTCATCCGTGAGAGGTCATTCAGAATTAGTGACAGGATAGAGATAGGGGACATAATTCAGGGAACAGATGAAGCTCAAGTCGAGGATAAGTCGGTCACAGAGAAAGAAAGAGACGAGGCCATCGGAGAAATCTTTGACCCATTTTCTGAGCCCGATTCAGATTCTCCGGGAGTTGTCAGTTCTGATGGCAGCGTTAAGTCGGCCCCGGATAGGGATGTAGTTACAGAAATTGCTGTAGAAGGCGAACGTAGGATAAATTGGGCCTTAATGGGATCAATGATACTAGTCTACAGCGCAATAGGGGTGCAAATAGGGGTAGTGATGGACCCGCTTCCGGCTGGAGTCTCGCTGGTAGTCCTAGCTGCTATTGGCTTCGGACTAGGGGAAATTTGGATTCCCAGGAAGAGCATGAAGATCCTTGGGGTAACATGGGTAATCATTTCGATGAAGGTTCTGTATGGGCTCGCCATAGAATTGCAAAGATGGGACGTGATAGGGGTAGAGGAGCTTGGAGTTCTATTGATTGGTCTTGTTGGCGTAAACGTGGCTGTTGCCTATAGGTACGACCACGATGCGATTGCGGCTCAGTCTACTCTTGTCCTACTTGCTATTGGTTCTACAGCAGGGTCTCTATTCGGACAAGAGGGGATTGCGGCAATGATTCTTCTATCTACGATTCTGATACACGGCCTGGCTCTTCAACGGATGTCGGGGAATCTTGCAGCATTGGGAATTGCTGCATCTAATTTGTGGATTGGGATGCACGCCACAACCAGTGGGTTCCAGATTGGTGAGTTGAGGATACTCCCATTGGATTCCCCCCTTCTTCTTTTCACTTTGATGATGGGAGTTACTGCAGCTAATGCGTCGATGGCATCCAAATTCTCGAGGGAGAAAAATTGGTTTTCTGATGCGATGAGGGTAATGGGACTTGGGAAGCCGGGCCTTTGGGGGGTTTCTGTATCAATGGGCCTCATTGGGGCACTTCTAGCAGTGGCTGCAAACAGAGACGATGTGGGTTACGCTCTAGGGATGGTTACCGTGTTGGGAGGTTCCTTTGGGGGCTCGTACCTTACTGTAAGGGGGGTTTCCCCGAAGAGAGTGGCGGCCCCACTATTGTACTCGTCCCTGATACTAACTATCATGCTCGCGAACGGGGATCTGGTTGATGATTACCTCTCGATTTCGGAATATGTTCTTTTCACAATTATTGGTACTGCGGTTACTGGTTTCGTAATTCTCAGGGATCAGGACATTGTTACTGACAGGGTCCTATGGGGAGGATCTGTGGCTATACTGATCTTACTAGTCATTCTTGTTCCATCGGAGTCGAGGCAATCGGGAGGGGATGGTGGGGTGGTTCTTCTTTCCCTACTGTCCATCCTTCACATAGGTACGGCAATTCTATCGGTGAGGAGGAAGTCTCCATCTCTTGCAGGAGTCACGGTCCTACTACCATGGACCTGGATAGTGTTTGAGGAGGCGCTGGAGGAAGCAATTCGAACTGTCCTAGTAGCTAACGATCGTATTGATCCGGGAAGTGTGATTGAGGTAGAGGTTGTACCACTAGCTGGATACTTGATAATTTGTTCAATACTAATGGCAATTGTAAATGAGAAGCTTGGTTCAACCAATGTCAATCTCGCATCTAAATTCCTTGGAATTTCGGAGATATCGGCATCAATTAGAGACTCTGGTGCCCTCCAGCTTTGGAGTCTGGGACTGTGGATACCCATGATTACGACAGTCTTCATGGCGCAATTTGGGGGTTTCACGGCTCCGAGTCTGATGGTGGTGTGTAGCGTAATCTGGATCCTCCATCTTGGAGCGCATGTCAGAGGGGTTAGAGTTGGTGGAGTGGGTATGATGATGATGATCATTTTCGCTAGTGCTATAATTATACAATGGAGGCACGGGATTGGAGAAGTTCTGAGTGTAATTCTCTGTGCCCTTCTACTCTTGCTGATTCAGTTTGAGAGAGAGATTGAAGATAGGAAATACACATTATCGATGGGACTTATGAGCCTCCCCCTGCTTGTTTTCTTGTCTGGTAGTGAGCCGTCAAGATTGTTGTCTCTTTCCAATTCTCTCCCTGATCTCGATAGTGGCTTCGTGGCAGTGTCCTGCACAGCAGCCCTTCTGGGCGTATACCTCCCGAAGGCTGGGAAGATCGAGGATTTGCTCAAACCAGCTCTCGCATCTCTTTGGTTGATGGTGATTACTGTCTCACTTACTTGGCAGATTGGAGACTCATCGGCATTGTATGCTTCTGTTGCAATATTCATCCTCAGTTCAATCTGGTTAGTCGCCAGAGGGGAGTTACGAAGAGAACTAAGGTCTATTTCCGAACTAAGTAAGAGGAAGGAGCAAGCTATGACTTCCTCAGGAGCGTCCTCAATAATTTCAGGCAATATAGGGGCAATATCAGGTTTTGATCCGCAAATTGCTGCGATGAAGGAGGTCCGGGGGAAGAGGAGGGAGCTCGCGCCGGCGAAGGACCTAGAGGATCTCTACACCACTGATGTTAGTCACCGACCTGTAATCGTGATATCTGTAATGGCAGTAGTACTGGGTGCAAATGTGATTATCGGGCTGACTACTGGGCCCAGTCCGATCATCCTCCTTTCGTGTGGGGCATTCGTAACGGTTCTTGTTGCAATAGCGAGACTAAGAACCAAGAGGCTGGATTTGGAGCTACCCCATATTGGTGGAATAGAGGCCCCAATAGCTATTGCAATCAGTGGGGTTGTTCTCGCTCACATCGCATCTCTACTTGGCCCCGGGGGAAGCAACCAAGATCTACTCGGAATGGCTGTAGTTGTGGTGATTGTGTTAGAATTAGTAGCAATTTCACTATTCCAACAGAAAAACATGCTAGACAGGATTCCCATTGCAATAGACTGGTTGATATTGTCCCTCTTGGTTGATCGTCTAATCGGTTCGTTGCTTTACGAATCATTGCCCTGGCCCCTCACTGTTGATCCATTCTCAGGGGGATTTTCATTGGAATGGGAAGTTCCTCTTTTCTTACTGGAAGTTGTCCTAATTATTGCAGTAATTGCCGATTTCCTGATTGATGGCTTGCGTAAATCCAAGGGAAGGAGGGACATGAAGGGGGGTGCTGGCAGAGGTGGTCGGGCCATTGCGGTTGTAATTCTCTCATTTGGCCCCGCTGGAGTCTTAGCAGTCGCTAGTGCGATCGCCCAGGGGCTGAAGAGGGAGCAGCCGAGCTCGGTGGGCATCGCTATTCCAGGGATTGTCCTCGTAATGATATCCACTAGCAATTGGGACGTGTGGTTTAACCCACCCATAGGTGCATCTAGCGCAACACTGGGAGTGATTGCGATGCTGCTCTGCATATTGACCGTCCCAACCAAGAAAGGCGAGTGGTCTGCTATGTTAGCTTCTAATGGTCATCTTCTGATTGTGATTGGATTGATCGGAGGCGGGGTTGCGGGCCTCCTACCCGCTGCGCTCATCCTCATGTCAACCACGGTTTGGGTGGTTGGCATACTACAGCTGCGGAGAGGATTGCGAATTTGGGGATTGGTAGACTTGATTTTGGCTATTTTGACAGCGTTGGTGTTCTTCGGTGGTGTTCTAACCAATCCTGTATTCTTACTCGGAGGGCTAATCATTGTGGCAATCGAGTTGGGAATAGTGTCGTGGCTGGGAATAACTTACGAAAAGGAGCTAGTGAGGGACTAGTTCGCTGAATGTTCGAACTAATCAATCGTTTATTTCTTCAAACCAACTAGGCCAACGTTGATGGCAGAAGATGTTGGCAAATGAGTCATGACGCGGTCGTGGATATCGGACACACCCGACGAAGTCGAGCATCCTCCCGTGCCACTGGGTATCAATGAGATGGCTGTTCCGAGAGTGGCTATTCTCCTTTCACTATCTACGATACTGGTAATATTGCTATCCACAGCGTGGATAGGCATTAGCGCATACAGCTTCATGAGTCAACTTGAGGATTCATTTGGATCTGTTGACGAGTCTATGCTGGAGATGGATGGGAGGTGGGCTTGGGAGGTAGACCTTCTTTTCGACACCTGCGATTCTAGAGAAGGTGATTGGGATTGGCCGGAAAATCTTTCCTCGCAGGATGACGTTTTCCTGTATCCTGGCGAGTTGCGGTGCGACTGGGAGCACCAGGGGTCTGGCGACAGGGCATCTGTAGCGGTGTACAATAGGGGGAATCAGACTCTTGATCTGCTTCTTGAGATTGAGGGGGCGAATGTGCTATTCTCGAGCTCGGACGACACTCAAATGCTGATTAACGAGTTTCAGGGCAATGACTCCATAATCCTAGAGATAGAGCTTACAGAGGACGTTGACGAGAGCTCTTTCACCGTTGTTGCTTCCCATGTTGCTTTGGTTTCAGCTGAGGTTAAGCTGGATGTTACGGTTTTCAAGGGAGTTGAGGAACGCGAGTTGCATTCCAAAGATGGAGATAGACTTCAGGTAAATTACAAGGTCTGGGACGCCGATACAGGTGAGCTGTTGGATGAGGGTGATCTGCTAGTAACTGCTGGTGATGACCCCAACTACATCGAAGGTTTTGGCTGGTCTGCGATAGGCCTTGACATCAATTCAGTCGCACCCGTTGGGACACCGGCGGGGTGGGGCCCGGGAACCAGTCATATCACACTCCTTCCCCCCAGCATAGCGTATGGTGGATCGGAAAGCCATGAACTGAAGAATTCATGGCTTAGGTTCGAATTAGAGGTTACGGCTATTGTTGGTGTATAATGAATAACGAGAAGAGGTTCAATACAATGTCTGAAGAAAACGGCCATGCATCGGTTATGCCCTCCCCTGAAGTGGCAAAGGAAGCGGGGAGGCGTGCGAAAGCAAAATCGTCACGAAAGGGGGACCCTTCTTTCCACATGACGGAAAGGATGAGGAGGCTTTCTACTCCATGGGGCGTGGCTTTGGCGAGAGCGGGACAGATAGACCCCAAGTCGCTTGGACCAGGGGTAATAGCAGATGTTGCAACTGGTTCTGGGATTCAGCTAATTGCTTACTCGAAGATTCTCAAGAGACCCTCATTGGGCGTAGAGATAGATGGAAACGTGGCGGTTCTATGTGCCGCAAACATGTTCGTAGCAGCGGAGTCAAATGACGTCCAGAGGTCAATGGACAGGATAGTGATCGGAGATGGTTCAGATGCTGAGGGAGTGATGACCGAGTATTGGTCCAGCCTTAGGGAAGCAGGAACTAGGGCCCACCCACCGGTAGCCATGCTGCATCTTGATCCTGCGAGGCCAATGGATGCACAGAATCACCACATTGACGAGATGGAGCCGTCACTGGGACCCGTGCTAAGTTCATGGAAGGATTATCTAGAGCCCGGGCCCAACGGGCCTTGCATTCTTCTAGACCTCTCTCCAAGGCTTGATGATGATCAACAGTCGATGATCGATGCCACGATTGAGACGTCTTTCCCAGGAATAAGGAGGACGTGGGAGTGGCTCAGCCAGGGAGGGGGGCGCGTGGATCGCCTGTCAGTCTGGTCTGGTTCTCTATCCTCAAAGAGCCCCAGGAGGTGCGTTAGAATGGGGACAAAGAAAATCATGGCAGTCATAGAGGGTAAGCCATCTATTGCTGTCGCTTCAGAAATTAGTGAGCCGCCGCCTTTCGGATCCTGGATTTCAATATTGGATCCTGTACTCCTGGAGAGTGGCTTACAGGACAACTGGATCGAGTCAGCATTAGGAGGAAGAGGGGGGAGGACCTGGCTTAGGACGAGTGGAAGAAGGCCGATCCTGATACACACGGAGCCCCTTGCCGATGACGACAATGTGATGGGATTCGTAGTTGCCACCGGACAAGTGGTCCAGCACCGGCTATCACCCCCAGAGCTTCACAGTATCGACTTGACAGCTGCCTCATTGGCTAGAAATGAAATTGGGAGCATCACCCTCAGATGCTCGCTTGATCCTGAATTGCACCCTACTTTGCAAAGGCGTTTACACAAGGCCATGAGGGACATCGAAGGTGATCGTTCATTCATGGCTGATGTCCAGCTATCCAGAGGGGAGAGTGGCCATACAGTGTATTTAATCTGCAGAGAGCCTTAATTTCCGCCCCTACGGGGCGTCCAATCGGTTCAAATAGGGAAGGTTGGTCGCCCGGATGCCTACTGGGCCACTGGGTAACCGGTGAACACGGGAGAACCGTAACATGACGACAATAGATGAAACCCAACTGGGAGATGACTTCTCTTACATCATAAGGATAGCCGATACGGACGTAGACGGGCTGCGAAAGATTTCCGTCGGTCTGTGCTCGATTAAGGGCATTGGAATGAGAACTGCTGACATGATATGCAAGATTTCTGGTATTGACGGCAGCAAACTTGGGGGTCACCTCACTGATGAGGAGCAGGAAAGCCTTCGATCATCCATAGGCGACTACGCTACTGAAATGCCTTGGTGGTTGATGAACAGACAAAGGGACCTAGAGTCTAATGAAGACGCCCATATCGTAGCAATGGAGGTCACAATGACACACAAGGATGACATTGCCAGACTTGCAGGAATTAAGACCTACAGGGGAATAAGACACAGGAGTGGTCACAAGGTACGTGGCCAGAGGCTTCGAAGCAATGGAAGAAAGGGTGGGGCACTGGGTGTCCAGAGGAAGAAGTGAGGTGATTAGATGGGAGATCCTAAGTTTGCAAGACCAAAGACACAGACGCCAACACACCCCTGGAAGCAGGCCCGAATTGAAGAAGAGCATGCTCTCAAAGAGAAATACGGTCTGAAGAAGGTCGGAGGAATGAGGGAAATCTGGAGAGAGAAGTCAGCCCTAAGGAGACATAGGAATCAGGCGATGAAGCTGATTGGCAGGGTCGATACCTCTGAAGGCCACTACTCTAGGGAAAAGGACGACTTGCTCGCCTCACTTACTAGGAAGGGCCTTCTTTCAGATGGTTCGAGCTTGGATAACATTCTACAGATCGACGTTGAATTAATGCTTGCGAGAAGGCTTCAATCGCAGGTTTACTACAAGGGACTTGCTCCTTCTATGAGGGCTGCAAGGAATCTTATCGTTCACGGGCACATCTCCATTGGAGATCAGAAAATGACCGTTCCTGGGTACCACGTCTTGAGAGAGGAGGAGGAAATGCTTCGTTACACCAGCGGTTCGAAGTACGAGAATCCGAGCCACCCCTTCAGGGAGGAGTTGGAGAAGCTGAGAGCCACTGTTGACGCATCGGAAGATGAGGCCTCAGAAGTAGGCGGACCGGTTCAGGTAGCTGGTGACTTTGTTGAAGACATCAAAGCGGCAGAGGCAGAGGCTCCGACAATCGAGGACACCATTCCAGGAGGTGACAACTGATGCCCCACAAGGCAGTTCTACACATCTACACCACGCACAATAACGTGCTTATGACGGCTACAGACCTCACAGGATCAGAAACTATCTGCAAGGTCTCCGGAGGGATGGTTACCAAGGGCGGTTCCGAGAAATCTAGCGGCTTCGCATCAATGAGAGCAGCCGAGAGGATGGCTGAGATGCTTGTTGAAAAGGACTTCAATCAGGTGATTGTGAAGTACAGGGGAGCCGGCGGAAACCGCTCTCACAGTGCTCCCGGGGCAACTTCTGCTATCAGAGCTCTGACACGTGCTGGAATGCAAATCACAAGAATAGAGGACGTTACTCCCATACCCACTGATGGTACCAAAGCAAAGGGAGGGCGACGCGGTAGACGCGTTTGAGGTGATTGAAATGGTTAAGGTAAAAATTCTGAAGGAAGATGAGGAGAGGATCAAAGTGCTCCTAACAGGCACCGACCGCGCTTTCGTTAACGCGATTAGAAGGACGTTGATGTCGGACACGCCAAAGATGGCGATCGATACTGTGAGATTCGTAAAGAAGACTGAGGAAGATGGAGATATGCTCTGGGAAACCGATGGGCCACTTCCCGATGAGGTGATTGCTCAGAGGCTAGCAATGGTTCCAATCCCGACCAAGCATGATGAGTTCTACTTCCAAGACGAGTGCCCCAACTGCTCGGAAATGGTAGAGGATGACAGGGGGTGCGCTATTTGCACAATGTTGTACTACTGCCAAGTAAAGGGTTCTGAGGAGGGTACTTGGGTTACCGCTGGAGATCTGAACTTCCTTGGGGACGCCGATGGTTTCATTCCCTCAAAGTATCAACCCATACCCATTACCAAGCTCTTCAAGGGGCAAATGATTGAGTTCTCTGCGACAGCAGTCATGGGACGTGGCAGAGATCACGTGAAGTGGTCTCCAGTAAGCGGGGTTACATTCAATCCACGGCAAGTTGGTGTAATCAATGTGAAGTCCAGAGCTAAGGTTCTATGGGACTTAGGCCTCAATATCAAGGCCAAGGACTTCAAGGACGGGCGACTTGAGGATATTGAGATGGTGGAGACCTTGAGGTCGGACCTCAATCACGTTGGTTCAGGAACAGAGGAGTCTAGAGAATTCAAGGACGCAGTGGAATTAGAAGACGTGGCCGGCGAGTTCATCCTTCAGTTCGAAACCGATGGTTCGATGACTCCAAGAGTGGCCTTTGAAATGGCTATATCTGAGCTTTCTGGAAGGTTTGGCGGCATCCAAGAAGACCTGAAGGCAGTTCTCTGAATTAGATACCAGTTTATTTCCCTGTTTTTTACAGGGATGTAGCATGACGGACATCCTGGGACGCGGAGAGTGTGGGTCTCACGTGACTCTTCTTTTCTCGATAGCCGATAGTTCAGAAGATATTGTTCAACAGGGTAGCCTTGGCTCTGGCCTGTGTCTCGAAGCTGGTTCTGAGGTGGTGGCCAGAGGTTGGGAGGGAGATGGTTCCCTCTCGATCAGATTCCTAGGGAGGGGAGGTGAAGCGGGCTTGTACGAAGAAGTAGTTAGTACACTATCAGAGTTTATTCCTGAAGTAAATGAGTTTGATTGGGAGATTACAGTCAAGCTGAAGGTTCCCGTCGGTCAAGGATTTGGGATGTCCGCTTCCGGGGCAATCTCAGCGACGATGGCAATGCAACGTGCCATGGGGATGCCTTACGAGGAGAGCCTGAGAAGATCACACCTAGTGGCGCATATCGTGGATAGGAAGCAATCTAGCGGCTTGGGAGACGTTTCTGCGCTTTCCGCCGGAGGAGTTGAGTTACGTCTTTCACCGGGTTCACCTTACAACGGGCACCTATTGGAAAGTGGCCCCGGAGAGGCAGTCGGCTGGTCAAATGGAATGGAGGTTGTCCTAGCTTGGGGGGAAGGTCCGGGAAGCCATACCTCAACCTACATCGACGATCCTGATTGGAAGGTTTCCATTTCTCATGCCGGAAACGAGCAGTTGGCCGTTCTCTCAGAAGGGGATTGGAACAATGGCAAATGGCCCGAACTCATCGAGGCCGCGATTAGATTCTCACAAAGGAGCGGCCTTAGCGATGAGCCTGGAAGATCTTCGGTTCTTGATAGTGCGAGAAGTGCAATTTCAAGATGTGGGATGGATGATCTCGTAGTGCCACTTCTATGCATGCTTGGCGAAAGTGTTGTCATTGTTCCTTGTAGACTAGAAGATATTGACTTCGAATTGAGTGATTTGCTTTCTTCGCTTGAGGAAGAGGGCCTCTCAGGTTGCATCACCAAGGTCAATGAATCATCATGAGTTCTTTGACTTCTCATGGAACTCGTCCAGCAATGTGAGGTCCAATGGACTTGCATCCAACTGCTCTGCACCCATAATTCTCAATCCACCGCAGAATCCGTGCCTGTACACTATGGCACCATGGCCATATTCGGCGACATATCTGTCAACTTGCTTCTGTGTCTTCTTCCTAGGGAATTTTAGATCCGCCCCGAAGAAGTGCTTAGCGTCAATCCATGCACAGGGAACTCCGTTTATCCGGACGTCATCAATCATCAATAAGTCCGGAGTTATGATTGCCCTTCCTTCTGCTCTCTTCTGCTCTGCCATTAGATCGTCTTGAGTTCTGTATCTAACGCCTATAGAATCAAAATAAGCATAGAGCACATCCTCGAAAACCATTGAAGCCTGATGGGTTTCATCTTGATTTACTGAGCTTACCCTATCCAGAGATTCAGCTAGTTCGAACTGTTCGCGGTCCCTCTTCTTGAGTCGTGATGGCTCCTTCAATGACTCCTTGATCCTGTTCTTGGACCAGCCCCTTCCTGTAAGAATGGCTCTGAATGTGTTAACCGGGGGGGCATCAAACCTCTTGGAGAGAGAGATGACATCCTCGCCAGAGTCGTAACGCCTGTTGAGTTCGTTAGATCTTCTCATCAGTTTGTGGTGTGAGTAAACGCTCTTCTCCTGATTCAATGCATTCCTCAATGAAAGGGCTTGCTCAAGGGAGATTGGTAGATCTGAGATTTGATCAGCTATCTCGTCGACCCTCTCTTGGGGGAGAAAACCGAACTCGCCACGACGCATGATTATCTCGCCGGCCTGTTTCTGAACTTCCTTTGGAACTTCGTTCAGAGGCCAATTTACTTCGATTGTCTTTGGCGGGGGGTCTATCTCAGTGGGAAATCCGATTGGGGCGGGATTTGCGTTGAACCTTGCCAATGCTCTCTTCACAGAATCTGATTGCTTGTCCGCCACTTGCTCCTTGGGAGGGTTTTCCCCGCCCCCGGATTTACGACGACCTCTTCGACGACCTCTTCGTCTTCCGCCACTCTTCTCTTCACTCAACAGGCCTTCGAGCCGAAGGAGCACCATGAACCCACCGTGTCAGTCGCTGTTCGCCGCAAACTGGTTATTCACGGAGTTAAGTTATTGGAACGCTATACCGGGCTCCAGTGGGAAGGCGACTCGTGCCTTACCTGCTACGTCTTCGCCTTCTCCGACTGGATAGACGCTGACTAGTTCAACATCGAGAGCGTCTGCTAGAAATTGTGCATTGGATGACAGGACCTCGGCCTCATTCAATCCTGAGTTGATCAGGGAGATGTCTCCCTCTGGCCATGTGTGTATCCTTCCCCTCTTCTTCTTACTGCCAACTGTGAGAGCCATCCAAGTCTGGAAAATCTCCCCCCTCAAGGTCTCATTCTCGAATATGGGGAGAGATTGGACATGGGACTGTCCATTCGCCTTGAAGTCGAATCCTTCTAAGTCGAGCCTTAGTGACTCCCTAGCCAAATCTGACTTCCATTTTGCCGCTGTCTGAATCACAACGCTGTTGATTCCACCATGAGAATGCTTCTCGGCCATTGACCTCAGATTCCTGGCGCTTGAGATTACATTTCTGAGATACCTCTCTCTAGCCAGAACCTGGATATCTTCTGAAGCGGTTCCGGACTCTTCCATCACGTGCATTGCCAAGAGGCCATCTCCTCCCATCTGACTCCAGAACTCCTCTGCAATGTGGGGAGTTGCGGGTGCGAGCATGGGGACCCATGCTCTGAGGAAGTCGGAAGCGGTGTTGCCGTCAGAGCCCCCTCTTCTCCTGTACCAGTTCCAGTCAGAAATCATCTCAAAATGGCTAATCATCACACCCTCCCTCAATGAAACGTTGGCCATTGCATCCCTCCATGAGTCTTGATTGACCCTGATTCTGGCCCTGAGCCACTCGTCAATCTCAGAGGGATTTTCTTGCATCGATTGTGCTGAGTCGAATGCTTCGATGATTGCGAACATCTGCCTGTGGTTACCCTCGAGGGCACTGTCAGACCAGTCCATTCCTGCCTCTGGATTCGCTCCAAAGAGGATGAAGAGTCGTACAGTGTCGGCCCCGTACTTTGCTATCATCTCCTCGGGACTTACGGTATTCCCGAGTGATTTGCTCATTTTGGCGGATCTTGAGGACAATGTCAATCCACAAGAGGGGCAATCGCCACCGAAGTGGTCGATGTGGTACTCTGTGTTGCAGTCAGAACAGAACGGTGCAGGTGCATTTAGCATGCCTTGGCAGACAAGTCTCCCGAATGGCTCTCCAACCTCGTTCATCGAGTGGTCCCTAGTGGCCTTTGTGAAGAATCGCGCATAGAGCAGGTGCATTACAGCATGCTCAATACCTCCGATATAGAGGTCCACACCGCCATCCATCCAATAGTCAACTGCTTCCCTGTTAAACGGGGACTCGTCGTTATTGGCATCACAGAATCTCATGAAGTACCATGATGAGTCATAGAAGGTATCCATGGTGTCAGTCTCCCTCTTGGACATTTCACCGCATGTTGGGCATGGGACGTTGACGAAAGAGTCGTGTGACTCTAGCGGATTTCCCTTCTGATCCTCAGTGAATTTCACATCCAGAGGGAGTTCTACAGGAAGGTCTTCTGAGGGAACGGGGACAATTCCGCACTTCTGACAGTGAATCATCGGGATGGGGGTGCCCCAGAACCTCTGGCGGCTCAGCAACCAGTCCTTCAATCGATATTGCACCGTTCCATGGCCCGTTCCCTCGTCCTCCAAAACTGAGATTACCGCCCCCTTGGCACTGTCGCCGGTGAGTCCATCAAATCCGTCTCTGGCGGAGTTGACCATGGGCCCGTACCCATCAAAGGCCACGGATAGTTCGGCTTCGGGGTCGTCCCCCTCGGATTCCACCAATACTCGTCTGATCTCCAACCCATACCTCTTGGCGAAATCGAAGTCCCTCTGATCATGTCCGGGTACTGCCATGACGGCCCCTGTCCCATAAGATGCTACAACGAAATTTCCAGCATATACCGGAACCCTCTCGCCACTGAGTGGATTGACGGCATACCTGCCTAGGAATACCCCCTTCTTCTCCTTGAGCATATTGATTCTCTCGAATTCGGACATTCGGGTGCACTCATCGAGCAGTTCCCTCCAACCGTCTTCCCATTCTGTTCCTGCGCAGAGTTCCTCACAGAGTTCGTGTTCCGGGGACAGGGTGATGAACGTGACACCGAAAATTGTGTCTGGCCTTGTTGTGAAGGCCCCTACCACCGATTCTGAACCGTCTATCTTGAAGTCTATGTGGGCTCCGTGAGAACGTCCTATCCAATTCCTCTGCATGGCCTTAACGTTCTCCGGGAATGATATGTTCTCGAGTTCGTCGAGGAGCTCGTCTGAGTAGTCGGTCATCCTTAGGAACCACTGCGACATGTCCCTCTGTACCACTTCGAGCCCGCATCTCCAGCAGCGGTTGTTCTTGACTTGCTCATTGGCGAGAACGGTGTCGCAATCGGTGCACCAATTGACTGGTGCTGTCCTCCTCTCGACTAGTCCGCTTTCATTCAGAGTTAGGAACATCTCCTGGTTCCACCTGTAATAGTCGACGTCGGAGGTTGCTAGGAACCTCCTCCAATCGTAAGAGTACCCCATCCTCTCCTGATCGGCACGAATACTGGATATGTTTCGGTGGGTTACGTTGTGTGGGTGCCCTCCCTCCTTCTTCGCTGCGTTCTCTGCGGGCATGCCGAACGAGTCGTAGCCCATGGGATAGAGGACGTTCCTGCCCATCATCCTCTGGAACCTTGCCATTGCATCGCCTATCGAGTAGTTTCGGACATGGCCCATGTGCATGTGGCCGGATGGATACGGAAACATCTCGAGGCAGTAGAACTTCTCCTTCGTGCTGTCCACCTCTGCCTCGAAAGCCTTCGAGTCGGACCACGCCTTCTGCCAGCGCGTCTCTATTTCTTGGGCATCGTAGTCCATTTTTTCACTCCATTGGGGCTTCTAAGGGAGCCATCAGGCTCCCCGCAGAAGCAGTAGGCTGGTCAGCAGCCCGCCTTGCAGGGTGTATGAAGCGGGCTTTCGTGCCACGTATCGCGACTCGGACGTTCTGCTTTGAAGCCTGCCCCGAGAGTGGGGGTCCGCCACACCTATGGGAGATGGTTACGTCGGAGTCTTGATGCTGGGTGACGGGGAGTTCGACAAGAGGGTCGGAGATGACGGGGTCGAGGTATGGGTCACCCAGATGGGCGGTTACATGAACATGAACACCGCTTTCATCGACAGGGAGTCAGGAATAGTGGCAATAGTGGATCCTTTCGACTCGGAAAGGTGGGTCGAGGCTCTTTCCGAGGATGGTCTCTCACCTACGCACCTACTGTACACGCACACTCATCGTGACCATGTCGCTGGATACTCCTCGATGATGTCCCTGGTTCCGGATGTGGAGGTTTGGGGCCACGACGAGGCAAGGGTTCCGGGGTTGCTCGGACATGTCGTGTTCAAGAAGGTCGACTTCACGGACACTTGGAGCAACGAACCGGATACCACCGTGGAGTGGTCTGCAGGTTCAATCGCCCTCGGAGTGACGCATTCACCCGGACACGCCCCAGGGCACGTCACCCTGCACGGACATGGGGTCTATCACGCGGGAGACCTGCTATTCACCAACGGTATGGGTAGGGTCGACCTGCCTGGTAGCGACCCACGGGCACAATGGATGAGCATACGTCATGCAAAGGGGCTACTGGGGAGTCTGCCGAGAGACTGGCGACTGATTCCCGGACACCGGTATGACTGGATTGACGGAAGCACTCCCGACTGGGTGAGCGTTGGAGAGGTCCTTCAGCACAACTACGCCCTTAACTCGCCTGCTTTGGAAAGGATGGGGTGACTCGGTGGAAGGGCCCCTGCCCGCTCCCTCCGAAGAGGGGATATCGATCGAGGCTCACAAGAGGCTCATCGCATACAGCATAGGTCCGCAGAACATCGACCTGACGTTCAGGAACAGAGTGGCCCACGAGAACGGGTGGGGCATCGGGATGGCAGAGAGGGCGGTCCAGGAGTACAAGAGGTTCGCATACCTATGCGCTCACAGCCCGATCCCGTGCACACCGTCGATGGAAGTGGATCAGGTCTGGCACATGCACATGACCTACACCCACGACTACTGGGGAACATTTTGCCCAGAATTACTCGGATACCAGCTGCACCACGGTCCCACAGAGGGGGGCGAGGAAGAAGACGAGAAGCACGTCGAGCAGTACGATTACACGCTTCACTACTACGAGCAGGTATTCGGTCGGCCCCCGCCAAGCGATCTGTGGCCTTCTTCGGAGAAGAGATTCTCCTCTTTCCCACACCTGCGATGGGTGAATCTCTCCGAGTACTCGATAACCCCGAAATCGAAGATTTACCTGGCAATGATGATGACTGCCGCAGTCTTCTTTATGTTGGGAACTCAAGTGCCTGTTTGATATGAGGCACGTCATAATCTCATCGATCGTAGTTATACTGCTATCAAGTTCCGTTGCTGGTGAGCATGTTGGTTGGAGTGGACATTTCCCTCCTCAGCCAGAAGGGGAGTGGTATGTCTACGACGTTGCGGGAGTCATCAGCAACGAGACCGAGGCGGAGTTCGAGGAGGAGCTGATTCGTATCCACGAGGAATACGGGGTATTGGTGAGGCTAGTCACGATTGGAGACATGTGGGACTATGGTTTAGGCCCCTCAAACGGAATTGATGAAGATTTCTTCAGCGACGATGAGGGGTACGCCCGGCAGATGTTCCAGCACTACGGGATGGAGGGGGGCGAGGAGCCCAGCATGATGATAGCCCTGTCAACTGGGGACCGTCAGTTCAAGTTCGTCATGCCTGACATGCCGGCACTTAACCAGAGGATATCCGGAGACGTCTTCATCAATGGTGCGTGGAGGCTTGGCGATGCCGCTGATCACTATGAGGGGTGGTGGGGTAGTGATGGGGTATACTCTGGTTACGACAATTGCGAATGGGGTCCGCCAACGGACCAGTGGTGGGACGGTTCCGATAGATTCGAAATGTGGACTTGTTGGATAGATGACTCGTATGAGGAGTGGGGTAGTACCTGGGCCTACTGCGAGGACAGAGGAGGAGAGTGGCAGTGGTACTGCTATGACCATCCTTGGGTGGTTGAAGAAGACTGGAGCCATCCTTACGGATATGTTGGAGGAGGACCTGAAAACGCAAACGGGACCCTCTTGGACATCAATGGCGAATACACAAGGGGGAATCTGTGGGAAATAGCCCTGTCGAAGTATGTACACAGGGTTGACGACATAGTGGAGCCAGAGCCGTGGCACTGGAGTGTACACTCGGGAGTCTACTCGATCGGGCTCTTGAGCATGGTGTTCTTAGTCTCCAGGATGCGCAAAGAGAGGACCTTCGACCAGGAGTTTTGGGAGAGAAAGGAGTGGGCGGAGGAGAGGTTGGGATTCGCATACTCGAGAAGAAGGGGGATGCTTTCTCTAAAGAGCCTGAAGGGAGAACCTGACGGCACGGTTTTCGAGAAGGTGAGTGACCAGATAGAGGAGTTGACCAAGGTTGTCACCGGCGAGCTGCGAGAAATCGAGTATGATCGGGATTTGCTCAAGAGTTGTGCCGAGCTCAACAAGAGGGCCGATGACGTTGGGATTCCGGAAGATGTGCAATTGATTGATATGGATCTGGAGGAGGAGTTCAGGACAATCCAAGAATTCGGTGACTCTAGAGACAGGATCAACTCGGTTCTCATGATCTGCCTGGTTCCCATATATTTCACACTGATCTACCTCGGTCTGAGCATGGTTGCTTACCACCCATTCACTTTGGGCGACTGGGTCCTGGATGACCCTTGGTTGGTGATTTACATAGGTAATGGATTGGCCTTAGGCATAGTAATTATCTCCACTATCGTGCTGTATCTCCTCTATGGGTTCACCGTATGGTCGGTTTCAGATTTGGTCAGGGAATACGCAGGGGTTCGCTCTCCCCTATTCCCACTCTACAGGCCCCAACCGACTGCTCGGGTGGTCGATTACAGCAACGTGATCATCCCTGTGGCTGTTGGGTCCTATCTGATCGACGATGTCGTCGCAGGCGGATACGTGGTCACCAGCGCGGGTTTCGACGAGCACGGGAACGAGATATACGAATCCAGCAGACCCGTCAGCAGCAGCAGTGATGGCGGTGGCGGCTGCGGCGGTGGCGGCTGCGGCGGTGGCGGCTGCGGTGGTGGCGGCTGCGGTGGTGGCGGTGGATTCTAGGGGTCCTTCCTACCCCTAATCTTGGCAATCATCGAGCCTATGGTGGCGAGGTATATCTTGTTCCTCCACAGCCAGGAAACCAGCTTGAAGGCGCCTTTCACTCTGCCCATGCTCATTCCGCCTTGTCTTTCCTAGATAGGCTGACACCCATCTTGCTAGCTGCTCCCTTGACCGTGCCCTTGGGCATATCGCCCTCCTGCTCGAGCGCTGAGAGGGCGGCTAGGACTATGCTCTCGGTGTCTATCTCGAAGAACCTCCTGAGGCTCTCTCTCGTGTCCGAGCGTCCGAATCCGTCAGTTCCAAGAACCACGTAGCGGCCCCCTACCCATCTGTGTATCATCTCCGGCACAGCCGCGATGTAGTCGGAAACTGCGACAGTTGGCGTATCGTCGCCGAAGCATTCCGATGCGTATGGGACCCTCTTGTCCTGGGGATTGAGCCTATTGTGCCTCTCTGAGTCCAGGCCGTCTCTGCGAAGCTCCCCATAGGATGTGACCGACCATACCTCGGAGGAGACCCCATGCTCGTTCTCCAGGGTCAATGCGGCCTCACGAGCATACTGGAGTATCGGTCCCGATCCAAGAATCCTGACAGTCGGAGATTCCGAGTTTTCCTTTTCCTGAACCTTGTAGGCGCCTCTGATTATTCCCTCATCCGCTCCCTCCGGCTTTGCGACCTGCTGCTGGTTCTCGTTGTACAGCATTATGTAGTGGATGACATCTAGGTCCCTGCCCCACATCTCGTTGATCCCATGACGGATTATCGTTGCGAGTTCGTAGGCATATGCGGGGTCCCATGCGCGGCACCCCGGAACGGTGGACGCGAAGAGCAGACTATGCCCGTCTTGGTGCTGCAGACCCTCCCCGTTCAGAGTGGTCCTACCGGCTGTTGCACCCATGAGGAACCCCCTTGCTCTGGAGTCGGCGGCTGCCCATACCTGGTCGGCAATCCTCTGGAAGCCGAACATGGAGTAGAATGTGTAGAAAGGCAGGGTCGGGGATAAGGAATGGGAGTAGGATGTGGCTGCTGCTGTCCATGTGGCCATGGAGGTGGCCTCGGCGATTCCCTCCTGGATAATCTGTCCGGACTCGGACTCCTTGTAATTCATCAGCATCTTGTGGTCGACGGGTGTGTAGTTCTGACCCACTTGTGAGAATATCCCGAACTCGCTGAAGAGGGGATCCATGCCGAATGTCCTTCCCTCATCTGGGATTATCGGGACTATCCTGGATCCTACATCGGACTTGAGCAGGTTCCTCAGGAGTCTGACGAATGCCATGGTCGTTGAAACTAGTTGCCCCTCCCTCGTCCCCTCATCGAACTCGGAGAACGTGGACTCATCCGGAAGCTGTATGTCGATGGGAGGGGATCTCCTAGATGGGAGATATCCGCCTAATTCCTGCCTCCTCTTCCTGATGTAATCGACCTCATCTGAGTCTTCACCAGGGTGGAACAGTGGAGTGTCCTCGAGTTCTTGGTCTCCTATCGGTAGTTCCAGGGAGTCCCTGTACGCAA
This sequence comes from Methanobacteriota archaeon, assembly GCA_002726275.1. Taxonomy (GTDB): domain Archaea; phylum Thermoplasmatota; class Poseidoniia; order Poseidoniales; family Thalassarchaeaceae; genus MGIIb-O5. The sequence continues at coordinate 2,615 of PBSO01000039.1, read as the reverse complement.
TCAGGTCATCCAAGGCCATTTTCTTCTTCTGGTGCGTTGAGTTCCTTCCCTCGAAGGAGTCTATCCCCCATCCCTTCACAGTGTGGGAGAGAATCACCGCAGGTCCATCTGCCGCCTCTGCCGCTTTGTAGGCCGCGTACACCTTGCGAGGGTCGTGCCCACCTCTGCGGAGGTTCTCTATTTCCCCATCATTCAGGGATTCTCCGATGGACATTAGTTGCTCGTTCCCTGAGAAGAATTCTGTTCTGAATTCAGAAGGAGGAAGTGTGCTCATCCTCTGCCAGTCCCCATCTGTGATGCCTTCTATTCTGGCTAGTACCGAACCCATGGAGTCCTGATTCATTATTCGGTCCCAACCTGAGCCCCAAAGGACCTTGATGACCGTCCATCCAGCTCCACGATAGAGTCCCTCTAGCTCCTGTATTATCTTCGCATTCCCCCTGACTGGCCCATCGAGGCGCTGAAGGTTGCAATTGACAACGACGATTAGGTTATCCAGATTCTCTCTCCCAGCGATTGCGATAGATGCAATTGACTCGGGCTCATCCATCTCGCCATCCCCTAGGAATGCGAACACACGGCTTTCGGAGGTATCAGCTAGCCCCCTGTGGTGGAGGTACTTCCAGAACCTTGCTTGCATGACCGCGGCCAAGGGGCCGAGCCCCATTGAGACGGTGGTGTACTCCCAGAATTCGGGCATGAGCCTGGGATGAGGGTATGAGGAGAGTCCGTCGGAGAATGCCTCTTGACGGAAGTTGACCAACTGTTCTCTGGATACCCTCCCCTCCATGAAGGCCCGGGCATATACGCCTGGGCTGCCATGTCCTTGGATGTATATCGCGTCCCCAATGCCATTGCTGTCCTTGCCCCTGAAAATGTGATTGAACCCCACCTCGTACAATGTGGAGCTGGATGCATATGTCGAGATATGCCCGCCAATCCCGTCTATTCTCCGGTTCGCATCTGAAACCACCACAGCAGCATTCCAAAGTATCATGTTCTGGATCCTTGCCTCCATCTCCAGGTCGCCCGGGTATGGTGGCTGCTGTTCTATTGTAATCGAATTGAGGTAAGGAGTCCTAGATGGCGGACGGATTGGGATGTCTAAGTCTCCTGCCTCGGACATCAATTCGTGAAGGAGGAGTCTGGCCCTCTCGACCCCATGTGAGTCGACCACCGAGCGTAGCGACTCCAGCCACTCATCGGTCTCCTCGGGATCGAGGTCCGGTAATCTGGGACGTGTTCTCGGGCCTGACATCTCGAACTCCTGCCCCTATGGGGCAGGCTTCCCACGCCCAGTGGTTTATTCAATGTTCGATAGCAAAGTGACGTGTTCAGGGCGTTCCCCTGTTAGGACCGACCGTGATAACGTGACATTCGTGAAGAGTTCTTACTCCGGCCACGGTTATGGATGAGTCTCCCTCGATGCAACGTTGCCCGGACCACTTGGTGACGACCTTCATCACCGTGCTCTTTCCTGCAGGATTAAGCGGATCTACCTTCAGTTCGACGCTTACGTCCTCCAATTCTCCGAGCCATGAGAGTGCTGCCTCTATCGAACGGCTAGCAATTCCATGTTGCTGCTCAGAGCTTCTCACCCAATAACCCAGATTCCAACTTGCTTTGCCTGACCTTGTTACCCTATCGAACCCGATAATTCCGAGCATGTAGTCATCCCAAGGCCTGATCATCACCCAATGATGGAGGAGCCCTGATCTTCCCATCCTCTCCGTCTCAGATAGGAATTCTCTGATTTGTCCATCAACATCCTGTTCTGGGATTATCCATGGCATGGCTCTGCTGACCTCAGGCCAAGTCTCCTCATACGCCTCAATTATTTCCGATGCACGAAGGCTAGAAGCGGGACGAAGAACGAGGTTTTCATCGACTCTAATCGTCGAAGTGGCACGTCGTAACACATACCTGCGGACGAGTACTGTTGCATCAGTACTCCGGATGAGTTTGCCTCATGGTCGGAGCTTTGATCTTGCATTTGAAACGTTGGAGTCTTCAGGATATGTCTCCGATGCGACGTCTAGTAGCCTATCTACGGCCTGTACCCTTCCTATCCTCTGGAGTAGTGCCCCAATCGGATAGACTAACTTGGTTCGATCTCCAAGATGTGGTCCCACCTCGTCCAAAATCACTGTGGCTTGGGCTATGTTCTTTGATCTAGCTGCTTCCATAGCTGATTTAACCATCTGTGCGACCTTTCTTCCAGGCCACATTTCCTGCTGTGCCCAAGGCCAGATATTCTCAATCTCCGGCTCTTCTGGAACCTTATTTTCCCTTAGGAATGTTAGATTGGGAGGAGGTGGGATTGGCATGGGCGGCTGGTCCTCGTCCACTTCTGGAGCGATTATTGGCGGCCTTGGAGGGGGTAAATCAATGGGCGGTGGAGGGATTGGCTTCTCAATCTCAGGCTCGGATTGAGGGGGAGACTCCAACAATGTCACAATTTCCGACTTCTTCATCTTAGAGTATCCTGAAAGACCACGCTCATTTGCCATGGCCTTCAATTTGTCAACTGTTAGGTCGGAAAGGGTGGGTTCCACGGGCTCTGGCTCGGGCTCTGGCTCGGGCTCTGGCTCGGGCTCTGGCTCGGGCTCTGGCTC
>PBSO01000038.1 GCA_002726275.1 Methanobacteriota archaeon | reverse complement strand
TGAAATCTCCTTTGAAGAATTACTTCGGAAAATGACTCAGTCGTCGAGGTAGTCTGTGGACCATGAAACTGGTCCGAACCAGACTGAACCTTCCTCGTTTGTGGCCTGAATCCTGCCGTAGTATGTTGTTCCACAGCATGTCAGTCCCGACACCGTTTGTGAGTGATTGCCAATAGTTGCGCTGCCGAAGCTGGCACTGCCGCCCCATCCCGAGGTCTGGTTCCCCATGTCTGCCAAACCATAGTAGAACATTAGGGTCGTATTTGTCCCATTGTCATAAGTCTCCCAAGAAATTGTGGTGGATGTGGCGCTAGAGGGATCGGGTGAAGAGAGGTTACGAAGAATGGCGTCGTAAACAAAGAACTCCCCCCTCAGAGGGTCATCGACCCATACTGGCAAGTGAGCAAGCGAGTCGTGGGTATTCTGGGTTAGTGGGAACCCCCAAGCGTCGTGATAAGGTGCTAAGTTGTATCCTGTAGCGTTAGAGAGGTGCATCACCCAGGCGTTGAACTCCTCGTCCCCGGTAGATGGAACCTCTGCGGACGGGAGCGTGTAGTACACCGTTAGTGCCTCCGTAATCGGACCCCATCCCCATTCCTCCTTGATAATCAGATATGTGTCGAGTGCTGTCCAAACGGACCAATTGGAGATGTTGGAGCCGTCGTCAAAGTAAGAGTCCATTCTAATCGCCCTCTGTTCTGGGTCTACTGCGCCGTGACCCTCCACTCCCACTAGGTCCTCCATCAGATAGACGCTCGCGAAATTACAACTCGTCTCAGTGGTACCAGGGAGTGTGGATGGCATCCATTGGTGGTTGTGCCCCAACTCGTGGAACATCCCCCAATCGCCATTCTCACTCATGTAGGAAAGGTTGACCACCCCCTCCACACTTAGGTCGTGCGCCATGAATGGGTATCCCGAGTGCATCCATCCTGCTGATATCTGGACATCGAAAACCGCCCTCTCCACTCTTGGCCATGGTTCGAACCCATACAACTCGTGCTCCATCGAGAGGGCTTCGTCCCACCATTCCATCAGGGCAGTGGGATTATTCAACTCCCTTATCTCATAACTAGGGACTGTCATGATGAAATTGTGGGAAACCAACTCTGCCCAAGGGGCCGGGTTGTCCCTCTGCGAGTATATCCACTCAAAGTCGGATGTCTCGTCGAGAACGAACGTTGGGGCCCTTATCGCGCCATGGATGGTGACATCGAATTCTCCAAATTCAGATCCGGCAGGTATAGCAACATAAATCGGTCCACCAAACGCATTACCCACCTCTGCTGCAGACGTGCATACACCATTGTCCTCGCATGTACCAGATGCGGTTTCGTTGTCTATCCACCAGTACCTATGAATCTTAGAATGCCTCTTGATCACGTCCTTGCCCCAGAGGCCGTCTGTGTGCGCACCTATGAGTATCCAGAATCCCAACTCGGCAACTTCCGGGTTAACTGAAACTGAGATGACCTCCCCAGGGGGGGCGTAGAGTCCTGTGGACATCCTGATGCTACTTCGTGCTTGCGAATAACCAAAATTCGAATGGAGTCCTGATTGATTACCATCAATTGAGACCGTGCGAGAAATCCTGGGGGTATTAGAGGGGATCTCCCCCGGGAATTCCGTATGGCTCGGATGGACGGGCAAATCATCGGCATGAAGGCTCTGTGTGAGAGCTTCCTCCAGCCTCAGAATAACGTCGGCAACAGGATCTGCGCCTAGGTCATAACCTGTTGAGTTCCACAGGGTGCTGTATGGAATCACTGTCCATCCCGTGGAGTTTACCAATTCCCTCAATGGGGTCCAGAACTCCAGGAAGTCCAGTGGAACGATTACAGAGCAGTCGGAAATTGATGAGTAGGCGATTGCGGCCTCCTCTGCGGACAGTTCGATCCCCTCGACCCTGTCTGCATAAATCCCCTGAATTGCGTTGTGCGGGGTGTAATAAATATCAGGGATATCGAAATCTATGTCGTTGTACCCCCAATCTGAGGATACCATCAAACCGGTCGTCTGGGATATCTTGTTTCCAGGGTAGTTGTGTGGGACATCACTGTTTGAGTATGACCAGTACCATGCGTGACCGCCCATGATGACTCCCCCTCCGCCAAGCAGGAACTGCTCTATGGCCATGTTGTCTTCGTCATCGTGCCCGTTCCAGAACTCATCGAGCAGGCAATCCACTTGTGATAGGTCGTCTGGAGTAACTGAAAGATGGACTGAGTGGCCCTCGGCCCTGAGTTCATCCTCCCAATGATCGAATCCTGCCCCATAAGCCAAACCGACATTCGCAGCCTCTCCACAGACCCACTCCACTGCCCTGAAGTTGAATTCGTGATTCTGAGCGACCCAACTCTCGTGTCCGAGGCCGATCATCTTGCCCCTGCCAACGTGGCTAGCAGCCACAACAGTTGAGTCGGTCTCGTCCATTCCTAGCGGGAACGACCACTTTCCTATGGGCAGAATAAGTGACGACCAACCTCCCCAGTCTGCGTCATCAAGGCCACTTAGCAACTCATTCTGGTCAGCCCTCAGGTCATGAACGGCTATCCAAATGTTCAGTCCTACTGAACCCCCTGTGTTATTCGCCCAAATAGTGTACTGTTGCCAGTCTGACCTCGCTGTGGGGGTACCCGATATTGTTCCATTCTGGAGTAGCACAATACCTTCTGGGAGGGATGGGGCGGCTTCCCATGTATCGATGTAGGGGCCGTCGTTGGTGGCTAGAATAGTGATACTTTCGTTGGACTTGAGCGCGAATTCATTTCCTGGCCAGTGAATGGCATCTGGGGGCATGCTGGTGACCCTGAATCCAACCTCTGTAGTGGAAGAGCCTCCTGAATTATTGGCCCAAACCCTGTGATGGGTCCATGGCTGCAAGGAAGTTGAGTTGCCACTGATCACCCCTGTTTCCGAGTCGAATGAGAAACCATCTGGCAGACTTGGGCTTATCTCCCATGTCGAGGGATTGCCCCCCTCTATGGAGGGGGCCACGGACCCAATCCCTTCCCCAATTCTGAGGTCGAACTCAGAAGGCTCGTAAATCAGACCACTGGGTGATTCCTCGGACACTTGAATCAGGATATTTACCGATGATGACCCTCCTGTGTTGTACGCGGTTACTGTGTACTGTAATACTTGTTGTGGATTCAGAGGGATTCCCGTGAGTGAGCCATCTGACTGGTCGATAATCAGACCCTCGGGCAGAGGCGGGGAAACCGACCATGTGAGGTAGCCGCCTCCGTCCACATTGGGCGTCGTGGCTACTTCTTCTCCCGTCAGCCAGAAGAATGGTTGACCTGGATACTGGAGGCTGCTAGGTGGCTCGTGTAGTGTGATGATTCGCAAATGTGTAGATGCCTCCCCCCCTATATTCGAAGCTGTAATTGTGTGGTTTGAATCTCCTAATGAAGAAGGGGTGCCTTGTATAGAGCCATCCTCTAGGATTTGAAAACCATCCGGGAGAGGTGGCTCGATCCCCCAAAACTCTGCGTCCCCCCCAAGGACCAATGGGGAATAGGCCTCGCAATATCCGCCAATCTCACATGACAGTATCTCGACATGGTACTCAACGGAGGAAGGACCAGGGGGAATAACCTCGATTTCGATTAAAGAAGTTGATTGCCCGGCTGCGTTGGATGCGATTATGGTATATCCGGTCATTATCACCCGTGCTTCAGGAATCCCGCTTATTACTCCCGTTTGTGAATCCAATGAAAGCCCATCTGGGAGTCTTGGGTTTACCAACCAATTTTGCGGTCCATCGCCATTGAAACTAGGAGTTAGGGGCTGAATCTCAACACCTGAAATAATTGTCATTTCCTCGACCCCATACGAAAGTGACGATGGCATAATCATGGTCCTGCAGTATTCTCCAGTGAATATCTGCAAGGAAGTGCAGTCATCCTCGGTAATCACTGGGACGAAACAATCCTGATGAGAGGGATTCTCCTGGCAATCAACGGCGATTTCTGAGTCTCCGCCCTGCTCAAACAGGCCCAAGCATCCTGATGCCAGCATAAGAAAAGTGAGCAACAAGGCGGATGCTCGCTCGCTGCGCATGCACTTGGGTAAAGGGAGGACGTGAATAAGTTGTCATGTTCCCGGATATGCGGGCCCTTCCTCGAAGCAGTACCTGACGGTCTGGAAATCGGACTTGAAATTTGAGACCTCGGAACTAACGGAGGACGGGTCGTCCCCGTGTATCAAAGCCCTTGCGAAAAGGCGTGCAACGTCCTGCATCTCATCGACGCCCATGCCCACACGAGTCAGTTCCGGAACCCCTAGCCTCAGGCCGCTTGGTCCGGACATTGCCTTGGTGTCCCCTGGCAGCATATTCATGTTGGTAATTATTCCACAATCCTCGAGAGTCTGCGCTGCCCTCATTCCCGCTCCTGAATCAGGGCCCCCATGTCGGGTCAAGACCTGATGGCTCTCTGTGAAACCCCTCTCTTCTGCGAGGACGTCGAATCCCTCGGATGACAATGCCGCCCCCAATGCCCGCGCGTTGGCCACGATATCCCGAGCATAATCTGCGCCGAACTCCTCGAACTCTGCCAGAGCCACGACTTTTCCTGCAACGTGATGCAAGTGGTATGAAGAACAAGTGCCAGGGAAAATTGAGTTGTTGAGTTTCTTCTGTAGTGACTGGTCTTCTGAATTAGAGAGGAGGAAGCCGCCTTGGGGGCCAGGGAATGTCTTGTGGCTTGAACCGGTCATCACATCCGCGCCCTCGTGTAAGGGATCTTGGAACCGCCCCCCTGCAATCAGGCCGAGGACATGTGCACCATCATACATCACCCTAGCTCCGACCTCGTGCGCAGCGTCGGAGAGCTCGGACAGAGGGGTCGGAAACAAGAATACTGACTGGCCGAAGAGTGCCAGTTGTGGTTCCGTCTCCCGTATCAACGCACATGACGCGTCAATATCCGGCTCCATCCTATCCTCGTCCCACGGATATGTAACGAGGTCTAGCCCCCTCAGTCCCACTGCCCCCATCCGTGCGTGAGAAATGTGTCCGCCATCCGCTGTTGACACGGCCGTAATCTTGTCTCCCGGCTTGGCGAGTGCCTTCAGGGCGCCAATGTTGGAGACTGTCCCGGAAGTCGACTGGATATTAGCGAAGCTGCAGTCGAATACTCGCTTAGCTAGTCCTATTCCTATCTCCTCAATTGTATCAAAATCGTCACATCCCTGGTAATATCGTCGCCCTGGGAGTCCCTCTGCATACCTCCCATGCAAGTCTGAATCACATGCTTTACGAACTAATGGACTAAGGATGTTCTCACTGGCTATCATTGGTAGACTGTCACGATAATGCCTGCCGGATGCAACGACAGCATCGAGAACCTGCTCGGCGGCCCCTCTGGAACTCATGACGATGCATCGAAAACAGGTCAAAGAGGTTAACGGAGAATTCGCATACATCCCTCCATCTGTGATTTTCACCCAAGCGTTAATTGAATCGCTCCCCCTCTGAGTCTCATGAGCCAACGCCACGTGCTGACTCCACTACTGATTGCCATACTGATGCTTACCTCGACCTACAACGTGTCAGCGACAGATTCTGACGGGGACGGGACGGATGACGCTTACGATGCATTTCCAAACGATCCTTGCGCCGATACTGACACCGATGGTGACGGAATGCCAGACACACTAGCAAGTGGATGCTCGGGGACATACGTAGTTGCCCACACCTCATTCGAAGACCCATTCACGGTTTCTAGCGTTAAGTACACGGACACTGGCAATGAGAGCATAGACAGATATCTTTGGAATAACGCCAATGAACCTCACATCGCCCATAACCAGACCACGGGTTCTGAAATGGGCTTCTCACTATTCTACGAGTCAAATGGAGGGGTTGGGCTGACAGACGGCGACTACTTTGGGACTATAGATTACACCGGAACAGTTGGAAATTTCACTGATGGAGACAATGGCTACCAGATGTCGGATGGAGATGGGATTACAACTCTCAGGCTGGACAACGTGTCTGCTGAGAGCCTGACATTCGACATGTTCCTGCAAGACACTGCTTACGAGACATCCAGTCCTGTTGATTACCTGATAATAACATTCAGGGGAGCTACCTCCGATGTCTCGATTTTGAACACTACTGGGTACGACATCGATGCAAGTTTCTCTTCTTATCTGGGAACTTGGACTACAACTTCTGTAGGCATCTCTGCAGCGGGCCAGGGTTTCCTTGAGGTGGAGTTCAGCTCTAACGCTGGAACTGAGGCCCTATACCTGGACAATGTCCAATTCACTTCTTCATCCCAACTTGTAGAAGATGACGATGATGACAACGATGGCTGGTTGGACTCTGACGAGGCCACGTGCGGAACTGACCACCTAGACTCGTCGGACATTCCCGTGGATGCTGACTCTAACGGCATTTGCGATGCCCTGGAGGGAGACGATTTCGATGGAGATGGAATTCCAAACGACTCAGACACCGATGATGACAACGACGGAGTGGAGGACGTGGACGATGACTTCCCCCTCAATCCCAACGAGACGACTGACACAGACATGGATGGAACTGGGGACAATGCCGACGATGACGATGACAATGACGGATGGCCCGACTCCATTGAGCTCGACTGCGGCTCTGACCCACTAGACTCCACAGATGTTCCAGTTGACATGGACTCCGACGGAATCTGCGACTCACTTGACGAGGACACAGACGGTGATGGTGTTCCCGATGGAGATGACGCATTCCCCGAGGACCCCACAGAATGGAATGACGCTGATGGAGATGGCAAGGGCGACAATGTCGATGACGATGATGACAACGATGGAGTTCCGGACCTCATGGAGGAGAGGTGCTTCTCAGATCCACTTGACCCTAATTCGTTACCGACCGACACCGATGGGGATGGGGAATGCGATCCAATCGACTATGACGATGATGGTGATGGTTACACGGACCAGGTAGAAGGATGGTGTGGTTCCGATCCATTAGACATCAATTCGGTACCTGTTGATTCAGATGGTGATGGCGATTGCGATACCATGGACAATGATTCCGACAATGACGGATTCAACGATGACGAGGATGCATTCCCTGAAGATAACTCCGAGTGGTTAGACACCGATGGAGACGGAACTGGGGACAATGCCGACGATGACGATGACGGTGATGGTTGGTCGGATAATGACGAGGGCGATTGTGGTAGCGATTTGATGGATCCCGATTCAGTTCCTGTGGACTCAGATGGAGATGGAGGGTGTGACGGGGTAGATCCCGACGATGATGGGGACGGAGTGGACGATGTGGATGACGCGTTCCCTGATGATTCGTCTGAGTGGCTGGACACAGACTCCGATGGCGTCGGGGACAACGCCGACGAGGATGTTGACGGTGACGGGTGGGATGACTCCACAGAGTCTGACTGCGGGAGTGATCCCTTGGATGGCGCTTCTGTGCCTAGCGATATCGATTCCGATGGTTCCTGTGACGTCCTTGACCCGGATGACGACGGAGATGGGGTAGCTGATGGCGATGACGCTTTCCCGGATGATGGGACAGAGTGGATGGACACAGATGGGGACGGAACTGGAAACAATGCTGACGACGACGACGACGGTGACCAATTCACTGATGACTTTGAAACAGAGTGTGAGAGCAACCCCCTGGACCCAGATTCCATACCGAGTGATGTTGACTCAGATGATATTTGTGATCCACTCGATGACTTCAATGACATAGAGGACAGTGATGAAACCCCAGGATTTGGGCTTGTTTCCGCACTTTCGGTTCTCGCTCTAGCAGCATTCGCACGAAGGGATTGATGGCGCCGACAGCAGGACTTGAACCTGCGACCTGTGGATTAACAGTCCACCGCTCCACCAACTAAGCTATGTCGGCCTTAGTCGCCCGCTGGTTCACCCATTCATCAATGAATCGGAATCATTCCCACTCTATCGTACCCGGAGGTTTGTGGGTAATATCGTATACAACACGGTTCACATTGCCCTTTAGGGCGTTGGTAATTTCTGTGCTAATGGTGGAAAGTACCTCGTGAGGGATGGGGGAGTATCTAGCACTCATCCCATCCATACTGGTTACGGCTCTTACCACGACCGTCTCCCCGTGCACACGGGCATCCCCGTGTACACCGACGCTCCTGACTGGCAGGAGGGCCGCGAAGTATTGCCATGGCAGGTCGCACTTGCCCCCTTCTGCTGCTTCCTTGAGGCGTGTCTCAACAATGTGACATGCCTCTCTGCAAGCCTCAACCCTCTCGGGAGTTAAGTCCCCCAGAACCCTGACTGCCAGGCCCGGCCCGGGGAATGGCTGCCTTTCACTGGATTTTATTCCCAGTTCCCTAGCCATCTCCCTAACTTCGTCCTTGTAGAATTCATGGAGTGGCTCGACAATCTCCAGATCGACGTCTTCGGGCAGTCCGCCAACATTGTGGTGACTCTTGATGACGTCCCTCTCGCCCCCACCGGACTCTATCCAGTCCGGAGCTATGGTCCCCTGAACAAGGTACTTCGCCCCACAGGATGACTGCTCTTCCTCGAACACACGGATGAATTGCTCGCCTATGACCTTCCTCTTGTGCTCTGGATCGGTCACCCCCTCTAGATTTGAGAAGAAGCGTTCTGATGCGTCAACGACCTTCAGCTTGATTCCCATCTCTGAGAACATCTCTGAGACTTCCTCCGTCTCGTTCTTTCGCATTAGTCCAGTATCTACGTATACGCAATGTAGTAGGCTTCCCACTGCTCGATGAGCGAGGACGGCTGCCACACTGCTATCAATCCCCCCAGAGCACGCAATAATGGCAGTTCCATCTATTTGTGACTGGAGAGATTCTATCGCCTCATCAATCAGCATTTGCGTATTCATCAAGCAGCTCACCCTTGGATCGACTCGTCATCAGCGATGACCTTGGCAGTCATTGCAGAACGGTAATCTGAGTACGTCGAGGCGAGGTCGTTATCGGAGGTGGCGAGAATCTGGACTGCCAGAGCGCCAGCGTTATCACCCCTGTCAACACCGACTGTTGCTACTGGCATCCCCGGTGGCATTTGAACGATGGAGAGGAGTGAGTCGAGAGGGACCTTGCCTCCCACTGGAACTCCAATTACAGGCTTCGTAGTCATTGACGCGATGACTCCCGGGAGTGCTGCTGCAACCCCTGCCATTCCAATGAAGACCTTGCATCCAGACTCCTCTGCTGATTCGACTATGCCTTCCAGGTATTTGGGTGCTCGATGGGCGGAAGCTACTCTTATTTCGTAAGACACATCGAACTTGTCGAGCACTGTTTTACACTTCTCGGCCACTGGCAGGTCCGACTTGGATCCGAGGACGACGCATATGTCCATGCACGTCGGGAAGGAAGGAGGTTCAAATGCCTGCCGTATGGGTCACTCTTCCTCACAGGGGAGTGTGAAGACACTTGGCCATTCCACGTTATTCAACTGGATAGGGGGTTTGGCAAGAGCGTCTGCCAATGCTTCTGATTCGGGGTGGCCCTCGAAGAAGCAGTCCTGCACGAAGCCCGTGTGATGCCTATAGGCCAAACAAACGAAGTCATGTCCCGCTCGACTGCTCCCGCTAATCATGAGAGATCCATTGTCCGTGGCAAGTATTGCCATGGGCCCTCGAATCCATCTTTCTGACAGGATGGTCCATTGACTGTCAATTTCCATTCCCCCCAATTCACCCCTATTCACAGGAGCAACAAATCGTGCAGGAGGTATGGCAAAGGATTCCGACATCATCGAAAAGGAACGAATCATTGAGATAACGAAAAATGAGTAAGAAATCCACCCGAGCCGGGGATCGAGCTCTACATGGAGTGGGAAGACTACGGTTCCTGCTGCGAGTAGTTTCCAGTCTATCGGGAGAGAGAGAATAGTTCCCCCTGATGAAGGCTGGGAGTTCCGCTCCATCAACAATGGAATAACCAATAATGACCAGGATATCAAAAATAAGGTCAAAGCGACAGTTTGGTCATCGGGGGTTTTTCCGGGGAATGCCAATGGGAAAGAGCACGCGATCAGGAAGAATGGCGCCCAAGCGAACGGTTTGAGTAGACCCCATGCTATGGGCCTCAATCTCTGCCTTTGCCACCTTCCTCTAGTTGATTCAGCGTCGCCCCACTCAGAGGGCAGAGGAAGTTCTCCCTTTCTCAGAGAGGGAGGTAGGGCCCCTCCTTCGATGCCCCACCATGATGGATTTCCCAGTAACCAGAACCTCTCTCCTGGCTCCCCCATAGCCCTCGGAAGCGGAACATGGCATTATCGCCTTCGGCCCAGGACTCACTTTTCACAGGGGTGCCTCAATACAAGGTTCCTTGCCGCTTGGACCTCGTCGACCCTCCTCACATCAGTGGTGTGGGGAGCAGTGGTTACTATAGAGGGGTCTTCTGACAAAATGGCCAGGAAGTCCTCGGCGAACTTGTCCATGACCTCGATTGACTCGGTCTCGGTTGGCTCGATCATCAAGCACTCGGGAACGATCATCGGGAAATACAGGGTTGGTGACATGTATCCGTAGTCGAGGAGCCGCTTGGCCACATCCTTTCCTGATACGCCAACGGCTTCCTTGAGTGGGCTCATCGATAGGGTGAACTCGTGTTTCACGAAATCCACAGTGGCGCCATCGACAGGCATGGCAGGAATTTTCTCCCGGACATCAGATTCGGGATTCAATATTCGATGACGTAGATAGTTGGCATTCAGAACCGCGTGCTCGCTCATTAGCTCCAATTCACGACCATAACGACGGTAGAATGCCCAGGCACGGACCACTGCTCCTGCGTTTCCATGCCATTGCTGAACCTTCCCTATGGTCTTGTCAGGAGTTCTCCAGAAGTATCGATAACCATCGCCGGTCGCTCCGCCATCCTCGGCCTCCTCCCTATCAGCCACAGGAGAGGGGACGTAGTCAGCGAGATGCTCCCTTACGCCTATGGGGCCACTTCCGGGACCGCCGCCACCATGGGGCTGGCTGAAGGTCTTGTGTAGATTGTAATGCACGGCATCGAAACCCATCAAGCCAGGGTTTGTCTTGCCCAGGATGGCATTGAAGTTAGCACCGTCGTAGTACATTTGCCCTCCTGCGGAATGGACTATGTCGGCGGCTTCTGAAATCTCCGGCTCAAAGACGCCGAGAGTGCTGGGATTCGTAATCATCATCGCCGCGGTATCCTCACCGACCGCCTCCCTCAGGGCATCGAGGTCTAGGAATCCGTTTGGTGAACTGGGTATCTCAATAATCTCGTACCCGCACATTGCAGCCGAGGCGGGATTGGTTCCATGAGCTGAATCTGGTACTATCACCTTGTTCCTGTGGGATTGTCCGTTGTCCTTGTGATACTCCTGAATGCACCTAATTGCTGCAAATTCCCCCTGGGCTCCCGCTACAGGCTGAAGTGTGACTTGATCCATTCCCGAACATACTTCGAGCATCTCTTGCATCTCGAAGAATATTGAAAGAAGACCCTGGATTTGATGCTCTGGCTGGAGGGGGTGGACTCGATCGATTCCCGGCAATTGGACTATTCTCTCGTTTACGCGGGGGTTGTGCTTCATCGTACATGACCCCAGGGGGTAGAACCCGGTATCGATTCCGAAATTCCTCTGAGATAGCCATGTGTAGTGCCTCACTAGTTCGGGCTCGCTGGCTCGGGGCCAACGGGGCAGGTCGGCTCGACGTAGTGAAATGGGCACTGTTGAAATGGCATCCCCGGAGATAGGGGATGGCTGAGACCAGCCGGTTCCTTCTGCTCCATTGAAGCTGAAAATATCACTCACTTGTTAACTCCCTCCACCCACGCAGAAAGGACTGTGGACAGTGCTTCGATGTCAGAAATACTGGTCCTCTCATCACAACCTATCAGGAGTCTGTCAGACATGGATTCCCACCAATCCCCCAACGGGAATCCCCCAAGCACCCCATTCCTGTCCATGTAGTCGACGGCCAATCTAGCATCGCCCGGTAGCTCTACCACGAATTCACGGAAGTTTGGGTTGTTTGACTCGACTACCTCCACGCCGGGTATGGACGCCATGGCAGACTTGGTTGATTCTGTTGCAGCTGCAACCCTAAGAGCGAGCCTCTCGAGGCCTTCTGGTCCGAGCATTGCCATGTGCATCGCCCCCATCAATGCGATCAGCGTCTCGTTGGAGCAGATATTGGAAGTGGCGCGATGCCTGCGAATATGTTGCTCTCTTGTGGAAAGTGTGAGTGTGAAGGCGTCGAGTCCGTCTTCATCGACAGTCTGCCCCACTATTCTTCCCGGCATTTGACGGAGGTAGTCCTTTCCACAGGCGAACAGCCCGTAAATTGGGCCGCCGGCTGTTGGGCCGATACCGAATGGCTGGCCTTCCCCCACCACGATGTCAGCTCCGTATTTTCCAGGGGCCTCCATGATGCCCAATGAGACCGCATCTACACAAACTATCAATGCGGTGTGTTCACCGATGATTTCCTTCAATCTGGTTATTCCCTCGTCCATCACCCCAAATGCGTTCGGTTGCTCCACGTATACCGCACAGGACCCAGTTGCTTCCTGAGCTGCTTCCAAGTCGATCCTGCCATCGGTTCCGTGCTTGAGGGGGCGTAATTCGATGCCGCCGCCCTGCGTGTAGTTCCGTATTACAGACATCTTGTGAGGAGGGACGAACTCAGAAACGTAAACTACCCCCTTTTGGGTTGCTTTCCTTCCTTTCACCCTGACTGCGCAGGTTATTGCCTCGGCAGCTGCAGTACTGGAGTCATACATCGAGACATTTGATACTGGAAGCCCTACGAGTTCTGAAATCATCGTCTGAAATTCCCACATCGCCTGGAGCATGCCCTGACTGACCTCTGGTTGGTAAGGGGTGTAAGATGTAAGAAACTCGCCGCGTGTTGCGAGCATCCCCACCATTGTTGGGACGAAATTTCTCGCTAGTCCCGCGGAAAGGAAAGAGGGACGTGAATCCAAATCGATATTGACCCCTAGAAGTCTCTGGGCGTCCGCCCAAATTTCTTCCTCTGACTGAGGGGGGCGGAGTGGCAGGGGGCCGTCCGTTCTGATCTTCTCAGGAATGTCTGAAAATAGATCTTCGATCCCAGAAAGTCCCATTGCACTGAGCATTTCGTGCTCCCTGCCGAGGTTCGGAAGTTGGTCCATACTGCTCCCCTTGGTGTCTTGCCCGTCGAGAGAGTATATGATTTTCTTCGGTCGATGGCCTGCAAATTGGCTATCACGCCACCGACACACTCTTATTGCTCCGGACTGAGTGCCGCATGTCAGCATGAGAGTCGCCATTACAGCATCGGATTCATTCGTCGCCCCATACATAGTGGAAGCGCTCGGTGACAGGGCTGTTGTCATCCCCGATGAGGTTCTCGAGGACCAGACTTCTCTTGACGTGATGCTAACCCCCTGTACTGCACTAATTCACATCAATTCGCGTCCTGTAAACACCTCAGTTGCAAGAAATGAGAGGGAGGCCAAGATAGTGATGAGGGAAGCAGCGAGGCCCGTTCTGAATGCGGTAGACAGGCATGGTGAGCTTCACCTAATTATCCTCGGGACTCTGAGGGTACATCCCCAATGGTACCCAGGTGACGACTACTATGGCCCGGAATCCACCCTCTCGCCACGGGACACTGCAGCCGAAGGTCAGCTTTGGATAGAAGAGAATGCACTGGAGAGGGCGGAGGCAGGAAGGCCGGTTAGTGTAATCAGGGCTTCTAATGTCCAGGGAGTTCCACTTGATGGCCCCCCTGGAAATGGGATACTACACCGCTGGGCCATGGAGAGTCAGATGGGCTGGGTAAATGTCCCTGGTTCTGGAGAGGACGTCAAGGATTTCATTCACATCGAGGACTTGGTAAGGATTATCGAAACCGTATTGCAGGACCCCCCTCTGACTAGGGAGAGTTTCGCAGTCGGGTCTGGGAAGGGCATTACCATGAGCGACTTGGCTGATATATACAACCAGAGGACGGGGGCCACGGCCGAACTAAACCAGAACTCGGACAACGAGGTCTGGGGAATAGTTGACGCGTGGTACCTAGAACACAGATGTGGATTCAGGCCGCAAATCAGTCTCGAAGAGATGGTTGAAGAGGCGTTGGAAGTATCTAATCACTAGCGCCCAATATTACCCTCTTTCGGATGGCGTTCCAACCTTGTACTGAGGCTGTCATTGATCCTTCATAACCAGTCTTGAATTCACCCGTATCAGCGGAAGGATGCAACCTAATCTCAACTTCTCCAATGTCCTTGATTTCAGCAATAATCGTACTTCCCCCTCTGAATTCTTCTGAAAGGCCGATTCCGAAAGTCTTCTCCAATGAAGATATCCTGAATGAAACATCGTGTGAAGTTCCCGAATGGGCTTCTATCAGTCGCTTCTGATCCGACATCAGCCTAGCTTGGGTGAAAGACTGCACTACCTCAGAAAGGGAGCCCTGACTGACGTCGCTCGGACTCGACTCTGGCGCGGCTGGTGGCTCTGTCTCTGGCGCGGCTGGTGGCTCTGTCTCTGGCGCGGCTGGTGGCTCTGTCTCTGGCGCGGCTGGTGGCTCTGTCTCTGGCGCG
>PBSO01000037.1 GCA_002726275.1 Methanobacteriota archaeon | reverse complement strand
GGCTGATGACTCGCGGAGGTCTTGGAAGATTGGAAGAGGGCGTCTCAAGAAAACTGATTAATGGAGCAAAAAAGAGTTCGCTGAGCATTGAAAAGGTGCAGTCGATACTAGAGCCCGTGAGCCTCGATGCTCAGAGGGTTCTGCTGAACACCCTAGGGGGGAGGATGCCATATGGATTCAGGATCGCTGGTAGAAATGGAGAGGAGATTTCAGAGAGGGTCATGAGAAACGCGGATAGGACTCTCCGAAGGCTGCGGACGGTGGCAGGAAGGCTGGATGAGGCCCTCTCAAATTAGGCGAGCGTAGCAGGATGAGCCAGTTCTTCGAGATAGTTGCTTACCTCGAGGCCTAGTTCCTTGTTGTCTCGCATGGAGTGGAGTTTGACCCTCATTGCTGAGGCCCCGGGCAGGCCCTTTGTGAAGGAGACGGCGTGCCTCTTGAGGTTCTTACCCCCCTGGCTGCCATACACTTCATCACTGAGTTCCAGATACCTGTCCCAGCACCACTTCCTAGCCACTGATTTATCCTCGTATTCCCATGGAGGGCTAGATTCTGTCCAACCTAGGTCTCTCTTTATCTCGTGGAATATTGTTGGATTCCCTATTGCCCCTCTACCGATCATGATTCCCGAAGCTCCTGTCAGATCCAAGCACGAGCTTGCCGAACGGGCGTCTACGACGTCCCCGTTCGCTACTACAGGAATACTAACGGATTCAGATATCTGCCTTATTTCTTCCCAATCAGCAATTCCTGAGTATCTCTGCCTCAGGGTTCTGCCATGCACACAAATCCTGTTTACCCCCTCATGCTCTAGCCTCTTTGATATCTCCAGAGCGGTGTTTTCCCCACTACCAGTACCTAGCCTCATCTTTACGGTGATGGGAATGTCAGCCACGTCTATGCACGCCCTGACCATGGAAACGACCCTATCAGGGTCCCTCAGTAAGGCTGCTCCTGCATCATTTCTGCACACCTTGGGGGCTGGGCAGCCGAAGTTGATGTCTATTACATCGGCTCTGTCTTGGAGCATTTCTACTGTTTTCGCCATCTCATCTATATCTCCGCCGAAGATTTGGGGAATGAACGGCTTCTCCCGGGGGTCTGACTCAACCTTTAGCCACGAATACGTATTCTTACGAGTCAAACCAGAGGCTGCTGTGAATTCTGTAACGGTTACGTCTGCCCCGCACTCTCGCGCCAACAAGCGGTAAGCTAGGTCAGTCACACCTGCCATGGGGGCTAGGAAGAGTGGGACTTGTTCGACGCTCACGCGCATGCGCAGATACTCCTAGTTATCACGGTACACCCAAAATTTCCGGGCAACGGCCTAGAATGAAGATTCCCAGTCATCGACGTTCTGGGACCTCTCCCAGTCGGCGTCTGTGATTGAGTCTCGAATCTTCAGAGTCTCTCTGGACAATAGCCAGTAAATTAGAGCGAGTGACCTTCTTCCCTTGTTGTTGGCCGGAAGAACGAGGTCCACGTTCCTTAGCTTGTTGTTGGCATCGCAGATTCCAACGACTGGCAATCCAGAGCTGACAGCCTCAGAAAGTGCCTGTGAGTCGGCTGCTGGATCGGTGACCAATATTACCTCGGGCTCGATGTAGGTCCTGAGCCTTGAATTTGTCAGTGTGCCTGGGATAAACCTCCCGACAATCCTCTTCGCGCCGATTGCCTCGGCGAACTTGCGAGCTGGTCTCTGACCGTACTGTCTTGCGCTAACCACTAGAATTCTGCTGGGCTCGTAGTTTGAGAGGAACTTGGCGACAGTTCTGATGCGAGCATCTGTCTGTCTGATGTCGATGTGATGGAGCCCACTGCTATCCTGCCTGAAAGTGTCCAGGAAGCGCTTCATGTCTGATGACTTCTGATTGGTTCCAATGTGAACAGCATGCTGCTCGTACATGTCAAGAGGCACTAGGGGGCTCAGACTGTCATCCACAATGATTCCTCAGCGTCGCGGCGACCTGCCGACTGCTCATAAGCGCTACGCATGGACTCTGCCCGGATAAAGTGGCTCAGTCTAGGTCAGATAGGAACGTACAATCGGGAAATTCGTGAATTTCTGGGAACCTAACGCATGGTTTAGTGACCCACAAGGAGACTCTGAATTCATCTTGGAAGGACAGGGTGTCTATCGGTGCCGAGAAGGCATAGCCCCTTGCCCTGACCTCCAGCTTCCATTCCCCTTCATCGAATCCCGACGTATTTGATCCGGTTCCGGATTCGCAGTCGTTCTCACCACTCCATTCCCCTTCCAGGGAAACGGTACTGGTTGCCAGATAGGTCCAGCAAACCTCCTGGTTCGGCTTTCGGAGAGTTATCTCGACGAATCTTATTTCGTCGGTATTGTTTCCAAGGTACTCTCCTATCAGTGCCGACCATTCGAAAGAGACTGACAAATCTAGTGACATCTTAGACACGGTTTGATCTACGCGAATGGTGGTGATGTTGGAGTAGCAATCAAGTTCCTGAGCGTCTTCCTCAGTTCCGGGAAGAACGCATTCGTTTTGCGAAAACTTGTGCTCCCATCCGATTGGTTCGACGGGGACGGTGTCTATTTCGTAATCCTCCCTGAGGTCTTCCATCACCTCACGCTGAATCGCGAGACCCATGCACCCGCTGGTGAGCACGGAAAGTAGCATCATTGCGACCATTGATAGTCCGACTATCGGTCTTGCCATTGGTTCGTCGAATACACTGCGTGTCTTCAATGCACGTATGATTTGGTGCCTCTCGGTACTCATAGGGAACGTCAGTGCCGTTGGCTCAGTCCACCTTCGTCGTCATTGAGGCGAGCACAACGTGATGGCGATGAGGGAAGAACCCTGCGAATCACTCTTCTTCTTCCACTACCCTCGGTTCGTGTACTTCGCGGAACACGATGGTACCTACTCCGATATGGTCCCTAAGGGTTCGAACCAGGCTGAACTTGGCGTATGACCAGTTCTGGTCGTATGCTATGGTGTCTGGGAGTGTAACTGTCAGATCGTCCTTCTTGAACTCGATTTCGAAGTCATCACGGCCCGTGTTCATGTTTAGTAGGGTCTCGACCTTTTCCTTCCGATCCTCGACTACCTTCACGATTCGGTAGTTGTAGCGAAGAGTTGATCCGGCCAGTGGGTGGTTGTAGTCGATTCGTGCACGTCCGGCGCTTAGGAACTGTAGGGTGCCCTGCCTTCCTCCTATTTCCACAGGTGCGCCTATCGCTAGCATGTTAGGGTCTCGAACGCTCCTCATCAGGACATTCTGCCCGATTGTCTCAACCAGGCTGGCATCTCTCTCGCCATAGGCATCCGCCGGCTCTATGTCGATTTCGTAGTCCTTCTCAGCCTCTGCCTCGCCCAATGATGTCTCGAATCCGGCTATTAGCCTTCCATCTCCAACCACTGTAACCATAGGCTCGTAGGTTCGGCTTTCGTCATGCATATCATGCTCCTTCGCGACGTCCTCGCGAGTGGTCTCGATTAGCCTCTCTGCTTCACCTTCGTAAAGGTCGTAGTCAATGTGGACTATTGCACCGCTATCCATGAATGGGCCTCCTAGGCGTCCGGCCGACCCGCTTCCCCTTTTTCATACAAACGGTGGTGGAATCGACTTCCTTGCCTCGATTACTCCTCTTCTAATTGGTTTCGTTCGCTTGATGAAAATGCGAGACCTGCCGCAAGTATGGTGATTAACCAGCCCCCCCAAACAAGATGACTTCCCTGAAGTTCGTGCACTGTGACCCGTATTCTATCGATGTCACCGGTTTGGTTTAGGAAGAGGGATGGCATTAGGTCTTGGACTTGGAATCCATCGAGGATCAGAATTGTATCGCCGAACATTCCCACGTGCCTATCGACTTCTGACCTGCCCGATGCTCCGAACCTCAAAATCCCCGGTTCGAGAGTGTCTACTACTTCACCCCCCTTGCGCATCTCGACCACTATTCCGAGGTAGGCGTCACCCACGTCGAAACGGAAGTCATCGTCCTGGTTATCGATGGCGATTGTTTCTATTAGGACATAGTCGTAATCACCATGCCTCACTGGTTCGTCCTTGACTAGCGTGACCAAGTGTGATGGGTCAGATCGGTCAACCAGTGTGGTTGTCATAACATGCCCGACTAGCAGCAATAGTATCCCAAGATGGGCTAAGTGGCTAGCTAGCAGCCTGATTCGTGGAGGCGACAGGCTTCTTCTTCCCGCCTTTGAGGCTGACTTGTATGCGGAAGAGGCCGTTTTCCATGCCTGTCTCGAGACTGGGGGGAGAGCGAAAACCAGTAGGGTTAGCATGAAAGTGGCGAGCGCACCTCTAGTTGCAAAAGATGTGATTGGCAGATGGGGGTCGCCCGGTAGGCTGAATTGATCGGACAGATAAGCGAGTGCCAGCGAAGAAGTCACTGCTGCAAGTAGCAGCAAGTTGCCCTTTCTCGTGTCAACTGAGTTCCCCCATGAGTAGGCGGCCAGTGCTAGGGCTAGGAGACCGATTATTGGTGCGCCGTAGAACTCGTGCGCCTCCAAACTTGTTCCGTCTATCTCTACTGTGAGAATCATCCACGTGAGCAGGAGGAAAGCAATGCCTCCGTACCAGGGGAAGGTCTTGGCCGCGCGCGTACGCGAGGACGCTTCGTCGAGGATTCCCCACGACTCTCCTTCCTCTTCTTCGGTCATTATCCAGGGGACAAAGAAGGGCACCATTCCAGCAAAGGCTTGGTACCATTCGGCGTTCCATGTCCAGCTTGAGAAAAGCATCAAAGTGACTCCCAGTGCAACCCAGTGAGTTGGTGGCTTCTTGGCATCCCCCTCAATCAGTAGAACGATTGCCGAGAAACCTACCAGGAATGTTGCGACGGAGCCTATCCAGATTGAGACTATGACGAAGGACCCCGCCAGCGTTAGTGAAAGGGTTCTGTTTGACTGAAGGAGTGAGGTGTTTCCGGAGATTCTCAGTGACTCTCTTTGTTGCCTCCGTAGGTGAGTGATTGAATAGTAGAAAAGCAATATTATTGATATCACGTATCCCATAATCTCAGCTCCCACAGCATCCATCTCGACTATCTCCAGAACTCGTAAGTAAGGATCCTGTGGTAGCGAGCCCTCTCCATCAGAAACGAATGCATGAACCGATGCCCAGACGCCATTGGCCCTAGTTACCAGCGTCGCATGGAATGCAAGCGCTCCTGCCATTATCCCTACGGCAGGGGAGACCCTCGTGGCTGGGCTGTTTGTGTTGGCTCTGGCATGGAGCACTACCAGCAGAGCTAGCCATGGCAGTAGGGACCCGGTCTCAACTGGGTCCCACGCCCAATAGCCACCCCAATCGAGTACTGTGTATGCCCAAAGCCCGCCTAGGCCAATTCCAATTGTCCCAACTAGAAAGCCAGCCCTTGCCCAATATAGCTGTGAACGGTGGATCTCGGTTGCCTCGTCCCCCCTTATCACGCCTGCCAGAGCCACGCTTGAAGTCGCTATACAGAACGAGTAGAATGCGAATACAATTGGAGGGTGAATTACCATCAAGTCAGTCTGAAGAAGTGGGTTGAGGCCCCCTCCAATTAGGCTCGAAGAAGTCTCGAAGGGCGATAGCATCGCTGCTAGAGAGAGCAGGAGTGCGGTCCAAGCATGCATTATCCTGACATCTAAGCTGGTTTCTGGTGATTTACGTGACATGCACCAAGTAACGGCCCCCATTATTCCCGCCCACATCAAAAGAGGCCCGGACCTGCTACTCCACACGGCTGAGATGCGATAAATCAGAGGCAGTTCTGATCCGCCATATCTGACAACTAAGTCGAGTGCCCCCGCATCAATGATGAATGCCACAGCCAGTAAGAGGAAGGGGGAGGCTTGAGATGCCGCGGTAACCGCTCGAACGAACTGATCTGCTGACTTTTCTGGTCGCAGGACGTGAAACAGGGACGCGAAAATAGCAGTCAGCAGGAGTAATTGCCCTAGAAGGGGAAGCAAACAGTCACCAACCGTAGAACTTGGCCCGACTGTAACCGAATGCCAGCATTGCCGGGACTATCTTCTTGAGATATAATCCGGGCTTTCGTAGAAGGATTCTCATGCCGACCATTGCCTTTCCTCCGGCACCCATGTCGGACATCTCGTCTGGGAAGCATCTAGCCATCAAGGACATCTCATCGTCTGAGAGGTCGAATAGCGCGTTCTTACCTCTCAAAATCTTGTCATAAGGTGGGAACTCCTTCTTCCACAGCTTCGGGTACTCAGCTAGTCTAGAGGCACTCAAATCTCCCTCCGAGATTGCTGCTGAAGCAGTCTGGGCTGCGAAAACAGCGGACTTCAGGGCGAGATGGGAGCCCCCTTCGAATAGTGGGGAGGTGAATCCAGCAGCATCGCCCACGAGCATCAGGCCATCTGAATGTGTGTTCTCATGTGGCCCGGATATTGGTATGGTTCCACCGAAGGCGGGGTTCCCCTTATTTTTCCATGGAGGTAGCACCTGTTCAAGATCCTTGAAGTGGGTTTTCTCGATGAACTCATCGAGGGCCTTTTTCGTCCTCGGTTTATCCTCGGTGACCAATCCAACATTCGCCCTGCCATCACACTTCGGTATCATCCACAAGTAACCCTTCTCAGCATATTCGGGCCAGATGTAGAAATCTAGGTATCCATCAGTTGGGACGTCGATTAGCTCGTATTGCATTCCAGCAACCACCTTTCCTCTCGGATTTAGTTCTAGAATCTTCGAAGCCACCGAAGCGACTCCTGACGCATCGATTACTATCTTTGCCTTGATTGGGAAGAGGTCTCCCTTGCCCTCGCACATCCATCCGGAGAATGCGCCCTCCTCGTACAGCTTACTCATTCCGGTAATCTTGTGACCGAGACTGAGTCTGGCGCCCTCCTTAACAGCCGAGTCAGCGATCCATCTCTCGAACAGATGCTTCTCGAGAACGTAGCCGTGTTCTGACAGGCATTTCTCTGTCCCATCAGGAAAAACCACCCTTATCCCCTTGACTTTCTTGCTGATTACCTCATCGGGAAGGCTGAGTCCTAAGTTCTGACAGGCAATGTCTGAGATACATTCGCCGCAATGAACTGGTGTGCCAATCTCATCATGGTCCTCGATTAGTATAGTTTCGAGACCCAATCTAGCTGACTGAAGGGCTGCGTTGCCACCACCTGGTCCAGCCCCTATAACGAGGACATCGCAGACCGTCGCTGCTTCACCCATAATGCGTCGGATGCGGATTACCCAATGAAACCGTCGGTCACGCCGCCTACGGCGGCGAGCGAACCTTCTCATCCTGTGGGCCCGCCGGAGGGTCGTGGGCTGGCGCAAACTGTCACGTTACATCCGGGCTCTTGAAGTGTCTGGAGAGCTAATCAGAGTGGCTGATCCAGTTGATGTTGAGTACGAAGCTGGGTGCTTCGCAGACCGTCTTGTCAAGAGGGGCGGGGGTGCAATTCTTTTCGAGCAGCCAAGGCTCCCTGATGGGAGTATCAGTAAATTCCCTCTCGCAATGAACCTGTTTGGGACAAGGGAAAGGACGAATCTAGCTCTGGATGTTGATTCACCAGACGAGATCGGAAAAAGAATGGTAGCACTGATGAAACCAGACATTGGTGGAATCCTGAGGGCCCCATGGAAAGGCCTGGGGCTTGCCAAAGAGGGGATATCCATGGCTCCCAAGAAGGTCAGCAGAGGGGCATGTCAGCAAATAATGATGGATTTCCCGGACATAACCAAGCTTCCAATTCCAAAGACTTGGCCTGAAGATGGCGGTCGATACATGACTCTCCCTCTTGTTGTGACTGCTGATCCTGATACAGGAGTACACAACATGGGGATGTACAGGAGTCAATTATTCGGGCCAAGGGAAGTTGGACTGCACTGGCAAGCGCATAAGCACGGGGCCGAACATGCAGAGGCAACCAATGGGAGGATGCCGGTTGCGATATGTCTCGGAGGGCCCCCTGAAGTAATGTTCAGCGCCATATCTCCACTCCCAGACAATTTGTCTGAGTACGAGTTCGCTGGCCTACTGGGTGGCAGTAGGCTGAAGATTACAAAATGTCTGACGAATGACCTGTGGGTTCCAGCGGAGTGTGACGTCGTTATCGAGGGTTACATGGCCCCAGGGGAGGAGAGGATGGAGGGGCCATTCGGTGATCACTTTGGTCACTACTCTCTTCCAGATTTGTATCCGGTCATGCATATCGAAGCCATCACTCACAGGAAGGATGCAGTAATTCCAATGACCATTGTAGGCGTTCCACCCATGGAGGATGGATATCTTGGGGAGGCCATAGGAGACGCCTTCTTGCCTGTTCTGAGATTCCAACACAGGGATGTGACTGACCTCTTCCTCCCACTAGAGACAGGTTTCCACAATCTGGCGATTGTGTCATCGAAGCAGAGATACCCACGACAGGGGAGAAAAACTGCACTTGGACTCCTAGGCGCTGGTCAAATGATGTTCCTGAAGGTGATTGTGGTTGTCGATGAAGGTCACCCGGTGAAGGATCTGGATTCCCTCCTAGATGCATTGGATGTGAGAGTATCAATACCAGATGATTTGGTAGTGTTGCCGGGTATGGTAGCTGATTCACTCGCACATGCCTCGCCATGGGAGAACGTGCATGACAAATTACTGATTGATGCAACGAGGCCGGTTGTTGGAGATATTCTACATGAGCCCGGAACCCAACCGGGTTGCCCTGAAAGCCTGGAAGTATCTGCTACTGGGATTGATGGTGTCGAGCAGGCTAGGCTTCTTCGCTCGTCAATGTTAGTTGTCACTACAGATATTGAAGGGGGTCCCAAGCCAAATGAAAGCGTCGAGCATGTCAATGAGACTGCAGCTAGGAGACAAAGGGAGAAGATAGAGGGTATCTGCAATGCGATTTGGGAACTGGAGGGTTCGAAGAATCTGAGATGGCTATTCATCACAGATACGGATGCTGATCTTCACGAGAAGGGTTGGAGAAGGCGCCTACTATGGCAACTTTTCTGCCGTTTCGATGTTGGTAGGGACCTTCATTTCGATGATCACAGAAACCGTGTTGCATGGGATGCGACGGCCCCCATTCCATCGAACGAGGGAGTGATGCCTGTACGAAGATGGCCCGGAGTTACGTTGCATGATCCGGAGGTTCTGAGAAGAGTCGAGTCGTGGCTTGAAGAGGGTGGTTTCTAATGGGCTTCAGGGACATCCTGGAGTTCGTCAAGGTGGAGCATACCTTGTTCTCACTTCCATTCGTGCTAATTGGGTATGTCCTAGCTCACAACCAATTCGTACACGAGCTTTCGACGCCTAAGTTTGGCGTCGATATCCTCTGGATTCTAATTGCGGCAGTGGGGGCAAGGGGATTGGCTATGGCACTGAATCGAATCATAGACAGGGACATTGACGCTACAAATCCTCGAACAGAAAATCGCCATTTGGTCTCAGGTGCCATGTCGATGGGTACTGCTTGGTCCCTCTCAGCAGTTTTTCTTGGGATGCTTCTCTTCGGGGCCTGGCAGCTTAACGAGGTGGCACTCATGATGGCTTGGCTTCCAGTTCTGGTTTTCGTAATCTATCCGTATACGAAAAGATACACCTGGCTGTGTCACTCATGGCTGGGGCTTTGCTTGGGACTTGCTCCAGCAGCTGCCTGGGTCGCCGTCTCAGCCGATGTACACGGGTGGGCCGCAATTACCGGTATGGGTGATGGTTCCACTGAGTTCCACTGGTACCCCGAGGTGTTCTTCATTTCATTGGGTGTCTCATTATGGATAACTGCCTTCGACATCAACTACGCTAGGATGGATGTGGAAAGCGATAGGGAAAATGGGATTCATTCATTCCCTTCCAGGTTCGGCGAGCAGGCCACCACCAGGACCTCTGTACAACTTACTCTTCTTTGGTTTGCATGCTTCGCAATTTCTGATCCTATGGATGAGATATGGTTTCTTGCTGCGGCAGGGGCAATGTCCATCCTCAATATTGCAGTCATCGTTTCCCGGGATAGATTGGCAGACTTCCAAACAACACTGTTCCGTGTTTCGATGCTTACTGGGTGGATTCTTCTAGCAGCCATTATGATGATTGATCCATTGACAGCTGATGGGATGTTGGACTAGGTGCTGTGATGTTCGTTCTACGCTCTGACTACGGACCCGCCGGTGATCAGCAACAGGCGATTGACTCCCTAGTGGAACAGATAGAGGGAGGTCAAGAAAGGTGCGTACTACTGGGGGTGACTGGGTCTGGCAAGACATTCGCGATGGCGAACATCATCGAGAAGTTGCAAATGCCGACGCTTATTCTATCTCACAACAAGACCCTAGCGAGGCAACTGTGGCAGGAAATGAGCGAGCTGTTTCCAGAGAATGCCGTTGAGTACTTCGTTAGCTACTACGACTACTACCAACCCGAGGCTTACATCCCTGGCAGGGACCTTTACATCGACAAGGAGTTGCAGATGAATGAGAGGATAGAGCAGGAGAGGTTCTCCACAGTGGCCTCTTTGGTTTCCAGGCCTGACGTGGTTACCATAGGCACCGTCTCATCCATCTACGGACTTAATCCCCCTGAAGTTTTCGAGCAGAACCACCTCAGACTGCAAGTTGGACAGAGTATAGACCCTCAAGATGTAGTCAGAGAACTCGTCGGCCTACAGTACAAGAGAACCACCGGTGGAATGACTCGTGGCGACATTCGACTTCGAGGAGAGGTTCTGGACATCTGGATGCCTAGCAGGGATGACCCGATGAGAGTGAGGTTTGGCTGGGAGGGGATAGAGAAGATCCAGATTTGTGAGGCCATCTCTTGGGAGGTACTGTATGACTTCGAGGAGGCTTGGATACATCCAAGAGAGTTCTATATGACTAGCGAGGAGAGTTTCAACGAGGCTCTTGAAGACATAGAGCACGAGTTGGATGGAAGGGTTGACTGGTTCCAAGGAAAGGGCATGGACATCGAGGCCCATAGACTGGAGGGGCGGACAAGATTTGATCTGGAAATGCTAACCGAGATTGGCTCTTGCAAGGGCGTTGAGAACTACTCGAGGCATTTCGACAGGCGCCAGAGGGGAGAACGAGCGTACTGCCTATTGGACTTCTTCTCCACGAATGCAGAGAAATTTCACGGTGGTGACGATAGATACCTGGTGATAATGGATGAGAGCCACGTGACTCTGCCACAAGTGGGCGGGATGCACGGAGGAGACTTCTCCAGGAAGAAGAATCTGATTGACCATGGTTTCAGGCTACCTTCAGCATATGACAACAGACCTCTGAGGATTGATGAGTTCCAGTCCATAGTCCCTCAGATGGTGTATGTAAGCGCCACTCCCGGGGAGAGGGAGTTACGACATCTCGCTGAGGTTACCAAGCAAGAAGTACCCAAGGGACTCCTTCATGTCCAGGGAGGAGGTGGAGTTTCTACTCCAGAGCTGGAAAAGAGGGTGGGTTCTTCGACTCTAGAGGGGACACTCTCTGAGATTGAAGGGGTCGTAAAGATGGAAATCAGACCTACTGGACTTCTTGATCCGAGGATTGTAGTGAAGGGGATAGAGGGACAGGTACAGGATCTGATGTCCGAGATAAATTCCAGAGTGGAGAGAGACGAGCGAGTGCTTGTCACGGTTATGACTATCAAGTTCGCAGAAGAAGTGGCTGGTTACCTAGAAAGAAATGGCATCAAGGCACACTATCTGCACTCTGAGATAGACACTCTTGAGAGGACCGAGATCATCAAGGCCCTCAGGATTGGGCACATCGACGTAATTGTAGGGATCAATCTTCTGAGAGAGGGATTGGACATACCAGAGGTGTCACTCGTTGCAATATTCGACGCGGACAAACAGGGATTCCTTAGGAACGAGAGGTCTCTTCTGCAGACAATAGGGAGGGCCTCGAGGAATGAGAACGGAATTGTGATTCTGTACGCAGATTCAATTTCCCCCTCAATGGAGGCAGCGATGAAGCAGACCACTGCAAGGAGGTCCAGGCAGAAGAAGCATAACGAGGAGCACGGAATAACTCCCAAAACCATCCAGAAGCCGTTACCGGTAATGGGCCAGGAGATTGGGGACCTGTTGGCTGGGGCAGCGGGAAAGGGCAGTGGCGGAGGCAGGAGGCTGGTTGCGAAGGCCCCTGGGAAAAAGGGACTAGACGGGCTGGCCCAGAAGTTCGCACTGGGTGCCGGCATGTGGAATACGTCCGATTCAGTTCTAGACAACGTGAGTCAGCCAGAATGGGCTGAGATTCCATCGGAAAATATTGACATCGGGGATGGGGGTGACGTATCGAGGATTGTCGAGAAGCTGGAGAAGGAGATGCGGGCTGCAGCTGCAAGACTGGACTTCGAGAGAGCGGCCTCGATTCGAGACCGGATAATACAACTGCAGAGTGCGACCAATTGAAGGGGAATGAGCGACGCGGACTGACGTGGCCGGATACTCGCGAGACGACTTCGACGTGCCAGTCGAGGACTATGACTTCGAGTCTGTTGACAGTGTTGGGTCACTAATCGACCAAATGTCTAGAGCTGGCGGTTTCACAGCAACAAAGCTTGCTTCTGCAAGAGACATATTACGTGAATCGATGGAAAGCGTCGGCGAGCAGGGCGTTCTGAACTGGCTCTCTTTTCCTGCATGTCTTTGTGCTACGGGAACTAGGGGGTTCTTCCTAGAGGGGCTGAAGAGGCAGTCTTTCAATGTCGTAGTTACCACATGTGGAACTCTCGATCATGACATTGCCAGGACCTACCGAGAATACTTCCACGGGGATTTCAGTTTGGATGATATCGCCTTGGGTGAAGAGGGACTCAACAGACTTGGCAACGTGATTGTCCCGAATGAGTGCTATGGGGAGATTTTGGAGAACGTGGTTCTGCCTTGGCTAGATGAAATAGAAATCGAACGGAAAGAGGCGATCCCAGATAATCCGTGGCTTGGGTTTGGTTCGGTTGAGCTGTGTTGGGCTCTGGGAGACAGGATCGAAGATGAGTCGTCCTTGCTTCACTGGGTTGCAAAACACCGTATTCCCATGGTCATTCCCGGAATTACCGATGGATCAATAGGAGCGCAACTATTCATGCACCGGCAGAAGAATCCCAAATTCTTTGTTGATCTTATGGCAGATGAGCAAATCCTCTCTGACTTGACTTGGACGGCAGATGAGAGTCACGCGCTAATGGTAGGGGGAGGGATTTCCAAGCATCACGTCATTTGGTGGAATCAATACAGAGGCGGATTGGATTCGGCTGTTTCAATCACTACTGCTCCCGAATACGATGGTTCTCTATCTGGTGCTCGTCTACGGGAGGCCGTTTCTTGGGGAAAAGTCCGTCCAGAGGCGCCTCAAGTGGTCGTAGAGGGCGATGCTAGCGTTATTTTGCCGGTTCTCGGCGCTGATTTGTTCTCTCAATAGTGGGGATTATCACGACTTGGTTCGTGAAAACGGCTAAGAGCGTTCTTGCACCGGGCCTGCGTTATGTCCGTCGAGAAGATGATGCATGATATGATTGAGATGCTAGAAGACGCCGTGGGTGACGCAGTCAAGCACGACAAGGGGAACAAGGCAGCTGGTACCCGAGTCCGCAAGGCTATGCAGTCCGCCAAGGGAATGGCTCAGGCCATCAGAGTGAAGGTCCAGAACGACAAGAACTGAATCAGTTCTCCGCGTGAGCGAAGACCTCCATCAGTGCAACTCGCATAGGGACTAGCGGATGCCATCCATCTGTTCCTAGTTCCCTCAGAGCTTCGTGAAGTGATCCTAGATCGGGTCTGCTGACTGATCCCCTGGAGGATTCCGGAACTGGACTTGGGATCGCGGAAAGTGACTCTGGTGTGTGCGAGTGATTCAGAGTATTGGTGAATCTAGACCAAAGTAGAGTCATCTCCTCTAGAACCTCTTGAGGCCCCCATGCACGCCTCCCAGACATATTCAGTATGCCACTAGGCATTACATCCGAGTCAGCCATTATCAGTAATGAGAGTGCATCAGTGGCATCCCTTACATGCAGCCAATGCCTAGCTTGGAAATCGGAGGCCTCGTTTTTGTTTGCGCCTTCCATAATGCTGTACGACCACTCATGGATGTCCCTTGGGCCCCATTCATTGGGAGACTCGGGGATCAGCAAGTCGTGGATCCTTACAATGAGGCTGGCATCTCCAGTCTCCATATCCCCAGGGACCACAACTATGTCACCGCTAGACCCTTTGCCCAAGGAGACGACGACATCAGCATTTTGCCTGTCATCTGTGATTATGGCTCCCGCCCTGTTTAGTCTGTCAGATATCGCATCAAAAAATACGTCCCTTTCTCCAACGATGTGGACTTTCTTTCCCATCCGATCACTCATGCTAGGGATTTCGCCTTGTTTTCCTTTTCAGCCGACGAGAAGTGTTCCAGTGCCTGCCTGATGATGTCTACTATCATGTCTATCTCCTCGGAGGTTATGGCGAAGTGAGGGGTGAATCTCAGGGCGTTTGAACCTCCGTGAATTACCCCGAGGCCGTTTCTTCGGCACCATTCCTCAACACTACCGAATCCAATGACTGGGAGTGTGTCTGGATCTAGTTCCGCACAAAGTAGCAATCCGGTTCCCTGGACATCGATAACCCTGCCTGGATACTCCTCCATTAGCCCTGTCAGTTTTCTCTTGAACTCCGAACCGCGTTCGCGTATGTTGTCCCTGAGTTCTGGGGTGATCCTGCCCAGAACTGCGATTGCGGTCTCTAGTGCCCGTGGATTCGTTGTCATAGTATTGCCATAGACACCGACGACGTACGTCTGGGCCGCCCTCTCACTAAGTCCAACTACTGAGAGAGGGTACTGGCCTGCGCTCAGTGCCTTTGACCATGTCTCCATATCAGGTGCCTCGCAATCCTCGAAGCCTTCGTAGTCGACTATGCTTAGGCAGCCCTGACCGCGAAATCCTGCTTGTATTGAGTCGACTAGTAGGAAGCTTCCATGCTCCTTGGTTAGACGGCGTGCCTCATCATAGAACTCTCTTGTAACACATTGCCCTGGGTTGCCTTCTCCCATCACCGGCTCCATAGCCATCATTTCAATGAAGAATCCCTCACTCTCGGCCTTTGCAAAGGCGTCCCTTAGTGAATCGACATCATTTGAAGGAACAAACATAACGCCCTCTTTGTCACGGAAAGTTGCCAAATGCTCCTCATACTTGTCCCTGCATGAGTCTGAAATTTGAGCGGGGCGCTGTGTTCTGCCATGGAATGCCTGCTCAAGTGCCAGTAATTTCGTGGGCTTCCCCTCATGAGAGCCACCTGGCCCAGTTTCGATTTTCGAATTTAAGTCGGCGATTCTCATTGAGATGGCCACTGATTCAGAGCCGCTATTCAGGCAAATGAACTTGTCAAAAGGGCAGTTCCCTCTAGATTGCCCTACTTCCGCCCTGATCATATTCGCCAGTCTTTTCTGACTAAATGAGGGAGTCATCACGTTGGCCATTACCCAGTTCTGCTGCATCGCATTAATCACGTCATCAGGGCCGTGCCCCATACCAAGCATACCATATCCCCCGTTATCGTGCAAGACGGCCCCATGGGAAGTGACAATCCATGGACCTCTTGCAGCTATTGCTACATACGGGTTTACTGTTTCTGGTGCGTAGAAATTGACGAAATCAGACTGGACCTCCCTGACCATATCATCCTCATCCATATCAAACATTGAAGTTCCTTGATCGGAAGAGAGAATGTCGAAATTGACTAATGATTCTTCAATCGCCCTGGAAAGAGAGGGGTCAGATTCTGAAAACATCCGAATGACTTCATCGGGAAGCCCGGGAGTTAGGGACTTGCCAGTCCTTTTGCGAATCGAGTTCAGGAGTTCCAACGCGTCTGTCATCGCATGTTGGAGTAACGCGACGCACATCAAGGTTCTCTGTGAACGGGTTGGGATCAGCGCTTCAGAAGTCCATGATAATCGGCGAAACCCAATTTCTGATAATCATACAAATAATCAAACACACTTTAAATTATCAATAGGAAAATTAGGTTATCATTGAAATTTCCAATTGAATTATCAGTCTTGTTAAACGTATAGTATAAGTGCCAATCAAGCGTCTGGAACATTGGAGAGAAGCGCGGGGGATGCACACTCAACAACAATCGGTGAGAAAATGAATGATGATTATAGAATACAAGAGCTACTCCAAAGGGACGTATATGTCGGAGACACTTTCGTCGGCGTAGTCACGGGAGAGAGGTTTCATCCGAGGGACGAATGTGTTCAGTCCCTTAGATTGAAAGTTGTCCCTGGAGTCGCAGAGGAATACATGAGAAAGGCAGCTGAAAGCGCTCCCCTTTCGAAGGAATTAGTTCACAGCATTAGGCCAGATGGTGCAATTAAGCTATCAAAATCAATGCGTGAACTACAGAGGAGGTGGAGGAACACAGTGAGGATCTCGGAAGAGTTGTTTGCCCCGGATGAGCTTCTTGATCGCGCGGTGCTTGACAACGATGGAATCGACATAGGGAACGTTGTGGGTATGGTGAAGATCAAGAGAACATACAGGGGAGTTATTGTAACCCCTCACTTCATGGTCAAGAAGAAGCATGGAATCGAGGAGAGTTTCATCATTCCTGTTGGACAGCTTGCCAGGACTACCTCTAGGCTTGACGAAGTGATCCTGAGGTGCTCTCTGAAGCGGCTTCTAACCCTGCCAAGTTTCCTGAAGTTGAACGGCGAAGACGGCGAAAGTGATTTCGACGATGATGAGTAGGTTTCAAATCAGTACCCAATCTCGGACGGCTGCTCAAGGGCGTGTAGCTTAGTTTGGCTGGAGCACCCGGCTGATAACCGGGAGGCCACAGGTTCAAATCCTGTCATGCCCACCAGTCAAGTCCCCTTTCACAAGCGGTAGCGTCATGAAGGAGGCTCAGGTCGCATCATCGTCACATGCCAGTGGTTAGCGGCTCATCCGGCCGCGATTTGGCCGTCTCCCTAGCAGGGATTATGGGCATGGAATATGTCGATCTTGAGAGCAGGAAATTCCCTGATGGCGAGGGTTATGTGCGTGTTCCCAGCGATTCCTTCGAGCTTGTCAGATCCGAGCCTGTAATCCTTGTTTCCAACACGTATCCAGATTCTGGGATCATGAGAACTATACTACTTCTTGAGGCAATTAGTGATGTAAGGAAGGGGGATTTGTCGAATTACAAAGGTCTAGAGCCCCAGAAACTCGATGACGTTGGTCCGGGCATCTACCTAGCCATCCCCTACTACGGATACGCGAGGCAGGACAAGCGATTCTCCCCTGGTGAAGCTGTTTCTGCTCGAGTGATTGCAGAAATCATGGGAAGCAGATGCGATGGAATCGTGATTCTTGACCTGCACGAGCCAAAAGTTCTGGATGGCCTTGGAGTCCCGGTAAGATTTGTGAGCTCTATGCCGGAGATTGCTGATCTTCTGGGCAGGGAAGGTAGCCCGGACTTCATCCTCAGCCCGGACAAGGGCGCAATATCTCGTGCCTCAGAAGTTGCTGAACTGATGGGGAGCGAATTCTCCTACCTTGAGAAGACCAGGATTGACGCCCATACAATCGAGCATACTCCGAAGGACCTGGATGTTGAAGGCAAAGTAGTAGCCATAGTGGATGACATGATCAGCACTGGTGGAACAATTTGCCGTGCTAGCGACGCGCTCAGGCGACAGGGCGCTACTGCCGTATTTGCAGCTTGCACGCATGGGCTATTCACCGGTGGGGCTCTTTCCAAGCTGGCAAATCACGTTGATGGGGTTTTCACGACTGATTCGCTCCCCAATCCACGTGCGGTGGTGAGCGCCGCACCCGCACTGGCCCGTGGACTCGAGGACCTGATTGAGTGAATTCTTGACCTCGACATGAGCGTATGACAATACGTTGCGTTTATATCGGCCATGTCCTGCGCCGGCTTACCCAACACGAGGAGATGTTCCAATGAGTGTTCACATAGCATTTGAGACCCCGAAAGACGTACAAGAGCAAGTTTACGAACTTGTGAAAGCAATTGGCAAGGATGGCAAAGGCCGAATCAAGAAGGGGGCCAATGAGGTCACCAAGGCTGCAGAGCGCGGAAGTGCAATCATGGTAGTCATGGCTGAGAACGTCAACCCAGGAGAGCTTCTCGCTCACATACCAATGATTTGCAAGGAGAAGAACATCCCATTCATCTACGTCGAAGACCAGGGCTACCTAGCCGACTCAGCTGGAATGATAGCTGGAACAAGAACTGCTGCCATAGCGGTCTTGGACGTCGACAAAGAGGCACAGGATCGCTTCAACGAAGTGAAGGGACACCACGAGACTCTCTCAAACAACTGAATGAAGGAGGTTGGACATAGTGGCTCAAGAATCATGGCCGGCTGAGGTCGTTGAGATTGTCGGCAGGACTGGCATGAGTGGCGAGGCCATTCAGGTCAAGGTAAGGGTTGACGATTCGAACAACCCACGAGACATTGGACGAATTATCTCCAGAAACGTCCTCGGCCCGGTACGTGTCGGAGACATTCTGATGCTAAGAGACACAGGTCGAGAAGCCCGAAGGCTGGGGACGCGGTAGGTGGATTAGATGCCAGAGACAAGAATCTGCAGCTTCACCAGCGAAGAGATAGAGCCAGGTACTGGAATCATGTACATCAAGAGGGACGGTTCGGTAATGTGGTTCAGAGACAGCAAGGCTCGCAAGAACGCACTGAAGCTCAAGAGGAACCCTCGAAGGCTCAAGTGGACCCAGCGCTATGAGAAGGGCGGCATCAAGTGACCGTAGCATTGAGCCCTTGCTCAATGCAAATTGGACTTGTGCAATGAGGTGGGTCGAATAGCATCTTTTCGCTCGGGTCTATCAGATCCAGTAGTAGGTTTGACGTCTGGCCCTCCTGAACTGTGACCACCGAGCTCGTAGAAGCCGGCAGGTAGTCTTCGCCGGTGCTAGATAGGCTCAGCCTGATTGTATGTCCAGCTTCAATCTGGACGTCCATTGCAAAGAACTCCATCTTCGCATTGATTGTCTGTATTACAGGCAGCCATGTCTGCTCCTCGGTACCTCCCTCATGATATCGCAGATCCATGATGGCGTGACCTATGTGGATGCACGATCCCATCTCGTCGCAATCCTCGAGCAATGCGTAAATCTGTCCACCCACGGTTGCAGTGTTCACATCTATGTGGAGTCGGGGGAGTCCCGCGATCCATATGCCCTCTTCCAATGGTGCAGTCTCATAGACGGGGCCGGTTGAGCCAGTCGGTAGAATATTGGTCGTGCCACCGATATTTGACAAAGCCCCTCCTAAATCGAGCGCGAGTGTTGCCATTCCCTCGGGCGGGTACCTGTCCTCTAGACGCCACTGCCCCTGGTTAGTTTGAATCTCGACCCAAAGGCCTGGCTTCTCGCCCCCATCTAACAAGTAGTAATCAAACCACTCTAGTAGATCCTGCATCCAGTCAAATCTTGTCATCTGAGAAAACGCCTCGCGCCCTCGACCTTCCCCGGATCTATCAAAGTGGTATGTGGGGCGATCTGGATAATCATGGTCCCACTGGCCGAATAGTCCCTTTGCCTCTATTCCAGCATCCTTGAGTTGGTTGATCACTGGAATGGCCATGTGAGGGTCCACGTTCCAATCGTGCATTCCCTGTATCAGGTACACCGAGCCCTCGTAATTCTCAAGCACGCGATCGAGGAAGTACCTCTCTCCCCAGTAGTTACCTGCGACTTCTCCGCCCCACATCCAAGCTGCCACCCCGGTTCCGGGCCCGATGATGTAGTCAGGGCATAGATTGCCGATGTCCTCAGCATCACCGTCTATGCCATACGAACCGTAGACTCCGTTGTGCATTATCGGTGCTCGTGCCTCGGAGGAGCCGTTCTTCCACATCAGCTCCATGACCCCAATAAGGCCAGAGATTGGTACGATGGTGGAAAGGTGCTCGTTTCCAAACATAGCTGCCTGCCAGGGGGTTGACCCGTCGTATGACTTACCGATCATGGCTACGCGCCCGTTTGACCAATCCTGCGTTCCAAGCCAAGTAACAGCTGCGTCTACGCCGAGCTGCTCTGCATTGCCCATCAGATCCATGCAATGGTTCGAACGTCCGGTTCCCATAACGGAGACCTGTGCGAAGGCGAATCCATGAGGCAGTATCTGATCGATGATCATGCTACCAAGCCAAGTCCCAGGCTGTTCGACTGGACCGGTTTCAACCGATACCTCATCGAAGTATGGCCCGAACTCTGCTATCACTGGGACCTTTACTCCCTCCGGGACATCGGGTAGCCAGAGTCCTAGACTCACCTTTCCATCAGGGGCCGCCCCACCCTCTGAGAGGGGCAGTATGAATTCGACAAAATGGTGTGTGGAGTTCCACTCGTTATCGGTCTCGAGAGTGGCATAAGGGCCTTGTTCCATGACAAACGAGTTGTTCTGGGATGTAATGTAGGGCCATTCGGCACGCTCCCAAACGGGTACCCTCTCATAGATTCCAAGATCCTTCTTGATCTCGTCCTTTATCTGATCGAATATGACTGATTGTGCTATAACGGCCAAGAGAAGGGCGACTATCCCCAATGCCCCTGCTGCTGCTAAGAGTCGTCGGGGATCTATCGATGGCGTCCCCGAAGGAGATTTCGCTTCATCTGGAAAATCCTCTTCCAGAAGCAACTCCGCCTCAAGAATAGGGGAGTCTTGTACTTCCGAATCTGTATGCGTGTGACCACCCTTAGCGTGGTCATGTCCGCAGCACTCCTCTCCCATCAGGCACGTGGAAGAATGGGTACCCCTTGAATCCAATCATCATAATCTTCACATTTCGTAATAGAGCACTTTCAGCCTTAGGCCCAGCAATAACGCTATTACCGGTGTAAGGGGATAGTGCGTCTTCTGTGATAACCTACTACTCATCAAGCATCGAGGGAGCTTACGAGACTTACTGGAGGCTTGTCTTCTCATGCATTATCGAGCATTCCGGTATGCCGAATCCCGTGTTCGACGAGGAAAGCAATGTTTGGGTTGTTTCAGTCCCCCAGTGAGTGCATCAGACTTGGCAAGTCATGTCCAAACCACAGCACATTGGAGACTTGATCTTGCCACATCCCTCTGGGCATCTTGCCACTGAGACCTCTCGTCCATCGGCCGTGGTTATGGTGTCTGGCACCAGTTCGCTGTTGCATGCTGCGCATTCCATTCCAACTACTCCCATCCCGCAGGACGAGCATGAATACTGAATCATAACCGGGGCACAGCCTCTCGGTGTATATGGATTATGACTGTGAAGTCATACTTCGACAGTCCATCCGAACTCATCGGGCGCTCTCCTCTGTTGGATTGCCGTCAGCTCCTCGTAAAGCTGCATTGTGACTGGTCCCACTCCCCCGTCGCAGTACTCAACGACCCTGTCACCATGCTGTATTTTCCCTATTGAGGAGACTACGGCTGCTGTACCTACGCAGAAGCACTCATCGGCATCCATGGCATAGCCCACTTCCACCTTCTCCTCTCTGACCTCGTATCCCCTCGACCTGCCTAGATCTATGATGGATGACCTCGTGACCCCTGGGAGTATTGTGCCTGTCAGCTCCGGTGTTGATATCACGCCATCCTTGACGCAGAAGAAGTTGGCTGCACCCACTTCCTCGATGTACTTGTGGTTGGCCGCATCGAGGTAGATTATCTCGGAGTAGCCTTCCTTCTTGGCCATCTTCGAGGGTATCATTCCGGGAGCGTAGTTCCCTATCGCTTTGACACCCCCAGAGCCTCCTGGGGCAGCCCTGTGGAACTCGTCCGATACCCTCAGGGAAGTGGGGGTTATCCCTCCCTTGAAGTAGGGCCCCACAGGGGACACGAACACTAGGAACGTGTATTCGGGGGCAGGGGCGACTCCGAGTATGGGGCCACTGCCCATGAGAAGTGGCCTGACGTAGAGTGCCCCCTTGCCCATGGGTGGGACCCACCGAAGGTTCTCGCGGACCGTCTGCTTCACCGCATCTAGGAACATCTCTTCTGGAACCGGGGGCATCCCAAGTCTCCGAGCCCCTTCCTGCGAGCGTCTGGCATTGTGATCCGGGCGGAACAATACGACGTTGCCATCGGCTGCCCTTTGGGCCTTGAGACCCTCAAACAAGCCTTGTCCATAGTTTATGACGCCGGCTGCGGGTGACATTCTCAGATCCCCGAAGTCCCTCATTGATCCGGGAGACCATTCCTCCCCGATGTTGCACTTGGCGATGTACATCCTGTCAGTCTCGGTGAAACTGAAAGTGAGAGCGTCCCAGTCGATTTCAGGTCGGTCTTCTGCCAAGATTACAACTCCAGTCGTACATCTCGGAAGCAAGTCGGCTTTCAACGATTGCGCAAGGATTTCCTCCCGGCATCGTTATGGCCCCTCGCTGGGACATAGTTTGAAGGCAGTCAGTTACCTGCTGAGAGCGAGGCGAGCGGATGGAGTGGGAGGAGAGGATGTGCATAGTCTCCGGTTCGTACCAGTCTGTCGACTCGAATCCGCCCCGAACAACTGTGGAACTGTG
Source organism: Methanobacteriota archaeon (assembly GCA_002726275.1). Lineage (GTDB taxonomy): Archaea > Thermoplasmatota > Poseidoniia > Poseidoniales > Thalassarchaeaceae > MGIIb-O5. The sequence continues at coordinate 17,385 of PBSO01000037.1, read as the reverse complement.
GTGCCGCTCTCAAGCCGGACACTCAGTGGTTCTACTGGTAAACGGGCTCCGCCCTTACTTCGACATAGCTCGACGAGGAGCCCCCCGTCCCGATGAAACCGTGAATCTTGACGGTGTCCGCTCCATTTCGGAGGTGGTGGACATAGAGGGGCCGGTGACCAAGTGGACGAGGCATGGTGAGAAGAGGCATTGGAGGGTATATGCTGACCAGCCTTACTCAGTCAGGAGGCTCAGAAAGAAACTGGAGGATTGGGAGGTGACAAGTGCGGACATTCCATTCCAGAATCGCCTAATGCTGGATCTTGATCTGGGGCCACACATCAACGCAAGTGGGGAAGTTCTCTGGGCGAGTGGGAGGGCACCCGATGAAGCGAAAAATGACTCTACCACTGACATTAGCTCGGCAGAGGTGGCTATCGCGAAAGCGGGGGGCGCGGGCATCTACCCCGTAGACATGGTAGTTTCCTGCGAACTGGATGGATTATCCAGGACTGAGCCGTTCCCCGCCCCATTCGTCACTTTCTCGTTCGACCTGGAGACCAGCATTTCCACTAATCGCATACTATGCGCTGCTGCTGTGGTGGATCGCGCTGGTGAGCGCTCCGAACATGAATTCAAGGGCGAGGAGAGGGAAATCATGGAGGGACTGACTTCCCTTGTGAGAGAGTCCGACCCGGACTTCGTTACTGGTTACAACATCGATAACTTCGACCTTCCGAGGATGGAGGAGCGGGCAGAAGTGATATGTCCCCGGCCGAAGTACAACAGAGCGCCTCTGTTTGGCTGGGGGAGAGTCCCAATGAACGAGGGAGAGGGCAAGAGGATATTCCCAACGAGGCAACAAAACAGGGTTTGGAGGATTCCTGGAAGGATACCCATGGACGCATGGTGGCAGGCACGGCAGACACTGCGACCCCAGAGGGAGTCGTTGAGGTACGTCTCACAACTCCTCTGGCCTGATGACGAGGGAATGCGGAAGCTCGATGTCGATGCAAGCAAGATGGACGAGGAGTGGGCCGCAAGACCTGATGTCGTGATGGAGTACTGCGTCAGGGACACGCACCTGCCCCTGGACATACTTGGGCACCTGAAGGCGATTGCCAGGAAAGAGGCCCTGGCTTCAGTGTCCTTGACTGCAGTCGAGACTGCGGCTAATGGGACCACGAGTCAATGGATCGACTCGCTTGTTATGAGGTTGGCCGACAAGGAGGGCATAGCTGTCCCAATGACCAACGCTGGGCCGAGGAAAAGGGATCAGATAGCAGGGGGCTACGTTCACGAAGTGGAGCCTGGAATGGAGCCGTGGGTAGTTGTTCTCGACTTCAAGTCGATGTACCCCTCAATAATGATCAGCAACAACATCTGTTCCACCACCCTTGTGAGGGATGGCGAAGAAGACTCGTCACACAGTGTCTCACCGACGACTGGAACCAGATACAAGTCGAAGGACGAAATGAATGGCCTTGTCCCTAGGCTTCTGGAGGATTTGATGGCAAAGAGGGACTTGTACAAGAAGGAGATGGAGGAGGCCCAAGCAAGCAATGATGTGGTTGAGGCATTCCTGCTGGATCAACTACAGTATGCGGTAAAGATACTCATGAATTCGTTCTATGGCGTCTTCGCATCCAGCTTCTACCGATTTACTCATCCCGACTTGGGGGCAAGCATAACCGAGTGGGCCAGACACAACATCAAGGCGATAATATCCCAAGTCGAGGAGGGCGGTAATGACGTGATATACTCGGACACTGATTCAATTTTCGTTAAATCTCCAGTTGATGAGGAGGCCCCCACAAACAAGCCTGAGGACCCGGACGGGGCGGAGGTCTGGGAAAGGACCCGCGAGGAGACGCTGGAGTTTGGAGAGGGGCTCGCTCAGATGTTCACCAGAGAGGGCGCGGAACTCGAGTTCGAAACCGCCCTTTCCGCATTTTTCAGCCACGGGGCGAAGAAGAGGTACGTCGGAAGAGTGGTATGGCCTAGGGAAGAGATGCTGATAAGGGGGTACGAAGTAAGGAGGACTGACTCATTCGACCTCCTTTCCGATACCATGACCGAGATGTTCGAGATGCTTCTGGATGGGGACACAGAAGAAGCTGTGAACATGACCAAGGTGGCGATTGATGAGGTGCGAGCGGGGAATGTTGACCCCTCGAGGCTGGTGATTAGCCGCTCTTGCAAGGGGAAGTGGAATTCTAAGAAGAACGAGTGGGACTTCAGTGTGTACAAGAACGAAGACGGGCTCCCTTACGTTAGGGCCGCGAAGCAGAGAATAGAGGCAGGTCTGCAGTTCACTCCGGGAATGAAGGTGGGATACGTGATCACAGAACCAGATGGGGGCGACAAGAAGCTGGGGGTGAAGGCCTGGCTGGTTGATGAAATAGGGGGGAATCCGCCTGAATACGACAGGAAGTACTACGCAGGACGACTGGCTAAATCCCTAGGACGAATCACCGAAGCATTCGGATGGAACGAGAAGGATTTGCTGGAAGGGACTAGGCAACAGAGCATATTCGACTTCTAACGATTTATCGCAGGGTTGATTTCATACAAGCCTCCAGCGATGCAACATGAGAGGGGGCAAGGCTACAGGCTTGATGATGGCCATGCTGATGATTTTCACTGCACTGGCAGGCTGTCTAGACATCCTGGGAAGCAATAGCCCGCCCTCTGCGAACATGTCGATAGACCCCTCTGGCTCGATCAAGGCGGGGGAGTCAGTCACATTCAGTGCAGTCGGGTCCTCTGACCCCGATGCAGACCCGATGACTTTCTCATGGACTTTCGGCGACGGGAACCTCGGTTCCGGTCTGACTACTAGCCACACGTACGCGCAACCGGGCGAGTACTCGGTGAAGCTGGCTGTCAGCGATGGAACCCACGAGGTGACCACTAGCATGACTGTGACCGTCATAGACTCGTCAGCCAGAGAGCCGCACGCAGAGATAGTGTCCGACAAGGACCAGAACTGCGTGGGGGAGGATGCGCGAAGCGGCGACAGGGTCGTTGTATGGGTCTGCGAAGACGACAAGGAGATAGACGACAGGGACATCAGCGTGTCCACAACCGTCACATTGGACGGTTCCGCCTCCTGGGCTGGTTGCGACCCCGATGACTCGGACTGCTACGCAGAGGAGTACATAGTGAGCTACGAGTGGGACTTGGACAGGAACACTGACTCGGACGGAGATGGGATCGAGGACAACGACGTCGATGCCTCAGGGGAGACGATCGACTGGGAGGAGCGGCCCGCCGGGGCATGGCAGGTAAGGCTCACCGTCACCGACAACAACGGACTCACAGACTACTACGACACCAACGTATACGTCAACTACAGGGGCGAGTGGCTGGACTTCGAGATGGACAGGAGGATCCAGGAGCCAATCAGGATGACCTGGAGTTTCCCAGTGGCCTACGACGAAGAGAGCATAGACAGGATAGTGTATCTCAGAGTAAAGGTGGGATACCCCCAGCAGGACGATGATCAGCTCGGAGGAGGGATAGGTGGGACAACCACCGATAACAAGCTCGACGTTTACATGTACAACAGCACGGACGAGGAGATCTCCAACACCACGGCCCTAGGTAACGACAATCGCAACAGTGGAGACTGCGGCAATGACGAATACTGCATCTGGCAGGTCATCGGCGCTTCCACCGTGAGAGGGTTCCTGCCCGGAGAGTGGACGAACGACCTCGTGAACGAGGAGACGCACACTACCAAAGTCAACTTCTACATCGTCGTGTTGGACTATAGCCGCGATGGATAGTGCCCTCTGGTGGCCATTATCGGTGTACTACTAGGAAGTGGGCGATTTAGGCTAGGGGGAACGATTCATATACGCCCCTTCGGTCGGCGGGCCACACTTAGAGGTGGATAATATGGGTTCACAATGGGAAGACAAGAGCAAGCCGCACCTGAATATCGTGTTCGTAGGGCACGTAGACCACGGAAAGTCAACGACTGTAGGTCGTATACTTCTTGATAGCGGGCACATAGAAGAGCACGTGATTGAGAAGAACGAGAAGCTAGCTGCTGAGTCCGGTAAGGCCGGTTTCGGTCTGGCTTACGTCATGGACGGACTGAAGGAGGAGCGTGCACGTGGAATTACCATCGACGTCGCGCACAAGGAGTTCTACACCCCTAACTACTACTTCACCATCATCGACGCACCTGGTCACCGTGACTTCGTGAAGAACATGATCACTGGAACAAGCCAGGCTGACGCCGCAGTACTGAACGTTGCCGCCAACGACGGCGTCAACGCGCAGACAAGGGAGCACGCCTTCCTAGCACGCGTTCTCGGAGTAACCGAGCTGATTGTCAACGTCAACAAGATGGACATCAGCGGTGTTGACTGGGCAGAGGGCAAGTACAACGACGTCAAGGCTGAGGTCGGCAACCTACTGAAGGGAGCTGGATACAAGCCGGACGAGATCACTTTCGTCCCATGCTCGGCTCAGCTAGGCGACAACGTGTACAACAAGAGCACGAACATGCCTTGGTACGACGGCCCGACTCTGTTCGAGGCCATCGACGCCATCACAATGCCGCCAAAGCCAACAGACAAGCCACTTCGCCTGCCAATCCAGGACGTCTACAAGATCAGCGGAATCGGGACCGTTCCAGTCGGAAAGGTCGAGACCGGTGTCCTGCACTCCGGCAAGACCGTTGTTTTCAACCCCAGCCAGAAGACTGCTGAGGTCAAGAGCATCGAGATGCACCACACAATGCACGAGAAGGCAGTGCCTGGTGACAACGTCGGTTTCAACGTCCGTGGCCTAGCTGCCACCGACATCCGCAGAGGAGACGTCGCTGGATACGCAGAGAGCGCTCCTGTGTTCGTCCGCCACGACGAGAGCTTCGTTGGGAACATCCAGATGATGGAGATACCAAAGGCGATCGGTGTCGGATACACACCAGTGTTCCACGCACACACAGCACAGGTTGCAGTTCGATTCGTCGAGCTAATCAAGAACCTCAAGACCGGTGAGACGCCAGCATTCCTGAAGTCAGGAGACGCAGCGACCGTCAGGTTCCAGCCAACCAAGCCAATGGCTATCGAAGTCAAGGACGACTTCCCTGAGCTCTGCAGGTTCGCAATCCGCGACATGGGTAAGACCGTTGCCGCTGGAATGTGCATAGCCATCGAGAAGAAGAGTTGAGTCGACTTAAGGTGAACAGATGCCCGTAGTCACGACCATCAGACTGACGGGAGAGAATCACACTGATGTCAATCAGGTCTGTGACCAGATCAAGCACATCTCGGATGAGACGGGCGTTAAGCTACGCGGCCCCATACCTCTCCCAACCCGCAGAATAGTCGTACCATGCCGCAAGAGCCCCGATGGAGAGGGTGCTGAGACATGGGACCACTGGGAAATGAGAGTCCACAAGAGGCTCCTTGAGCTGGTGACCAACACATCGAGAGACGAAAAGGCACTCAGGAAGGTCCTGAGAATACCTATCCCGGACTCTGTCACGATTGAGCTTTCACTGCGCAACCTAGGCTAGGCTGCCCATCGGGTCCCAGGCATCGAGAACTACTGGCTCAGAGTCCAGCCCTTCGATCATCTTCTCCGTCAGGTAGTCCCTAGGGGCGGCGATCTCGAACATGTGCTCGTCGTACCAGCTGTCATTCATCGTGTAGTACCCCTTCTGCCCCGAGTCTGCTCCCCAAGAGTTCTCGACTCTCCACCTCCTGGGTTTTCCATCGACAACATCGACGCCCGTGAACAGCATCGCGTGAGTCATCATAGTCTGGCCGAACCGTAGACGGTCGGCCTTCTCCATGCCGTACTCTATCCCATAGAGCTCGTTGGTTTCGAAAAGATTGGCATCCCATAGGCCCCTCTTCCTCTCCATCTGCTTGCCAACATCACAACCCATCCAAACGGGCAGTCCGTCCTCCAGGAGCTTCTGAGTGATGTCCTTCATCTCACCACTGGGGACATTTAGGTACACGACTGGTGGGCCCCCGGCCACATTCTGAAGGTAGTCGACGGTATAGGTCCTGTAGTACTCGTTGCGAGGGTCGTTTACGATGCAGACGTAGTTCTCCCAGTCGATATCCACGAACTCACTGGCGAACTCCTGTGGCGTCATGCTCCCCTTACGGTGGAACTTGTCGTCCTTGTCCCTCCATTGGAGATCGAACTTCTCTGGTGGTGTGCCGAGGTGGATGCAAAGGACCCTCCAGATGTCCTGTATCCTCTTCTCCTTGTGCTCACGGGCATCCGATTTGCTTCCACCAGAGTCAATTATACCCCTCAACTCACTTGCAGAGCTCCTCAGTATATCCTTCAGTATTGCATTCATCCACCTTGTGGCGCTACTACTCTTGGATTCGGGATAAGCCGATTTTGGAACTAGTCCGTGCTTACGAATCAGGTTCGTTGCCATGTTCCACTGGCCACCGTCCCCAATTGGGTCCGAGAGGAGGAAGTGTATCGTTCGATCATCCACTGGCCTGTCGGAAGTCTCTATTATTGCCTCCAGGAAGTGATTGGAGCGCTCGAACTTGTCCCAGAAGTGAATGTGTGACTGACTGAACTCGAAGTTCTTGACATTCATCTTCTTCATCGTGCCCGGCCTGAATAGGTTCAGCGTAGCGAACAGCCAGCACCTTCCGCTATTCTTCTGGTGAGTGACCTTCCAGTCGTCCAGCTTGGTACTGAATGTGGAGTCTATCGACTGTACCAGATCCCGGCGCAATGCCACGTCTGACAGGGCGTTGCTTGTTACCGCGTTCTGGGCTATCTTCGCTGTAGGGTCATCTTTGAACGCCTTCCTCATGTTGCTAATCTGTTTCTTTGTCACTGTCTTGCCCAATGGCTCACCTCTGATACCTAGTAGTCGGAGATGGCAACACTAAGTCATTGCTAGGGACTAGAGGTCTGCAGCCTCTGCCATTCCTGCGGCAATAAGGGTGTCAGCGATTATGGAGGGACAGTTCTCGATGTCCCCTGCTGTGAGGGTGATCTCCGAGCCGTCTTCCGTCACTATGGGTTCGGTCATGTCCTGAAGTACGAGTATCCTCCTCATCTCGCTTATTGGCTCGACTGGCGTCGGTTCTGGTGGTGGCGCTGCCCCTGTCCCGATCCCGGGAAATGCATCCATCTCCCTTATCCTGTCCTCCTCGTCATAGTCTGGATCCTCCCAATGAGTTGTTTCAGGGGGCTGAGGGGCTGTCTCTGCCTCTGGCGCATCGGACTTCTCCACACCTGGAACAAACTCGGTCAGTGGGGCGGTGTGTGAAGGTGTCTCGGGAGGAGGGGGCGGGGCATCCCATGAGCTACGTAGAAGGGAGTTGAGGGAGACTTCATGCTTGTACTTGTCAACCAAGTGCCCTATTCCCGAATAGAACGCCCTCTCTGACGGGTCATGCCTCTCCCATTCTATTATGCCGGGGCCGTTTGCATCGGACATAGAGTCACCCTCGGGTGATCGAAGTAGGTTAGAAAGTATGGCGTGCTGAGTGAATGCGTTTAGTCGATGTCTGGTCAGATCGCTTACCTGTGTTCGTGTTACTCCTAGCTTGCGAGTCTGTAGTTGGGCCTTCGCTGTAGGTCCCTCGGTGCGCATGGTTTCAGCCAGCTCTGACTCTAGGTGCCTCACCAGCTGTCCGACGGCTGCCCAGAAATTCGCCATTGGCAACTCGACCGGGACGGCCGAGGATCTCTGTTTACGGCTTATCTCCATCAGGGCCTTGTCGACTGCTATCAACTGGTGGGAGTTCAGCCTTGGCATCTCATTATCGCCATCCATCCCAGACACCCGGAGCGAATGCATGCAAGGAGACTATTGAACAATTCCTCCAATGAAGTTGGAAGATGTCAGGAGGCGCGAGTATCAAGAGGGTGATTACTGTCGCAATCGCTGCAGGTGTACCCGAGTGGTCAAAGGGGGAGGGCTCAAGATCCTCTGCATAGCGCTTCGCAGGTTCGAATCCTGCCGCCTGCACCAGAATTCATCATATCCTGTCAATTAGAGCCCTGAGAAGCTCCAGTGAGCCTTCCTTTCCATGGGCATCTGTGACTGCGTCCGCAGCCTCTATGACGTTCGGGTAGGCCGAATTCACGCATACCCCGCAATCAACCATGTTGAACATCGGTATGTCGTTAGGGGCATCGCCACAGGCAATGACCCTCTTCGGGTCTATCCCGCGCTGCTCGAAGGCGAATCTCAACCCGGATGCCTTGTCATGACCCGGTACGGTCAGGTGAACTGCGTATCCTGTTGGTATGACCGAGATGTCCGACCACTCTGAGTCGGCTATCGCATCTCTGACCTGCTCCCAATCGCCAATGTCGATCAGGCACCACTCCGTCTCCCTCCACCTGTTGGACTCTATTCCCTCTGGGTTCAGTCCCTCAATCTGGGTTCCAAGCCACTGTGCCGCATCCCTGGTCCTGGATCCGTCTGCTAGTGCCCTGATCGGATGACCATGGTGTGAGTCCCATACCATTCCCCCATTCTCGCCCACTATGAATCCAGAAATGGCCATTGACTGGTGAAGTGGGGTCAGATTGGGGAGGGTCCGGCCTGATGCCAGTGATACAGTCATGCCCTTTCTTTCAAGCTCCCTGACAAGCGTAATGGTCTCAGGAATCATGCCGTCTGCATCCAATATTGTGCCATCGACATCGAAGACCAGCATGTCCCACTCGCCGTCTTCAGGCAGTTCGACCATGTATGCCGGAATGCTGGTGACCTGATGACTCCATCGCCTATTCACTAATCAGATTCAAGGCATTCCCCGTCATCCGAGGAACATGGAGCAGGCGGATGGGTACTCCGCGTTAGCACCTGATGGCATCCACAACTTCGAATGGGGAATCAGAGGGATGGACTGTCCGGACTGCGCCATGAAGGCGACCAAGGCGGTTAGCAGACTGCCCGGTATTGACTCTTGCAAGATTTCTGTCACTGAAGGAACTGCGAGGATTGGACTGGATGTCTCGAGGGGGCGAATCTCGAAGTCATCCTCTGTTCTCGAGAGTCTCGGCCACAGCCCCGATGTAGGATGGACCCAAGTCGTTGGAATCACTCCAAGAGAGGCGGCCAGCAGAATAGGTAAGGATCGCAGGGGTCTGAGGAACGAGTTGCTAGGGGTTCCGGGGGTGCTCGGAATAAGGATGGATGATGGTAAAATTGAGATCCAGAGCCTATGGATTAGAGAAGAGGGGCTCAGGTCGGTCGCAGAATCGATGATTACAGCCATCCTAGGGGATGATGCTCTATACGCGCCGTCTACAACGAAGAGGCTCAGGGATGACCAGATCAAGCTGATTACCTCAGTCCTGACAATCCCTATGATTCTCGCGATTCTGATAGTGGAGAGCAGTGGGCTTCCGAGCATCTTCTCATCCATAATCGGATTCGTTGGGGTCTCAATGGCTGGATTCAAGATGTTCCAAGAGGGGATGGCGAGCATCCAGAACAGGATACTGGGTTTCCAGGTACTCACATCCCTGGCAGTCCTCGGGGCCGTTATTCTAGGAGAGTGGGCGGAGGCATTGATGGTGGTGGGTCTGGAAGCCCTAGCCTCGCACTTGGAAGAACGTGCAATCATCAGGGCAAGAGAGTCGATGCAGGGGGGCCTTGATAGGATGCCCAGAGGAGCCAGGCTGGTGAGCCCATCCAATGGGCAACTCTCTGGAGTTAGGAGTCTTAACGTGATTCAGAGGAGCCTCACAGTAGCTCCATCCTGCGTACAGCTGGATGACTGTCAGGATGGCGACATGACGCCAGTGGAGGCTATTGGGGCTGGGGACCTGATCGAGGTCAGGTCCGGGGAGATTGTACCCGTCGACGGTACCGTGACAGAGGGATCCGGTTCTCTAAACAGGGCCCCTCTCACAGGCGAGCCAGTTCCAGTATCGATAAGCAAGGGGGACCTGGTGGAGGCTGGACTGACGCTTGTCAGGGGCCCTGTCGTCATAAGAGCGGTTGCCAGTGGCGATGAGACGCGCCTGTCAGGCCTGGTCGACCTAGTCAGGGAGTACAAGGACAAGCCCACTAGAACCCAGAGCTCGATAGAGACGTTCACCAAGTACTGGGTCCCCCTAGTCTTGGTTCTCGCCCCATTCCTAGCGTTCCTCGTGCACGGGAGAAGTGAGGAGATGATCATGACCACTGCTCTGCTTTGGGTAGTCTCCTGTCCGTGCTCATTGCTTCTTGCCGCCCCGATACCCCATGCAGCTGCTCTGACGTCCGCCTCGTCATCTGGCCTAATCGCTAGAGGGGGTGACGTCCTAGAGGCAGCAGCGGGCGTAAGTCTAGCACTACTCGACAAGACTGGGACGCTGACTAGCGGTCATCCGGTTCTCACCGGAATCTCGGTATCAGATGACGAGTCTGAGGACAATGTCCTGAGAATGGCCGCGGGACTGGAGATGAGATCCAATCACCCCTATGCCAAATCGATACTGGGAGTCACGGAAAGCAGGTCCATCAAGCCGTTGCAGATATCTGACATCGCGGACGGCGATGCAGGGGTAACGGGTTCCCTCAGGGGTCAGAAGCTGATGCTTGGACGTGTAGACTGGCTCATGTCAGAGGGGGTTGAGATACCCGAGGAACTGGACTCGTCTCTAGCTGAGTATCGGAAATCCGGGTTCGGTGCCAGCGTCCTATCCATCGAGGGCAGGGCAATCGCTTCATTCGGATTCTCTCACGATGACACACGCGAGGGAGTGGCGGAGATGCTAGATTCTCTGACGAAGAGCGGCGTAACAATAGAGATACTCAGTGGTGACGAGCAGTCAAGCGTAGAGGCGTTCGCGAGCAGGTTCGGAATACCCCCTAGTTCATGCAGAGGTGGCGTTGACCCAGAAGGAAAGGCAGCATGGGTCTCGGAGAAGTCCAAAGCAGGCAAGACCCTGATGGCAGGAGACGGCTTCAACGACGCAGGGGCCCTAGCAGCAGCAGATGTCGGCATCGCTGTAGGGAGCGGGGATCAGGTCAACCTCGATGCAGCCGATGTGCTGATCCCAGGAGAGGACCCACGTGCACTATCGAGGCTGATAACCCTGTCAAGGAGGACCAGGAGCGTCGTCCTAGCCAACATAGCAATCTCAATTGGGGTCACCTTGATACTGGTCTCAGCGGTACTGCTCGGAGCCGAGATAAACCTAGCAGTTGGGATAGCCCTCCACGAGGCGAGTGCTCTGCTCATCATTCTGAACGGAATGTGGGTCACCGGGACTGGCACTCAGAGGCTCACCACCCTATTCGACCTCGCAAGGGACATAGGTTCTGACATCGTTGACTCGTTTGGGGCGCTTATTGGCCGTGATGGCAGTGAAACCCTACGACCGCTTGATAAATCGAATACGTGAGGGATGGTCATGTCGGACGTTGTCGAGGTGGAGTCTAGGCACGCTCCTCCACTAGCGGAATGCGCCAACTGCGGGCACATGCTCCCCCAGGGCCTCGGTGAGATAACGTGCAAGGTTTGCGATGCGGTATGCAGGGTTAGCCACCAGCCAACCATTGACGCCCTGATGGAAGAGACTCTCCCCTGCCCACACTGCAACACGATCGTCGTTGCCGGTAGCGAAGAGCGCCCTCTCGACATCAGCTGCGCTGCATGCTCGAAACTATTCAGGCTCACCGAGAAGGTCAACAAGGTCGAGATCCAGTGCCCCGGGTGCGAGAGCAAGCTCAGGATCAAGCCCAAGCCCGGCACGAAAGAGCTGAGCTGCCCTGCCTGCGATGCGGCGTTCAACGTGACATTCTGAGCCGTGCCTACGGCACGACCCCGCAAACCGCTGTTATCGGCCTTCTGCGACCCTCCTCCCTCAAATAGGGAGAAACAAGCGTCAGACTGGGGATGGGTACCCATGAGTGAGAGCAAGTCGCCAAGCAACGATGACTCCGAGGGGGTCGACGAACTGGCCGCCCTACGAGCTCAGCATCGTCTAGCGACATCCCCCAGCAGGGAGTCGATGGCGCGTGCAAGGGACCACCTGGACGAGGAGTCGAGAGTCCGAAGCGGCATACGCAGAGAACGCAGAATGAGGATTGCAGAGATGACCGAGCGTCTGTCTGGGATGCAGGGAGCCATGAGGAAGGGGTACGACATACTATTCGACGAGCAGCTGCAGCAGCTCGAAGCCGATCTGAGAGCCGAGCTCGAGGATGAGATGGAGAGACTGGAAAGCGAGGCCCTCGAGAGGGAGGAGCGTCTACTCAGGGAGGAGATGGTCCACAGGCTAAGGAGAGAGGAGAACAGGCTCAGGGAGCAATTGGACCTCGAGAGGGACAGGAGGCTGGAAGCCCACACAGCGAAGCTCAGGAAGAGGCTGAAGGACGAGATGGAGGTCGAGCTCGACAGGAGGAAGGCCTTCCTGAAGGAGAGGCTCGAGCTTGAGGCGTCCCAGGAGGCCGAGAGGATGCAGAGGCGCGTCGAGATGGACCTCAGAGAGGCCTCGGAGTCACAGATCCACCGCAAGGTGGAGGCACACCGTCTGGAGCAGGAGATCCAAATGAGGGAGAGGCTCGCTGAGTCACGGAGAAAGCAGGAGAGCGAGTTCCAGAAGCAGCTTGACGAGGAGAAGAAGTCTCTCGAGTCAGAGATGAAGTCCGACGTCGAGGTCAGAATGAAGTCGCTAGAGGAGGAGGCCGAGAGGAAGGCCCTCTCCGAGCTGGAGAGGAGGTTCCGTTCCGAGAGGGAGACCATGGAGGCCGCTCTGGCATTGAAGAGGCAGGAGGTCGCCCTCGAGCTTGAGGTCGAGATGGAGCAGTCCGTAGCGGAGTTCGCCAAGGAGCGGGAGGCCGAGATGCTAGCCAACTTGGAGGAGCAGTTCTCGAAGAGGGATGATCTCTCAAAGAAGGAAGTGAAGGAGATACTGAAGTCGCTGAAGGCCGAGCTGAAGGTGAAATGGGAGTCCGCTCTGCTTGATGCGCGACAGTCCGCGCTAGACGCTTAGGATCCAAGGCTAGCTTTCAGTGATGCGTTTTATCCTGTCATCCGCCTCTTTTGCCAGCTCCCAGTATACCGAGCTCCCTGGGTTCGACTTGTTCGGCTTCTTCGCTATCACTATCGGAGCCCCCTCCAGAGGGGCCTCGGCTATCGCGACGAGCCTCGGTATCTCTGTCCCGAAGACTCTCTCGCCGAAGTGGCGTCTCGCCTGCTCCGCCACGGTCTCCCCCAGCCTGCTGTTGGACTGTACGAGCGTGAGGGCTATCCCGAACAGCTTGAGGCTCGGGTTGATGGTCCCCTGGACGTTCCTGATGAGGCCTAGGAGCTGGCTCATCCCCTCCAGAGAGTAGAACTCTGCCTGGATGGGAATGAGGACCCACTCAGCTGCAGATAGCCCGTTGATAGTCAGCAGGCCAAGGGATGGGGGGGTGTCCACGATGACCACGTCGAACTTGCCGGTGGCTTCCCTAAGGGCCAACCTCAGCCTGTGCTCCCTACCTATCCTGGTGGCTAGGTCTATCTCGACTCCGGATAGATCAAGGTCGGCTGGGAGGACCCATAGGTTCCGAACCTCGATCGAGTTTGGTGGTCCCCTCTTCCTGTCCGGGTTGTGCCTCTTCCACGCAGAGCGCATCGCAGAAGTCAGCTGAGGGGGACTCAGGAGACACTCGGAAAGGGGCACTGGGTCGCTGTCTATGCCTCCCTTGAAGAGCTCGTTCATCGTCGGCCCGAGAGTGCTCTTGTCGATTCCAAAGGTCGTCGCGACGTTTCCCTGTGGGTCCAGGTCAACGAGGAGGACTCTCCTAGCAGGAATCCCCATGTCCGAGTCCCCCTTGGCCAGGGCAGCTGCCAGATTCACCGAAGTGGTGGTCTTGGCGGTGCCTCCCTTGTGGTTAACCACGGCGATAACAACCGGCCCTTGCGACATCCGCTCCGCTCCCTCAGGCTGCAAGGGTGCTGCCAGACCCGTGAATATTCCGAATCACTGGATCACTGGAACGGGGACCTCTGAGAGGATCTTCCTCATGATGTGGTGTCCCGTGACGCCTCGAATCTTGGACTCGGGCTTGAGCATGATCCTGTGGCTGACGACCTGCAGGGCGACTGCCTTGATGTCGTCCGGTATCACGTAGTCGCGGCCATCGATGGCTGCACTAGCGCGGCTGGTCTTGAACAGGGACTGGCTCGCACGGGGCGAGGCTCCTGTGATTATCCTGTGATCCTCCCTGGTCCTCTGCACCAGCTCGACGATGTAGGACATGATGGCCGGGTCGACGTGGACGGTCTCCAACGCCTTCTGCATTGCCACGACCTTCTTCGGGCTTGTGACCTGCTCGATGTCGTACTCGTCCTTGCCTCGGAGCTTCCTTCGCTGCAAGATGGCCTTCTCCTCCTGCCTGTCTGGGTACCCCATTGACATCTTCATCAGGAATCGGTCCATCTGGGCCTCTGGGAGGGGGTATGTTCCCTCCTGCTCGATAGGGTTCTGGGTCGCCATGGTGATGAATGGCGCTGGGAGCTTGTGGGTGATACCCTCGATGGTGACCTGCTTCTCCTCCATGGCCTCCAGCAGAGCGGCCTGCGTCTTGGGTGGCGCCCTGTTGATCTCGTCAGCGAGTAGGAGGTTGGTGAACAGCGGCCCCGGTCGGAGCTTGAACTCGCCAGCCTGCTGGTCGTACATGTACGTCCCCATGACGTCAGCTGGGAGCAGGTCTGGGGTGAACTGGACACGCTTGAACTTGCATCCGAGGGCCGACGAGAAGGTGTTCGCCATCAGCGTCTTGGCCAGTCCGGGGAAGTCCTCGATGAGCATGTTCCCGTTGGACAGGATGCCTATGGTCACACGTCGCAGGTTCTCCTGCTTCCCGATGATGACCTTGCTTACCTCGTTCATCAAGCCGTTCGAAATCTGGGAAACCGTCTGAATTAGCTCTCGGGACTTAGCGTCACCAGTCTTAGACATCGTCATTTCACACTCACCTAACTAAACTCAGGCCCTCTCACTCACTACTTGAGTGTTCGGTTCTCTTGTGACTGGCTTACTTCATTGGGCCTATCGTCCCCAGAAGTGGTCGTCCTTGCGGTGGATTTCCTGCAGCTCCTCCAGGACCTCCTCCTCGGCAGCGCTCAGGTCCATCCTCCTGAGCTTCCTGGCATGGGACTCGGGGACGTCCACGAGGAGGATGTCCTCCTCGTCGATCTGCCTGCCCACGGTGGCCCCTTCGATAGCGAGTGCGACCTCTGCGCCCTGCATCGCCTCCTTCATCGACTCCTCACCGGAGCGGATTGACTTGATGCGCCCGACGCGGTTTCCGTCCTTGAGGAGCTTCTGACCGACGTGGACCCGCCCTGCGAGCACCCTGACGCCCACGACGGCTGGCTTGGATATGCGGAACGTGTGGTCGGGAAGGAGCATTATCCTGCCAGGGTAAACGATCTGCTCGCGGTTCGCCTCCTCTATCTCGCGGGTCCTGGTCTCTATCCACTCCTCCCTCTCCTCGAGGATGCGGTAGATGATGTCGGAGCCGATGTAGTGCACGCCGGTGTCGGAGGACTCTATCTCGGCCTCGGCATCGGGGAGTATCTCTGTGCTGAACGCCATTATCACCCTCTGGAGAGGGTCTACTGCCGCCTCGGCGCTCCTCACGTCCCGGCGGCTGACCTTTCCTATAGTGGCGCTGCGAATCGGCACATCGAGAGCCTGTAGCTCCTTGGCGAGTGCCTCCAATCCACCGACCGTGTCGGCCTTGATCGCGACTCCCTCCTCCTCCAGCTCGATGGAGAGCTCGGACTCGGCCTTGGCCGCGGCCATCGCCTCCTCCCTCTCGGAGTCGGTGTGGACCACGCGGAGAGTGGTGCCAGCGAGGACGTTGTCGAGGTCGGGTGCCGAGACCTTGAGCCCGGATGCCGCATGAGCGACCTCCGTGTCGTCCCAGCGGTCGCCAGCGTCCCTCATCTCGCTCATGCCGCGTGGGCTGAAGAGCCCCTTGACGCGAGTGGACAGGCCTCCCTCGGTGGTCACGAGTACTATCTCGTCCCCCTTCTTGATGGAGCCCCTGTGGAGGATGACGTCGAGGGTCTTGCCGAGCCCCCTCTCCTCCTTCATCTCGAGGACCGTGCCCTCCCCGGAGCCCTCCACGTCGGTGAGCTGCTCGGTGAGGTACCTCTCGGCGAGGCCGATCACGACAGCGAGCAGGTCCTGGATGCCCTCTCCCTCCCTAGCGGAGATGGGCACCATCGCGATGTCCTTGGTGAAGTCCTTGACACGGTCGTAGCGCTCGATGTTGAGACCCTCCTCGGCGAACTGTCCCACTAGGCTCCAGTACTGCTTCTCGAACAGGGCCATCGCGTCCTGCGTCTGGTTCCTCATCGAGAGGGCCATGGCGCGACCTGGCTGGGCGTCCCAGCCGTATATCCTGTCGACCTTGTTGGCAGCGATGACGAACGGGGTCTTGGCCGCCTTCAGGACGCGTAGCGACTCGAGGGTCTGCGGCCTGCAGCCCTCCATGACGTCGACAATCAGTATCGCGATGTCTGCGAGGGAGCCACCCCTGGAGCGGAGCGTGGAGAACGAGTGGTGACCCGGGGTGTCGATGAACAGGAGTCCCGGCGAGTCGAACGTGTTCCCGCCCATCAAGGGGGAGCAGAGCTCGTTGAGGATGTCCGCCGGCACCTCGGTGGCGCCTATGTGCTGGGTTATCCCGCCGGCCTCGCGGTCCATGACCGAGGCACGGGAGTCCGATCCGAGGCCCCTGATGTGGTCGAGGAGGGAGGTCTTGCCGTGGTCCACGTGACCTAGCACAGCGACGATGGGTTGCCTGCGTTCTGACATACCATCCACCTCATGCTCCTTCCCCTGCTGAATTGATTGCTCACTCGTATATGTGCGACTCTTCGTCGCGGGTCCAGTCGACCAGTCCCTCAGGGAACCACAGCCCCAGCTCGAAGGACGCCGTGTCCTCGCCGTCGGAGCCGTGGATCACGTTGTGCCCGATGTCCATTGCGAAGTCGCCCCTGATGGTGCCTGGTGCGGCTGTTCGGCCGTCGGTCGGCCCGATGAGGTTGCGAGCGACGCTGATCGCGTCCACCCCGGTCCATGCCATTGCGACAACGGGGCCGGAGGTGATGAACTCGATGAGCCCGCCGTAGAACGGTCGCTCCTTGTGGACCTCGTAGTGGGCCTCCGCCAGCTCCATCGAGGGAGTCAGCTGCCTTAGTCCGACGAGGCGTAGCCCCTTGGTCTCGAACCGTCCGATTATGTCGGCCACTAGGCCCCTCTGCACGCCGTCAGGCTTGATCATCACGAAGGTCGTCTGCATGTCTCCCATGTCCCGGCCGACCCACCACCCCTATTTCAACGCAAAGCATGCCCCGTAGGGGCAATTATCGCTTAGGAAGTTCATCCAATACTTCACCCAGAGACTCCAGAGTGATAATGGCGTCCTCCTCGGTTATC
>PBSO01000036.1 GCA_002726275.1 Methanobacteriota archaeon | reverse complement strand
CATGTCTCGAAGTTCTGAACACCTTGACTTAGCATGTTCCATTATCTCTGCGAACTCGTCTGCCGTGAAGATTCCCTTTAGACCCTTCTGGAGAGAATGGACGTGATCGTCATCACCTAGTGTGATGTGGATCCTCTCGTCACCACCTAGCTCCTCGCGATAAGATGCATCGTAAACGAACCTTCCCCCGACCTTGTGATACGAGCACATAATTGGGGTCTTGGACACCTTCAGAGGTGTGTCTTCCCCGATTTCGAACCTCTCAGCCGGAATTGTTGCGTTTCTGAGAGCGGCGATACCTGCCAATGCGAAGGCATCGAACAGATTGCCATCATCCGAAATTGCGTGTAGATCGAGTATTACCTGCCATGCCTTTTCACCGGGGATAATGCACAAATCATCCACATCTATGCAACCCGATTCGCGAATTCCGCGGTCGACGACCCTTCCGAGCTCGATTGACTGTGGGCTTGGAGGTCCATTCTCCCAATGCCTTCCAGCGATTGACCTGACCTCACATGAACACATCAGGCCGCCCTGATTGGGTCGGTCTGGATATGGGGTCATTATCTGGAACTTGACTCCAGCGAGAACGATTGTGTTGCCCATGGTAACTCTGGCGGAACCCTCTGCGCGTGGGAGGACGCCGATCTCTAGCTTAGTCTCTCTTCCGTCCCACTGGCCTCTATCGTCCAATCTTGCATCATTTGAAGCTAAATCAGAGAGGTGTGCCCTGAGGAGCTTGGGAACTAGTGGAGCTGCCATCAGTTCTCACCCCCCTTCAGTGCATCGACCATCAATTTGTGAACTTCCATGGCAGCGTCCATGTTGTAGTCCCATGCCTGCTTGAACTCATCAGGGGACAGGTCGCCATCCATCTGTAGGAAAACTAGCTCTCCACTGTTTGGAAGTACCCCCATCGGTAGGTCTGCCTCGCCGTAGTTGTCCTCTTCCTTATTCAGGTCGCAGACAACAACATCATTGATTTTGCCACTAGCGACGCTTACGACAAGGTCAGTCATTGGAATACCGGCATCTGCCAGGGCGACAGAAGCCGCTGTGAGTCCGACGCACCTTGTTCCGGCCTCTGCTGAGACAATTTCGATACTGATTCTAATCTTTGAACGAGGGTAGAGCTCCAGTAGGACGACGCTCTCCAGGGCGTCGGCCGTGACCTTGCTGATCTCCCTGCTGCGTCGATTGAAGCCTGGCCTCATCCTATCAGTAGTAGAGAAGGGAGCCATGTTGTATGTGACATCCAACACAGCCCTATCCTGCCTCTGGATCTTTCTAGGGTGCGCCTCCATGGGGCCGTATACAGCAACTATTGCTTCATTGGTACCCCATGTCATCCTGCAAGAGCCGTCTGCTACTGGCACAACTCCTGTTTCGATAGTTATTGGTCGTACGTCCCCTGGTTTGCGGCCATCCATTCTCAGGCCATCATCATCAATCATCTGTACGTCTCCATATCCACCCATCAATTAACACCTCCAACTTGTCTTGCCTCAAGAGATAACTCCTTCAGGCAATTTCTGACCTTGAATATTCCATCGAGGTCACCATCTATCCAGAGTCGCCCATTCTCAGCGACCACTATCCTGCACTCTGATTCAAGTTTCAGATCCCTGAGGAAGTTGCCCCCCTTGCCGATTAGTCTTCCGAGCAAGTGTGGATCCACCTCATCTAGGGCGCCAGATTTGATCTTCCTGAGTCCCAATCCTTTCATTGTGACAACGCTCTGGTGAGTCTCTTCTACTTCTTGTACCCTGCAAAGAATGGAGTCTCCGATGTCCAGAATCTTTCTGGTACCGCCGAACTCGACCTTTGCCGGCCCTAGGCTCATGGGCAATATGGAATTGAAAGGGGCGCCGATGTCGACGAACCATATGTTGTTCGTGCAACCTTCTATGTGCCCAATGACTAGGTCTCCCGGCCTAGGCAT
Organism: Methanobacteriota archaeon; assembly: GCA_002726275.1. Taxonomy (GTDB): domain Archaea; phylum Thermoplasmatota; class Poseidoniia; order Poseidoniales; family Thalassarchaeaceae; genus MGIIb-O5. The sequence continues at coordinate 7,813 of PBSO01000036.1, read as the reverse complement.
GTATGTGGTGTGAAGTGGTTCCACTGAGACAGTGCTACCCTTCGTGTTCATTCGTCCTTGTTTCGTTGATCTGAGGCGGCCGTCGACCACTAGGACCCCGTGTCCCGCCTCATACCCCTCTGATACACCGAGGTCTTCCCCGGGCACGACGACGAGGGCTCGTCGTGAGTCTCGCGGTCCGTCCGCGCTGCTCTCTCTACTCATAGTATCGAGCCGCGCGACCGGCCAGCCCTTCATAACCGTTGATGCTGCCACCTACGGTGGATAATCAGTCGAGTTCTCTGACTTCTGCCTCTGAAGCCCTACTGGCGACTCTGCTAATTATCTCGTTCTTCATCCCCCCAGGAACCTCAATGACGCAGGCCCAAGTGCCGTCAGGAAGCCATTCTTCCCTCATTACTGAGTCTCTTAGCATCTGATTAACTGAGCCGTACGAACTTCCTGGAATCTTGAATGCGAGCCTCACTGTGATGAATTGCAGAGGAATTAGGGGCTTCAGGACGCTTATCGCATCGTTTACCTGACTTTCAACGGATTTGAATGGGTCGACAGCGAACCTAGCCTCGTCTAGGGCATTTTCAATTCTGGTTCTGGGATGTGGCATTTTTGTCTTGGGATCTGTGGCAGTACTGGATATCTCACTGATTATCTGAAGCCTTTTCTCTTCGACCATTTTCTTCCTCTGGGCAGTAGTGAGTTGTATACTGCCTTCTCTGAGTATCTTGATCACACATTGCTCGAGATCATTGGAGCCGAAAATATTCTCCAAGGCATCCGATGTCGGCCTTTCCCCATTCTTGGAGTCTGTCCAAACCTCACCTATTGCGAGAAGGTCATCTAAATCTACAGAAGAAGGGTCGTTTTTCCATTCGTCAACGAGTTCGGGGTCCACGAGAATCTCATATCTGCTACCTCCCTTTTCTAGGCGTGCTATGACTGCATCATCTAAGCTTACCATGGACTCTCGGTAGATGCGAGTGCGTGGGGAGAGATAGTGCTTGCCACCATCAGGCCTTCAACTTGGCCAGATGCTTCTCGGTATCCTCAGAGGAGAGTTCATTGTAACCGTTATCGTCAATCACACAAATCTCCACTGACTCACCAGAGAGGCCGTCTTCGAGTGTATCAGATAATGCCTCTAGGCCTATTTTTATTGCGGCATTAGAGGTCAAGCCCGGCTTCCATTTTTCCTCGAAGTATGCTATTACTTCACTGCGTCCGCTTCCTATTGCGCCCGCCTGGTATGAGCCGTATGCCCCAGAAGGATCTGTTTCGAATAGGTGCGCGCCATCGGAGTCGACTCCTGCTATCAGCAGGGCAGTTCCGAAAGGTCTGGCGCCCCCATACTGAGTGAATGACTGTTTGTAGTCACACATCTTCTTCACCAGTGACGTGACGTCAATTTGCGCGCCGTAGGTCATTCTGTTGATTTGGCACTGTACCCTAGCTCTGTCAACGAGCTGTCTGGCATCGGCGACCAGTCCAGATGTGGTAATTCCAATGTGGTCGTCTATCTGATACATCTTTTCTATGGAATCGGGTATTACTAGCCTGCTTGGTATCCTCTTAGCTACAATTAGTATGACTCCATCACGGAATTTCAAGCCGACTGTTGTAGAACCTCTCTTTACTGACTCTCTTGCATACTCGACCTGATGGAGACGTCCATCTGGTGAGAAAGTTCCTACTGAAGAATCGTATCCACGTCCGCTTGGCTGCATCGTTATCGAACCCCATGCCTCATCGGCCTCTTATCAAGGTTGGTTGTTTACAGGCTCGACAATAGAGGCATTCAAGCGCTTCCACCGCTGGGCGAGGCCATGAGGGTGGCAATTCTTGGATCTGGTGGAAAGGATTCGGCTTATGCCACCTGGTGGGCCCTGATGAGGGGATGGGATGTGAGGGCTGTTGTTACAATGTGTGTTACTGGTGACGATTCGATGATGTTCCAAACACAGGGCGTAGGAATGGCTGGGATGCAGGCAGCATCTGCAGGAATTCCATGGCTGCCCATACTTACAAGTGGTGAAATGGATGAGGAAATGGAGGATCTTGAAAATGGTCTCAGAGGCTTGTCTAATCCTGATTCGGCAATGGAAATTTCATGGCCCGAGGGCTGGGATTCTTCATACATAGCGATTCATACTGGTGCCTTGTCAGTGGATGGCATTGTCTCCGGTGCTCTACGTTCAGATTTCCAGAAGACTCGGATTGAATTGATGTGCCAGCGTCTTGGTATACATTCATTCTCACCCCTCTGGCACAATTCCCCAAACAGTCACATGAGTTCGCTCTGCGAACACGGATTCGAGGTGGTGATTGCTTCCGTCTCCTCCGAGGGACTGGGCATGGAATGGTTGGGCAAGAAATTGGGGATGAGCAATTTGAGGGAACTGGAAGAGTTGTCGAAGAGATATAGGTTCAATGTAGATGGGGAAGGAGGGGAGTTCGAGACTCTTGTTCTGGGTGCGCCCCATATGAATCGCGACATAGAAATCACCATGGAGCCGGTGTGGAATGGTTCCAGAGGGCACTTGAAAGTGAAATCCGCGGTGTTAGCACCCGTGCGCTAGACTCAAACAGGGGACGGGGGTCGGAACGACACGGGGAATCATGTCAGTATCACCTCTAGACTACCGTTATGGCCGTGATGAAGCGAAGTCGATTTGGTCTCGAGAAGGGAGGCACTCTAGGCAACTGGAGGTCGAGAGGGCTCTAGTTTGGGCACATAGCAAGATGGGGAGGGTCAGCCCTGAGCACTATGACATGATAGCTGACATTTCTGACCCCGGAATAGTAACAGCAGATAGAGTAGACGAGATCGAGGCTGAGACAAGGCACGACATAATGGCACTTACGAAAGCAATGGCAGAGGTTGCCGGGGAGGCTGGGTGGTGCATCCATCTAGGGGCGACAAGCAACGATATTGTCGACTCGGCTGTCGCATTGCAGATTAAGCACAGTATAGAATTGCAGAAGAGGATGGTTCAATCTCTCATCTCTACAATGTGCGACATGGCTGAGAGAGAGCGTGATACGATAATGCTCGGAAGGACTCATGGACAAGCGGCCGTACCTATCACATTCGGGCTCAAGGTCGCAGTATGGATAGATGAGTTCAGGAGGCACATGGAGAGGCTCGAGGAGCTCTCCCCGAGAGCCACCACTGGAAAGTTCCTAGGTGCCGTTGGAACTGGTGCTGCCCAAGGCGAGAGGGCTATCGAATTACAGAGCCTAATTCTAACTGAGTTGGGTCTGGGAATTCCCGTAGCGACGACACAGGTTGTCGGGAGGGACCGGTATATCGAGTGGGTCGGTTGGATGTCAAATGTCGCAACGAGTGTCGAGAAGATCCTCCAGGAAGTAAGAAATCTACAGAGAAGCGAGATTGGGGAAGTTGCAGAGTCCTTTGACGTCAAGAAGCAGGTCGGCTCTTCCACCATGGCGCACAAGAAGAATCCGATAACCGCTGAAAATGCCTGTGGTTTGGCCAGGATAGTTAGGTCGATGATCATCCCATCTTACGAAAATGCCCTTTTGTGGCATGAAAGAGACTTGGCCAACTCTTCATCGGAAAGATTCACTCTCTCGCACTCAATGATCCTACTGGACGATATCCTCGACAAGTGCAACAAGGTACTTTCCAGGTTGGCTGTAAACCGTGAAAGGATGATGGAAAACATCGAAAGGCAGAATGGCCTAGTTATGGCAGAGAGGCTGATGCTGGCCCTGGTTGACTCAGGGATGCCCAGAGACGAAGCTCACGAAGTCCTAAGAGGTGCTTCTATGGAAGCCATGGACAAGGGCATGCATCTGAAAGACGTGTGCTCCAATTCAAATTCCATATCTTCAATCTTTGACGAAAGACAGCTGAGTGATCTGTTCGACCCGAGGGGCCATCTTGGTGTTTCGGGGGAACTAGTGGACAATGCAGTTTCAATCGCCCGAGAGGTCCTCTAATCAAAATGCGAACATTGCAATCATCAGTATTGCCGCGGTTGCTGCAGCTACAATTCCCAGTAGAGCTATCATTGCGTGTGGCCCATATTGATTAGCGTCGTCTAGGGCAACTTTGAGGAATCCTGACTCTGAGATTCCTTCGATAATACCGGACTCGGTCTCTTCGAAGTCAGGGAGGGGCCTTCGTGGAATTCTCTCGTTGCCTCGTGCCGTGCCGCTCATGCACCGGACTACGCGTGGCCGTACTATATCCTTCGCAGGAAAATACTCGATAATCCTCAGTAACGCTCATTCGCAAGGTTACGGTGGGGGACATGTGATAGACCTGAATGAGGGGAATGTGCACCTTTCATGCGAACCAGGAGCAGGAAAGACCACATTTTGCATGAACATTGCTAGAAACGTCATAGAAAGTGGGAGTTCTGTTATCTGGTCCTGTATGAGGGCCCCCGACACAGGCAGATTCTCAGAAATATTCGAGGGAGTGGATAGGTCCCAACTGGTCAACCTCAAGATAATTGAATTCGGAGACTACCTGCCAGTCGTTGAAGACGTGATATTGGACAATTTGGAACGAATGAAAGAGGGGGACTTGCTTGTTATTGATGATTGGTGTGAACCGATTGGAAGGCCAAAGAAGGATGTAAGTGGTTCTTTGATCAGAATGGTAGAGAAGTCGAGATGTGGAGTTATTGTGTCGTCTTCGGCAGTGGGGAATGCGTCTGGTTCTGGTCCGAGTCTTATTGCTAGGGGAGGGGATTTTATTTCCCGGAATTTTCGTACCGTGATGCTACATAGACACCCTCGTAGAGAGTCACTAAGGATTCTCTCCGAGGAGTCTGAAGAGAGTCTCCTTAGGATGGGGGGAAGAGGTCTCTCACCTGTCTGAGCGTTTCTGAATCAATCTGTCCAGTTCCGATAATGCCTCTGGAGTCGGGTCAGACAGGGATTCAGGATCTCTAGCTGATCCAGAGTAGTCTTCTTCGTCTTCTTGAGGGTCCTTGGTTCTGCTCCGCAGAAGCATGTAAAGTAGGGTCAATGCGGTTAAACTCAGTATAATCTGAAGAGTTGTTTCTGTGGTGGTCGACATAACATATCTCCGAACACTATGAGGGAATTCCGTGATTTAGTGGCTTTGCGAGATGCCTCCTCTGAGATGGAGTAGGTTCGTACCACCCCGAAATTGAGGAGACTCCCGAGGGGGACCATGGCTTGGACATCCAGAATTTCTCTGAATTCTCGCCACAAAGAAGGCACCTCAGAGGCTGTCCTCTGCCGGCACTCCTCATAGTCCTGCCACAGCATGATGGGCGAGATGAGATTCTAGGAACGGCAGATTGGACTGAGACCCTCTCCAGATGTATCGAGCCATCGGGAGACTCGAGGCCTAGCCAGCTGATTCTATCTCCCGTATTCAGTTGCCTGACGAGCCTGTTGACGTGCCCGCCTTCCTTGAAAACGACCAGTTGGCGCGTGCATCCGCCAGATATGACGCTCAGATTGGTGTGAGCACCTCTTCCCTCTGATGGAGGCATGATTACAGTTCCACTGCATATTCCAGCCAAGTGATCATCTGACAACTGATTAGTCCTATGTGGGGCCCAAGACGAGCTTCTCTCCACATCCTCCCTTTCCTGCATCCACTTATGTGCCTCAGACACTGCTTCGCACGTACTTCCTCTGATTCCATACAATACTGGACAGGGAGTTCTGGGAGCTATCATTCCCTTGCCCTTGGTAGGATCCCTGTTTAGGAAGGTCTCGGGGTGTTTCTCGGCCATCTCAATGACGGACTCTTGGCTGACATCTCTATTTGTTCCCACCTTTACTTCATCCCTCCAAGCTACCAATTCCCATGAGGAGTCTTGATTGGGCATCCATGATATTGCTGCACTGGCACCGATAATGCCCCAGCCCTCACCCAATGAAAAAATCTTGAGGCCGAATTCAGAAGCCTCTGATTTCCTCTTTTCCAGATCTACCTGGTCTCTTACTGAGTCCCAGTACCACGACTCAGGGGGGTTCCTGTATGAAATGACCAAACAGGGGGATGCTGGTATGCCTTCATCAGGATGCTTAGAAATGGACAATGCCAACTCATCGAACCATTTGCCGCACAATTCTTCCAGTTCGACTGCTGAATCGCTGTTTATCTTCACAATCGCTGACAGTGCTCCATTGCCCCTAGTCCTCCTGGAGGCGAATGGCCAGAGCCTCACAAGCCTTCTCTCAGTAACCTCGAACATGTTACTGTCAGAAATAGTCCGCAATAGTGAGTCGAACGAATGGGTGGTGCACCCTGCCTCTGGATGATCGGTGTCATCTAGTCCGATTATTGCTGTAATACGTTGGCCATCTGTCAAACCAATCACGCCCCGATAGCGTCTAAAACCCCGCCAATTCCCTCATCTGGGTCGCACCTGATTCCCCTGACTCCGAATGCCTCAGCGGCTTTCATGTCTACATTCCTGTCTCCGACCATTACGGAGCCTTCCTCGGATGGCCTGTTATCCCATTCGTGACCAAACATGATCCTCAGTTCGGACAGTGATGGATCCCTATGGGCAAAATCCATGATTTGCCTTGATGCTTCCAGCATCCCGGGATTGGGCTTCCTCGCCCATGAGTTCTCCCAAGGGGCATATGGGCTGTGCAATATGAGGTCAAGGTGAGCATCTGCATCATCTAGAAGAAGAAGCCTCCTAGTCTCGTCGTGAATCGATGCGAGGTTTTCCCTAGACCATATTCCCCTTCCGATCGGCGACTGATTAGTTACCACACATACTCTGAATCCTGATCTACGAAGAGAGCCTACGGATGAGGCGGCTAGTGGCAGGACCTCGATTTCTTCTACTGTGTTGACGTAGTCCTCGAAACCCCTGATAATCACGCCATCCCTATCCAGGTAAGCGATGTTTCCCTCCCACTCCATTCCATTGGGGAGAGGTGGCAATTCCATGGGCTGTGTGAGTTTTCCAGAATCCCTCTGAGGCGGGAGCATTGAATCACAACCCATTGTTCGACTTTACGGCTTCCTTGATGATGTGGTTTATCACCAGTTGCACGTCTTCAATTCTCTCCATGGAAGTTGTTGGGATGATGATTGCAATATCGGCCATTTGAGCCAAATTGCCTCCGGAGTTTCCACCGTAGTTTCCAGTGATGGCAACGGTGGAGCATCCCCTTTCCTTGGCTAATGATATTCCATTTAGCACGTTTTCAGAGTTTCCTGAGCCACTGTATGCCACTACCAGGTCCCCCTCTCTGATGAATGTCGATAGTTGGCCGACGAAGACATTGGAATAGTCTGTATCATTGGCCCATGCGGTGAGTGACGAGGTATTGTCCGTATGGGCGATGGTCCTCAGGGACAGTTCCTTAGACCAGTCTCCTGCGCTGTGGGATGGAGTAGCTGCGCTTCCCCCATTACCAATGAAGTGAACGCTTCCGTCTGATGATCTGGTTTTCTCCACCATTCTCCAGAAGTCGCATAACGGCTCCCGGGGGAGCTCCCCAAGAGTCTCCCTTAGGTCTGAAATATATGAGTTCGCGAACTCCTCGAAGTCGAACGACATGTGCTTGCCCGGCTATCCGTCGAGGGCATCATATTTACGGGTTGATGACTCATTGGCCCATATGGAGGAGCCTGTGGGGGCACTAGTGGGGTCAATCGCAGAGGCCCTCGGGGTTACAGAATTCACACTCGGACTCTCATTCTGTTGGGTGGGAGCGATTCTCCTTGGTGTCGGTTTTCACCTAAGGGATCGGTCTTATGCACCATATAGCTCAGCCGCAGGGTGGTCACTCCTTGGACTCTTCTTTTACCTACAGTCATCCCATTTCGTAGAGATTT
>PBSO01000035.1 GCA_002726275.1 Methanobacteriota archaeon | reverse complement strand
TCCCTCTACTCCCGACCAAACCAAGGTTTCCGATTAACTCAGCTTCTCCTTCTGTTCGGCCAGGCCTAAGCCCGGCTATGTGCATCCAGTTGTCGAGCACATCTCTACCGGTATAAGTTCTAGGGGCGGTGCGTAGTCCGAGAGCCCCCTTATGCAACTAAGAAAATCATGCCGGGGAAAGTCCGGAAAGTGACCCAATCACCCTCATTGGTAACGCATCAAGCTGTACGACAATGACAACCGACCCCCCACTCTCCCTTACTAGTAAGGGACTCTCCCATTCTATCAGCAACACATCGCCGTCAATTTCCCTTATTCTTCCGACCTTAAATTGCATGTCCACGGACGCATGAATGACATCACCAACAGAGAGGTCACGCTTCTGAAATGGGGCCTTTGATAGCGACCCAGTTGAGCTGACATGCGAATCAACGGCCTTTGAGTCCTTGTGGACTATCAAAGAGCCCTTGCCCAGCGCCCCCTCCTTCAACCCCCTGAATGCTATTCCGACCCTGTCTCCCGAGGTCGCCTGATCGACATCGTCATCCATGACCTGGAGACTCCTCACAATGGCATTGCTTCCCCCTGGGAGCTCCTCTACTTCGTCATGCTTCTTGATAGTTCCAGATTGCACATACCCTATCCCCACGGAACCTATTCCTTGTACGTTGAAGTGCTGATCTAGAGGGACCACTAGGGGGGCATCATCGGGGACTTCGTCACACATTTCAAAAAGAGACTCCCTAAGCTCGTGAGGTTCCGGGCATGATTCCAATACTTCCCAATCCAGGCCTGCCTGTGGGAGGAGCATCCTAACTTGCTCTGGATCGACCCAGACTCCTTCTTCTGGGTTGATAAGGACAATTCCTCTTTCTATTCCAGCGCAACCAAAGGCCACTAGGCATTCACCAAATGAGGAATCAACATTTCCTACTTCAATAAGCCCAATTCTAGAAACATTCAGTACTGATAAAAGTGGGCGAATACTCTCTGGATGCTTTAGTGGCCTCAGTATGGAAAGAATTCGAGAACCTCCCTCAATATTTTCCTTGTAGACATAGGAATCAATGTCCCGGGAGTCACTCCTCTTGGCCAATTTACGAGCTAGCTCGTCGGTGCCAACAAATCCAACATTCAGTACTGACAACGTCTCACCTCAGTCGAACCGGAGTCAAGGCGTTCCACGCATTGCTTCCCGAGCGTTCTGTGCACCTTCCCAGAGCAGCTGCTCCTCTTCATCGGAGGGTGTGAATTGTGGCACAGATATGGGCTTCATCGAGTCGTCTATAGCGACCATGAAGAAATAACCGGAGCAAATCTCCTCCGGGTCCCAATCTGACCTAGTCATCCTGCAGGACCTCACTAGGACTCCCACAGTTCGGGGGGAAGTCCAAACAACTCTCCCAATGGTCCTAATCACATCGCCTTGGTAGGCAGGCCTCTTGAACTTCAACGCATCAACAGAGACAGTAACAAATTCCCTGTGCGCAAACTTACTCGCTGCCATCCCTGCAGCAGTGTCCATTATTGACATAAGACGTCCACCGAAAAGGGTATTCAGAGCATTTGTGTCGCCCGGAAAAACCTCATTCAGAAGAACCACTGGATCTGTGGAGCGTGGCTCACCCATGTCTCTCAAGCCGATGCCGAGGCCGGCCCCCCTTGAATCCATCACACGAAAATTAGTCCCAAGAGACGAAAACGACCGCTTAATTCAATCGAAAAAGACTCCTCGCACCCCCATGGAAGTGCCGGAACTCGGATGGAGGGAGAAGATTCTCGACGATCCGGACGGAGGGAAGATAGTGTTGTGGCCCCACCTTCCTTGTGTTAGGATGCCTCCCGGCCTTAGGTCCAGGAGAATATGGGACGGAGTAGCATTCCTATTGAGTCATAACGATATTTCTTCTATGAAGGAAGAAGAGAAACTGGACAGAAATAGCCCCGGCGTCCACAATGAGGCTGCGATGGCCTCGGGGACAACTCTCGGAAGATTAGTCAGGGAATTGGAGGGACTAGATATCGAAGGCCCGAAGATTCCAGATCCAGAACAGATCAGACTCATGCTACACGCTGAGAATTCTCGAGGTGGACTCCCAGTCTTCCCTATAGAGCCCGACCTAGATGATGCCAAATGGTCAGACTGGCTAGAACGCAGTGCCGAAAAGCAAGTCAATGTTGTAACTTTGCTGTCCACGCTCACTCTTGGTAGAAGGTGGTCTAGGAATTCATCATCAGCCATTCCCAAGATCCTTCCAGACGATGAGGTCGGAGTCGACCTAGGTGCAGCTGCAGCGGCGTGTGCAGCATGGTGGTTGGAAGAAGAAGGGTCCCTTGGATGGGAACTGTACGGGGAGAGAGACGCACGATTCGCCTCTAGGATTAGAGGCGCTCTGGCCGACTTGAGGAATAGTAGGGTTGATGACGAGAAAGCACAGGAGGCTACTCTGATGGTACCCGTTCACCAAGCAAGACTCCCCTCGATTGCGACTGCATTATCTGGTTGGCCCGTCCCTGAGAGCATTGTGTGGGGGTCTCAGGAATGACCTCCTCGCCCTCCTTTGTCACAGAGACTCAGACATTCAGGTTTACGCCTTCAATACCCGTTGTTCATAGTGAGGCAGTCTCACTGACGGGCGGTTCAAGGAGTGGTGACTACGTGGTAATTTCTCACGAGAAGCCAAGGGCTACCTACGTCATAGAGCCAAGTGGAGCGATCCTCGTCCATGGCCTTGCAAGAGCGGAAGTAGCAGAGCTAGCAGTTCAGGAGCTATTACTCACACTCGGACAGACAATCGACGGCCTTTCTATGGAAACAGGTGAGATGCTAGTTAGTTTCTCATTAGGCAAGGCGGTTATCGACGACATCGCGTCCAGGAGGTTCGATGATATTTCGATGGATGAGCGGATCGGGGCCTTGAGGATCGAAGCCACTCTTCACCGGGCGACCATAATATTGTACAATAATGGCCGAGGAGTCGTAATCGGCCAATCATCAAGGAGAATAGCTGAGATGGCTGTACGCCACTGGGCTGGCCAATTAGAGGACGAGGGAGCATTGGCGTGAGAAAATGCTGGAAGGCGGCATCTGGACTGGCCCAATAATGGATCAGCATATGCATTTGGATCCAAGAAATAGGTTCCTAGATGCAGCTCGCGAATTTGCCCAATGTGGCGGCACATCGATAATGCTGGTCCACAAGCCAGGATTTTCAGACTCTCTGCCATTGGATTCTGAGGGGTACAAATCGGCCTACTCAGAAACTATCTCAATGGCTGAGAAAGTGAGGACTCGTGTGGGAATCGATGTAGATGTAACTCTGGGCCCACATCCAGTGGTTTGGGACATCCAATCGAACGAGATAGGGGTGGAGAAATCGACTGAGTTGCACATCGAGGCTGTCGGACTTGCCTTGGATTTTATCGAATCTGGAGACGCTGTTTGCTTGGGCGAAGTGGGCCGCCCGCATTACCCAGTAGATTCAGAGAGGTGGAATTCGGCAAATGAGACTCTATTGGAGATAATGTCCATGGCCGCTGGAGAAAAAGTCCCAATACAACTCCATGTCGAGGACAGAGGGGCGGAAACATGCAAGGAACTCTCCAAGCTTTGTGACTCGTCAGGACTTCCAAGATCAAGTGCAGTCAGGCATTTCTCGCCCCCAAATATTAGTCGAGAGCACACGAGCCAACTCTCGTCTACGGTGAATATGGGGAATGGCAGCATAGAGGGAATAGTGGAAACCCTCCCTCACTCGGATTCTATGTGGGGGATGGAAACTGACTTCCTAGACGATCCAAATAGGCCCGGTGCAGTCCTCGGACCCAAAACCGTGCCAAAGAGGACTCAACAACTCTGCTCGTATTTGCTTGAATTGGGGTGGGAGGAGGAAGAGGTTACGTCCCTTATGCTCAATGTGCACGAGAACTGGCCTAACGAAATATATCACTGAATCATCCAAATTTTGTTTTGGGTGTGAAAGTAAGAATCCCTCCAATGATGAAAAGGAGAATCGAATAGGCGAAGAATGCAGAGTCACTGAATTCCATGCCGATATCGAGTGCGTCAATTGCCATCCTCCAGAAAGGCCCATTTGCCGGCATGAATACAATCATCATCACGATTCCAAGCCTCTGCCTCGCAAGCATAACGCTCCGAAGCACACATCTCTTTTCAAGGCGAGAGATAGCGACCCCTCCAAACCGAATCGGTTTAGAGAGGCCCTGCGCTCGCAAAGCCATCGCGCCTGTAGTGAAGGGGTTATCACAAGAGGTTTCCAACCTCTTGTCCCGGGTTCAAATCCCGGCGGGCGCACCATACTGGAAAATTTCCAGTGAAGCATTAAACGCGCCAGTCTCCCCCCTCTGCCCATGGGCATCAACCTCCCTAGGGAACTTTCAGGAGGGGAGGAGGCTTCTGAAAATGAAGGACCTGTAATTGCCATCAGCAAGGATGACTCTGATATCTCGGACGAGAAGCAATTAGTTGGCCGAAAGATTTGGAGAATCTTTCCCTATGTCAAGAGATACTGGAGGAGGGCCCTTGGGGGAATAGCAGCCAATGGAGCTGCTAGGGCCTTCGATTTGATACCATTCATAGCGATAGGCATGGCAGCCGACTACTACAGGGACGACACGTTCACAGACTCAAGGGTCGAGGCTATCGTGACTTCGGACCTGATTCCATCAATAGGAGTCGTAAACTCAGTTGAGCTTGGCTTCGGACTCCTCATTATGACTTGTTTCACGTTCCTCGCCATTTTCCAAGGACTAAGCAACCAACTCTGGCAGTCAACGGCATACAAGGCCCAGCATGACATCAGAATGGATGCTACAAATTCCCTGATGGCCATGGAGGCGTCATATTTCGAGACGAGGCAAACGGGGAATCTAATGTCCGTACTTTCCGCGGATGTAGCTCAGTTAGAGGATATCATCTCAGATGCGAGCACTAGTATGATTAGAATCGTGATGACATTCAGCACCGCTTTCGGAATAATGTTCTGGATGGCTCCAACATTGGCGTTAATCCTCTTCGCCCCCTTGGTCCTAATTGTTCCAATGGTAGTTTGGTTCTCGACTAGAGTTCAGAGAAGGTACCGGAAGCAGAGGGAGAGTACAGGGGGGATCGTCGCTATTCTAGAAAACGTACTTTCGGGAATCACAGTGGTACAGGCTTACAATGCCACAGGCTTCGAGGGTTCTAGGATAGAAAGGCAGAGTGGCGATTACAGGGATCAGGCAATACATGCCGCCAGTCTGAGGAACAGGTTCATTCCGGGGATTTACGTAGTAGCTGGAGTCTCATTCGGACTCCTCGTTTCAGCAGGTGGCTGGGTTTTGCAATCAGGAGAAATAACGATTGGCCAATTCGTAACCTTCCTCCTTATTTCGACTCGTATGACAATGCCGATGTTCATCCTGGGGATGCTCCTAAACCAGCTTCAGAAAGGCGAGGCAGCCTCGAAGAGGGTCTTCGCGATCATCGATCTGGAACCCTCCATTTTTGACAGAGAAGATGCAATTTCTCTGGACGGGCCAATAAAGTCCATCTCATTCGACAACGTGTCATTTGCCTATCCAACATCTGAGTCAAACGTGCTAAATGGAATATCCTTCAACGCGATATCGGGAGACTTCCTCGGGGTAATGGGCCACACCGGTGCCGGCAAGAGCACGATACTGAAACTCATTGAGAGATTCTACGAGCCACAGCAAGGCAGGATATTGATCAATGAGGTCGATATCAACGATTATTCGATTTCGTCAGTCAGAGCCAGAGTGGGTTTTGTCTCGCAAGACCCCTTTCTATTCTACGGAACTATTCGTGAGAATGTTGCTTATGCCAGAGATGCCAGTGAAGATGAGATAAATCGTGCACTAGATTTGGCAGGGGCCAGTGACTTCGTATCGGAGCTGCCAGATGGAATGGACACCATGGTCGGGGACCGTGGTGTGATGCTATCTGGTGGACAGAGGGCTAGGGTGAGTCTTGCCAGGGCTCTCCTTAACGACCCCGACTTGCTAATCCTGGACGAAGCCAGTGCCGCCTTGGATGCTGAAACCGAGAAGAGGATTCAGCAGTCCTTATTCGGGGGCTCAAACGGCAGTAAGAAGAGGATCACAATCGCTGTCGCCCACCGTCTAGCAACCATTAGAAATGCAGATGAGATAGTGGCTATGGTCGATGGGGCAATAGTCGAGAGGGGTAATCACAAAGAATTACTCTCCAATGACAATGTGTACGCATCCCAGTGGTCCATTCAGACAGGAGAATTGGTTGAAGGGTGATCCCTTGTCTGAAATAGAGTGGGTATGGGTCGATCCGGGATCCACCTATGTGGGCTCCGACAACAGGGCCCTCTTGTCCGGTGGCCCACAGCCCAGGCATGAGTCCAGGATTGGCTACAGATTCCAGATATCACGAGAAATGGTCAGTCGTGAACTCGCTGACAAGGAAATTGAGGAGGGGCATTCAATGTTGGCATCAGAATCAGAATGGCAACTCGCCCTTGAAAGAGGGGCCATAACTGGACAAAATGGAAACATCGAAGAATTGGCAGACAGGATTAGGGGCAGCTATTGGGGGAAGATTTGTGATGGTCGCCCTTGGGTGGAGGAAGATTGGACCGTACTGGCATGCAGGGGGTGGTTCAATGGCAAGCCAAAGTCCGTTTTCATCAACGTGAACTCCCCCAGTCCAGCGTCTGTCCGTTTGGTTAGAAGGGAAAACGACCCAAGTCCGCTGGCCCCAAGGCTTCCAATCAGTCAGCCAAATAGGAAGTCACTGGTAATTGAAGAGATAGCGATATCTCTGGCTCTCGGAATAATCCCCTCCTTCACATGGGCGTACTTCAATGCCAGTCCTGGATACATTAACGAGGGTTGGCTCAATCTTATCTTGGGCGGACTGTTCATTGGTATTTTCAGCTCAATATTCTGGAGGCCGCGTCAGAAGACATGGTGGGCAGAGGGCTCCACCATGGTCCCTCGTAGGTAGTCCGCCATTCATCTATTTCGATCATCTATCTGCAATCCGGGTTTGCCACTAATAACCCTCCACTTCCCCTTTAGGAATCCCATTCCGTAGTTCCAGTGGAGTGTGAATGTCACTATCGAGGACAAGAAAATGGTCCAGGTATTTTTGCTGGGCGAATCTCCCTTGGTTGAGCCGTACCATGCAATCAAGTTGTACACGAACATCAACGAGGGGAGGATGTGTACGCCTGCCCTTGGCCACCCCATTGGAACAGTCGACAATCTAATGTCCCAGAATTCTGGCCATGCCATTCCGCCATTCGCAAGTCCCCAGAAGAAGAACGCGAAGGCGGAAATGACAAGCGGCGGGAATGCTGCTACCATTCTATGCGTAAATACGCCAAGCTCCGGGTATCTAGAACTAGCAAGAGCTCTCACCATCCCATAGTTCCTGATCTGTTTCTTGACGCTGGACAAGTCTCTCCTGCGGTGCCAAATAACCGCTTCCCTATCGGTCCAGAGTTTGTGTCCCGAGGATGTTATCCGATAGTCCAGCATGACGTCTTCTGCACCGATTGCGCCCTTGTCGAATCCGCCGACCTCAACCAGGATGCTCCGACGATATCCAGAGTTCACCCCTGGTAATTGAGAAGCTTCCTGTAGCTCGCTCTTGCCCAACTTCCCATAGTTTGTCCCCGATGTGAAAATCGTGCTGCTGAATGCTACATCGATGACTCTCTGCCATAGTGTCGACTCCTCAACAGGTGCGAAATTAGGCCCTCCTACGCCTCCCACATCATCCCTGTCGAACCACCTAACTAGATTGGATGCCCAGTCCTCCGGAACAATTACATCGTCATCCGTGAAGAGTACTATTTCTGAATCGGTCTCGTTGATCGCTATGTTGCATGCGTCTGCGCGAGTCTTCGAACCAAGATCGTCAATGTACCTTATTCCACGCGATTCGGAGGCCTCTCTCCCAGAATCGCCATCTGGACCGACTACCACAACTTCCAGATTGGGATACGTCTGTGATAGAAGTCCATCTAGGGTCACCCCCAGCTCCTTCGCATTTCCAATGCTGGGTACGATGACACAGACAGAGCGACTCACATACTGCCGTCGGCACATCCGCCTTCAACGCAGCGCATCGTCGGAATCAGTCGTTAGTGACTCTTGGGGCTAGGAAATAAGTCCAACTCGCCCCTCCGTCATTGCTGTTCCATGACATCTTGAATGGGTATTTTTCTTCAAACT
>PBSO01000034.1 GCA_002726275.1 Methanobacteriota archaeon | reverse complement strand
TCATGGTTCGGATCCGAACTGGGCTGATCCAGACGAAGATTCCGACGGTTGGCATTGGTTCTTGGATTGTGATGACGAGGATGAGTTCAGGTCCCCCGGTCTGCCTGAGATTCTGGATGGAATCGACAATGACTGTGACGAAGAAATGGATGATGGGTTTGACTCAGTGGATACTGATGGAGATCTGCTTAGTGACTTCGAGGAGTATCACAACTTGTCCACCAATCCATACAACGGCGACACTGATGGGGATGGACTACCGGATGGATATGAATTGATGGACTCAATGTCTGACCCACTAGTGTATGACCCCGACAGTGACAGTGATGGCGTTTACTGGTTTGATGACTGCGACGACGATGACTCCGAAATGTCCCCCTACTTGCCAGAATCTCTGGATGGCAAGGACAACGATTGCGATTTGAGCATCGATGAGGACTTCTATGACACGGACGAGGACGAGGACGGACTATTGGACTACGACGAGTATCACAACTTCACAACAGACCCAAATGACCCTGATACCGACGATGATGGACTAACTGACGGCGAGGAGGTCCTGTCGACGATGTCAGACCCACTGAAGTATAATTTCGACAACGATGGCGATGGTTTCAGGGACTTCGAGGACTGTGAGGATTTGGTTGAGACTATCAATCCGAATGGGGTTGAAACCTGGAATGGATGGGACGATGACTGCAGCGGAGTGGTCGATGACGGGCTAGACAGGATGCAGTTGGTTTCAACGACGCCTGGAATCTCGGAGGTTTTCAGATGGGAGTCGGTGAACGACAGTTTGGTCCTCTCGATCGGTTCCGTGCCGAATCAGATAGAAGCCAGTGTTTCGTGGAAGTTCGGAGACTACACCCTTACGGAGAACATCAGCGATGGTGGATTGAAGATATCCATTCCTTCGATAGATTGCGACTCTCCGGATAGCAATCTTGCAATACAGCTGTGTTCAGAGGGCAGTAGCCCACAGCAAGTGACTGCATTGATGGTAGACAGTGGCGAGGTCACTGAATTGGTCTGGAACTTGGACATGGTGGTTTGGGAGCCCCCACTCAGTGTGGGTGAGAAAATTCTGGGATTCATACTGAGTCCGGCAGGTGCAGTTGTGTCCCTGCTGGGTGTGATTTGCCTGATTGGGGGAGCACTCCTCATAGGTTCTAGAATCTCGTACAAGAGGCAATTGAAAGAAGCTTACGAGTTCTATGACATCAATCCCGAGGTTAACAACGTCGGAGTTGAGCATCAGAGCTACGCACTACCTAGTGCCCCAGATGTCTCAAGCATGTTATCAGGGGGAAGCCAGCCGCAATCGGCTTATTCGCCCACGGAGATAGACGAGGATACCGGACTTCCAAAGGCCCCCAAGTTTGACTAGTCAAGGGTCGGCCTCAGCTGCTTCCTCTTCAACGCCCACTGGGTCGTTGACACCCCACTCTGCATCGACTGAACCGCCCGACCACTCTCCATCTACCGTGATGTCCTCAACATCGTCATCTTCGCGCCAAGGAGGGTCTCCGTCGGATCCCGTTATTACGAGGCAATCATCTTCGTCCAGCCTCTTCCGGATTGTCTTGACCCCCTTTGAAACAGGCAATATGTGCCCAACGGGTGTACCAGCAGTTACGAAAGGATGCGTGGCAGAACAAATGATCAGCCCTTTATTTGGTGAAGTGACCTCGTGAGTTTCTGAGGGCCTTTCTGGATTCGTCACGGTTGCGACAACCTCTCCCTCGTCGACGAAACTTCCAGCAGGGGCCAGAACATCGAGGAGTCCGCCTTGATCGGACCTGATCCACACTGAACCGGAGGCCAGAATACGGAATCTTGGCCTACTAGGGTGACCCGGTATCATCCTTAGTCCACGTAGGACATTCAGTATCCCATAGATGGAAATCTGCACGGACTCGGGATCTGACTCATTAGGCCCGCCCCCCTCAAATGTGATGCAGGCAATATCTGATTCGTTTGTCAGCCTCCTGAGTGACCCCTTGGGGCCGACGTTATCCAGTATTGCCTCTATTCCGAATGACCTTGCGATTTTATTACTAGACGCATGGGCCAGATTGGCCCTAATTTGAGGCATGTTTGTTCTGCCGAATGCGGCAGTGTGCAAGTCAATGACGTAATCGCTACCGACGATGACCTCATTCCAAATCTTGTGAGCTACCCTGAATGTCGTATTGCTCTCTGGCTTACCCGGGAAAGCTCTGTTCAGGTCCCTCCCATCTGGCATGTAGCGGCTTTGTCTACGGTATCCCGGCATATTCACTACAGGAACAATTCTGAGGGTGCCAGACATTACTTCTGGATCTATTGGTTTCCCAGGTCCGACGAAATTTGGCCCTGTCAAGTAAGTTAGTGCAAGTGGACCAACCAGTTCATTCCCGTGGACTGCCCCTAGGAGAGTCACGACCGGCCCTGGCCTTGAGCCATGGATCACTGTGACTGGAGTTGGCCACGATTCACCGATTTCTACTGAGAGGAGGTCGAACTCTATCCTCCTGATAGAGCCAGGAGAGATTCTCTTCCTCATGAAATTATGATTCTTCGGGCCGCTCTGTCTGGACCATTTCTTGGGAGTGCCTGCACTGCCCTCTAATGCCCTCTCTATCTCCTTCCTCCTCCTCTTGGGTATCTGGTTTGCTACCTTCAGTGGAGTGAATCTCCTCCTCTTGGACCGAGGAGTGAGGGACTCGGGCCTTGGCTTAGGAGTCTTGTCAGATGAGGCGTTATGTGGTTCGGACAACGCCCTGCCCAGTCGGTCCGACATAAATAGGGTACCTTGTGGGAAAATTGGGAATTATTCAATTCCCCAAGGCCCCTCGGGTGCTCATGAGCAAATGGGAAGGGGCCTCGGTCCAAGAGGAGTTTGCGCCAAGCAGCATATGCTTCGGATGTGGCCCTTCCAACCCCCAAGGACTACAAATACGATCATTCAGAACAGAAAACGGTTTGGAAATGGAGTTCACTACATCCGATGAGCACCAAGCTTTCCCGGGAATGGTTAACGGCGGCATCATTGGCACCTTACTGGACTGCCATGGAAACTGGGCGGCGGCAATTGCATTGATGGAAGTAAACAACATGGATAATCCTCCTTGCACGGTCACAGCGAGTTATAGTATCAAGTTGCGACGACCCACCCCTCACGGGGAGAAAATGCTGATTCAAGCTCGAATTAAAGAGATCAAAGAAGATAGGGCTGAGGTCAGCATGACGTTGTTGTCCAATGAGAAAGTGTGTGCGACCGGAGAGGGGCTTTTCGTAGCAGTAAAGGAAGGCCATCCTGCATATCATCGTTGGAATTAGACTTGATGCTCGGCATCCTTTAGAACGGCCGAACTAGAGAGAGTGCGTGGAACGGGTAGCGCGAGGCCTAGAGGAACTTGGTCTCGATTCAAGATTGGTTGACTTCCTAAAGGAAGAGTGGGGAATAGAGAGTCTATTTCCACCGCAAATGGAGGCCCTCCCTAGTGCCCTAGATGGTGGCAATCTCATGCTAACTATCCCCACGGCTAGTGGAAAGTCATTGGTCGCATACCTAACTATGCTACACCGGCTGAGCGGTGACCTTTCTGGAAGCAGGGGGCTATACATTGTGCCACTGAAGGCATTAGCATCGGAAAAGGTCGGTGAATTACGGGAGATTGCAGATTCTGTAGGATTGAAGGTGGGAATTGCGATAGGAGATAGAAGTAGTGAGAATGTAGGAGTTGCAGATGCGGACATAATAGTCTGCACAAGCGAGAAATTGGACTCGATGCTCAGGACCAATGAGGGGCTCCTGGAAAAGATCGGCGTAGTAGTATCGGATGAATTCCATTTACTGAATGACCCGAGCAGGGGGCCAACTCTGGAGGTTATTCTTTCGAGAATCAGACATGAGAGGCCGGATGCACAGATTATTGCTCTTTCAGCCACAGTTGGCAATGCTGAGTCTCTGGCAAAATGGCTGGATGCTGATTTGGTTAAGTCCGAGTGGCGCCCCGTTTCCCTGCATTGTGGAGTAATGAATAATTTGGAAATTAGGGTACACAGGATAGAAGGTGACGAACCAGACGAGTGGCCATCAGAAAGAGGGCTTGTTGGGAAGAAGGCGAAGTCTCTTCAAGCAGCCCTAGATGATACGGTTTCCTCCAATGGCCAACTGCTGGTATTTGTTTCTTCTAGAGCGTCGGCCCAGAAGGAGGCACGGGATTTATCCGAACATGTGCTGAAGTCTCTGGATAGTGAAAATAGCCCCTATGATCATGATTTGGTATCAAAGTGGAAAGTCATTTCATCGAAAATAAATAGGGGCGAGGAGTCATCATCTGTCGGGAAGTCCCTATCAAACTCAGTGCAGGGCGGAGTTGCATTCCATCATGCCGGGCTGACTTCAAGCCAAAGGAGTGCCATTGAGGATGCATTCAAGGGAGGGGTACTGAATTGCATAGTTGCAACTCCCACTCTAGCACAAGGAGTGAATTTGCCCGCTAGGAGGGTTGTAGTAAGAGATTACAGAAGATGGAACACTGCAGCTAGTGCTTCAATGCCGCTCCCCATTATGGAAATCCGGCAGATGCTGGGGCGTGCTGGAAGGCCCAAATACGACGAGCACGGAGATGCTTGGATAATCGCGAAAGATAGGCAGGAAGAGGAGCGTATTGTTGACTTATACCTACGGGGGGGGCCGGAGGAAGTGGTTTCAAAATTAGCGAGCCCCATGGCAGTGAGGGCGGTGGAAGACCCCGCACTCCTGAGTCACTGTCTTTCAATAATTGCAACAGGAGGGATTTCCGATAGGTACTCTCTAGGACGTTTTTTTGGGATGACTTTCTTAGCGACCCAGATGCATTCCGAGGCCTTGACCAGCAGGCTGGACGATGTTATTGATTGGTTGGCAGAAAATGGCATGATTGACAGGGAGGGGGAGTCGGAGAGGGTAGCAGCTAGGATGATGGAAGAACAGCCCGACGAGCCTTCAGAGGAAGACTGGGAGGACGAGGCGCCTTCGTGGGCAAACTCTGCAGCTGATGCTCTTGGAATAGAGCTCACAAGGCATGTTGAAGTTCGAAGGAATATCCAGTCTAAGAGGAAGGGGCCGGCCATTTTTGGATTTAGAAAGGCCAGTGTAATTGACCCCGAGGAAGAAATTTCAGCAGAGTCCCCATCGATGACCTATTCTGCAACGCCGCTGGGAAAGAGAATTGCTAGACTGTATCTGAACCCACTTTCTGGAAGAATACTGCGAGACGGCGCTTCAAGAGCAATGTCTATCCTAACTGGAAGGGATGAGTCTGGACAAGTCTCACCCATGGGGCTCCTGCATCTTGTATCATGTACTCCGGATTTCATGCCGCTCTGGATTAGGAAAAATGACTTTGACAGGGTTCAAGCAGCCCTGCATGGACATGAAAGAGAATTTCTTGCAGAAGCCGTTGATATGGAGGAGGATAGGAGAATGAAGGCGGCCCTGGTCATTCAGTCCTGGATGGAGGAAGATGGCTTTGGCACAATAGAGTCGGAATGGGGAGTTCAACCTGGAGATCTCAGGAGCCGTGTTGAGTTGGCAGAATGGTTACTTTATTCGACTAGGCAAATTGTGGCTGATGATGATGAGCTGTCCTTGATGGGGAGAGATGCACACAGAACTCTTGTGGAGGCTATTGACGAGGTTCATCGAAGAGTCAGATATGGGTGCAAGACAGATCTACTGGGGCTTGTAGCATTGAGGGGTGTGGGAAGAGTCAGGGCCAGAGAAATGACCTCACTACTAGGCGTCTCTGAGGCTTCCGATGTTGCTGAATTGACGGAAAGGGACCAGTCAATGCTAGCAGACCTTAGAGGTTGGAGTCCGAAACTTGTCGATAATCTGGTTCAAACAGCTAGTCGTGCAATGAGGAGGCGCTCTCGGTAGTATCTTCAATCGGACGGTCAACAGAGAGTATGAGGGAGAGATATGCTGCCGTGGTTCCCTGCTTGGTGCATTGAATTCGATGAGGCTGTGTCAGACCCTTCAGTAGTGGTGTCGAAGGTTAACGAATGGAGGCCGAATGATAGGTGGTTCATTCTAGCTGAGGAAGCAGCTGGAAGTGAATCGCACCTCTGGACAGTTTGGTATTCGACAAGGAAGAAGGAGGTGTCGGGTTCCATGGTTGCCAGGGATGTGTCCGCTGAGTTCCTAAGGATCATTTCTGGCACCCACCAGATTAGCCTGGCGATAGAGAGGTCGGGATTGTCAAGTGGCGATAAGAGAGCTTGGATCATTTACCTGCCAGATTTCGATGTGAGGGGGTCGCTTGGAGACTTGACGATTCCCCGTAGCACATACAACGATGCGGACGAAGAGGCCACTAGAATCCAAGAGCACCTAGGTGCAAGATTGCTGGCCACCAGACCGATAGCAACAATCTCTGGATTGGAGAGAATTGGTGCGATTGATACAGGGCAGCAAGTGGAAAAAGGCGAGATGGAGTCTCTTTTCATACTTCATGCTGCAATGGCGGATATGTGAATTGTACATTTCGGGGTCAACATCAAAACCAAGTTTCCCGCAGAGCGGTTCATGAAATCCGGAAGTTTTGTCCCAGATGATTTCGATGCGAGCAAATGGAGCAACATAGAGCCCTATGTGAATGAGCTTCTAAATAGAGAGCTGAGTTGTTCTGGATGTCTAGAAAACCTGATTGGAGATACGTCCAATCTAGCTGAGCACATTTCCGAAACTGGTGCGCTCCTGTATATCGGAATGACCTGCGACACAGAGAGTGAAGAGAAGCGTGATTCGTTCATGGAATTTGTAGAAAATGTTCGTCCGAAGCTTTCAGAGTTTTCAGATTCCCTGAATAAGAGGATAGTCGGACACCGATCAGTAGACGACCTTCCTCCTCGATATGACCTAATGATC
The DNA here is from genome assembly GCA_002726275.1 of Methanobacteriota archaeon. Taxonomy (GTDB): domain Archaea; phylum Thermoplasmatota; class Poseidoniia; order Poseidoniales; family Thalassarchaeaceae; genus MGIIb-O5. The sequence continues at coordinate 21,105 of PBSO01000034.1, read as the reverse complement.
AAAGGCATGAGAAACGACATTGAGATTTTCCGGAAGGAGAACATTCCACTAGGGGTGGAACAGACCAGACTTGTTACCGAAGCTCAAACAATAAACGGTGCAATGACCGTGGTGTTCGAAGGAGAAGAGAAGACCCTTCCCCAAATGAGGGGGTACATGGAGTCAAACGAACGGGATACCCGTGAGAGTGCCTGGAAGGCTGTGGTTGACAGGAGGGGGATGGACTCAGAGAGACTCTCGGAGATATTCGATGAATTGGTTTCCATCCGTCACCAAATGGCGGTAAACGCAGGATTCGGGAGCTACACTGACTACATGTTCAGAGCAATGCACAGATTTGACTACTCTAAGGATGACTGCATGGAATTCCATGACTCCATAGAGAAGGTTTGCATGCCACTATTGCATGAAATAAATGAGTCTCGAGTCTCCGCACTTGATCTTGAGAATCTAAGGCCATGGGATGTAAACGAGAAGACTGGGGTCGGGCCTGACATAGAGGGCAGGCCACCATTGAGGCCTTTCGAAGACGTTGAAGAAATGGTCTCTAAGCTATCAGTGATGTTTCACGGAATGTCTGACGTACTAGGCTCAATGTTCGATAAACTGGTGGAGATGGACACACTTGACCTAGACACTAGGAAAGGGAAGGCCCCAGGGGGTTACCAATACTACCTGGAGAAGAGCAGGGTCCCGTTCATTTTCATGAACGCAGCAGGACTACAGGGAGATCTGGAAACAATGATTCACGAGGCTGGACATGCCTTCCACTCACTTTACTGTGGACACCTTGAATTGATAGATGAGCGTGACTACCCAATCGAGTTCGCGGAAGTTGCATCGATGTCAATGGAACTACTGACTCAGCCGGAATGGGATATTTTCTACGAGGGAGGAGATGCAAACAGAGCTAGGCGTGCGCATCTCGAAGGAGTGATTTTCCTTCTCCCCTGGATTGCCACCATCGACTCATTCCAGCACTGGGTGTATGCCAACCCACAACACTCCAGGGACGAAAGAAGGGATGCCTGGATCGCAATCCGAGAAAGATTCGGTTCCCAGATGGATTGGTCTGGGTCCGAAAATTTCAGGGATGTTTCCTGGCAAGTCCAAGGACACCTGTATGGCGCCCCATTCTACTACATCGAATACGGAATAGCTCAGCTGGGTTCTCTACAACTATGGCAGACACACCGAAGAGACAGAGACAAGGCACTGGAAGACTATGCCAATGCCATGACTCTGGGTAACACGAAATCACTGCCCGAGCTTTTCTCGGCGGCAGATCTGAACCTTGGATTCAGTGAAAGCCACCTAAGTCCACTAATTGACGAGATTGGCATGGCTATGCAAGAGCTCGCATAGATAATCGGACACGGGGCCCGCGGGTGATCAGTCCCGCAGACCCTCGGTTGTCACGTTGAAGACCGCCTCTCCATCTGGCAGGTTTGGACTGTCGACCAGGCGAGCTATTCTCCGGCCCCCCTTAGACTTCCTCAGATATAGGCGGAATGTGCTGGCGTGGGCCAGTATGTGACCCCCTATTGGCTTCGTGGGGTCGCCCCACATTGCATCTGGCTTGGAATGAACTTGATTTGTCACGAGCACTAGTGCGTTATTGATATCAGCCAGCTTCTTTAGATCCTTCAAGTGGCGATTTAACTTCTGCTGCCTAGCCGCTAACATCCCTCTTCCAAGGTACTCTGCCCTGAAGTGACTAGTCAATGAATCGACTATTATTAGTCTGACATCTACACTCTTACCCATCCTCTGGATCTCATCTACCAGAAGTATCTGGTGGGCTGAGTTGTATGCCCTGGCCACATGTATACGCTCTAGGGCTTCGGAGGGGTCCATGCCGACCGCTTCTGCCATCTGAGTGATTCTCTCGGGCCTAAACGTGTCTTCTGTGTCTATGTAGAACACTTCCCCACCAATTCCACCTTGCTCGACCGGTAAAACGCAATTTACAGCTAGCTGGTGACCCACTTGGGTCTTGCCGCTGCCGAATTCCCCATACACCTCAACAATTGCCTGTGTCTCGAAACCCCCTCCGAGGAGTTCGTCCAAAGCCGAGGTTCCGGATGTCAGCTTCAGAACTTGGCTTCTCTTGTCAAGAAGGGCTACTCCACTAATGAATCCCCCAATGTTTGCTAGCTTCTTCGCTCCTGCGATGATCTTGGCTGATACTGCTTCCCCTAGCTCTGCCTGCTCGCCCAATTCTGATGGGCTCATCACTGCTATAGCCAGGAGATCGTCGAAGCCTGCGTCTCTGAGCTTCTCAGCTGTCGCTGGACCTACTCCTGGTAAATCCTCTATTGTAGCCCCCGGCTCGTCCACTTCAATCACTATCTCCTCTTCGTCTACCTTCTCACTTGCGGTTGTATCGCTCATCTGCTCACCTTGTATGCCCATTGCTAATTCTCGGCAGTATATGAACAAACGAAGGGGTGCAGGATATTATTGAAAGTGCTATATTGCATCAAATGTCGCTCAGTGCAACGTTTGTTCACTTTCAGTTTTGTTTGATATTTTGGTAACGGGTGGTGGATTTGAACCACCGATCTCCGGGTTATGAGCCCGACGAGATAACCTGACTACTCCAACCCGTTGCATTCGGGGCGGAACGGGAATATATGAACGCAACCACATTCACGCCTTCTTGTCTGTTTCAATCAGAATGGTGATGAGTCGCCCATTCCCCCGGAGGGTTGGTGGCATGGTGTCCGGCAACCTACTGATTCGTGGATCGACAATGATTCTCGATGGTCGGGAGGTTGTTGGCGACCTTCGAGTTGCTGGTGGGGTCATTTCGGAGATTTGTCCTGGAGGAGGCCTAGAGCCGGTTTCCAGAGAGACTGTGATTGATGGAGAAGGCCTGCACCTACTTCCTGGTGCTATTGACCCTCATGTTCACTTCAGAGAGCCAGGGCAACCGGAGAAGGAGGATCTTGAGAGTGGGAGCCGGGCTGCTGCTGCAGGAGGGGTGACTGCCTTTCTTGACATGCCGAACAACGTCCCCAATGCAACGGATAGATTGACGCTTGAGAATAAAATAGCACTTGCTGGGAGAAAAGCGGTGACCCATCATGGTTTTTTCATTGGCGCGACCAAGAACAATGTCAGTGATTTGCAAAGCGTGGAAGGCATGGATGGCGTTTGTGGAATCAAGATATTCATGGGAAGTAGCACAGGAGATTTGCTCGTCCATGAGCAAGAGCACCTTGAGGAAATTTTCGCTAACACGGGAGGAATTATTGCTACTCATGCAGAGGACGAGATTCGCTTACAACAACGCATATCAGAGTTTGATCATCGAACTGACATTGCATCCCACGCGGAATGCAGGGACGTGGAGTGCGCTTTCATAGCAACAAAGAGGGCAGCAGCTCTTGCAAGGGATCATGATCATCGCCTACACATCGTTCACATGACAAGCGCAAAGGAAGCGGACTGGTTGTCGAAGAACAAGGGGGATCTAATCACAACCGAAGTTTGTGCTCAGCATCTTACTTTCGATCAAGATGATGTCGAAGAGCTAGGGGTTCGAGTTCTGATGAATCCCCCAATTCGCTACACGGAGGACAAAGAAACACTGTGGAAGAGACTGAAGGACGGGACCATCGATTGTGTAGTCACTGACCACGCGCCACACACATTGGAATCTAAGTCTCTAGGATTTCCTAATGCCCCGGCAGGGATGCCCGGGGTTGAAACCTCACTCCCCCTAATGCTAACTCACGCGATGAATGGGAAGTGCGACGTCACAGACGTAGTGCGATGGATGTGCGAAGGTCCTGCTAAGGTCTACGGTATGAAAAACAAGGGTTCTCTGATCGAGGGGTATGACGGTGATTTGACTCTTGTCGATTTACATACTCGTCGGACCATCACTGATGCGGATACCTGGACCAGAGTGGGCTGGACACCGTACAACGAGATGGAGTTGACAGGTTGGCCTATGTATACCATAGTCGATGGTAAAGTCGTACACAAGAGGGTGGCTGGTGGAGCACTCCGTGGAGTGCCTGTGGCTTCACCCGGCTCAGCAGGTAGAGCTCTTAGATTCGGATAGTACTAATCCTCACAGCCCTCTGCTTCAGGTTCGTTACATGGATGGGTTTCCGTTTCCTCGGATGAAGATTCTGAGTCCACGGTTGCGGACTCTTCCTCCACGTAGTAATAGGCTTCAGGTGATTCGTACCCAGGGAGCTCGATGTGTGTGACAGGGTGCATATCCTCTGTCCTGTGCACAGTTGCCCCAGCAGTCGAGAATGCATAGATGAAGTCCCCCATGAAGATAGACCTCCTGATACTAGATGATCCTGACCACCATCCCGACAAGCCATCTTCGTTGTAGAATGAGGAATGGTTCACCATACCATGATTGCTAAGTGTACCATTCTCTATGTCCACATCTATCAGCTCTAGGGTGGATACGAACTCGTATCCCGAGTAGTGGTATACTCTGCCTTCCAATTCGATCTCATCGTAGGTGTACCTGTATGTGGACAGGGGGACTGCTAGGAGTCCCTCGGGGGCCCAGTAGGTGAATGCCTTGTGCTCGTAGGTCGCCTCTGAGTATGACCATGACCAACCGCATCCCGAAGACTCACACCCTTCACTGTCGTAAGCAGGACTTAGTGGCATTACGTCTGATAGGGTCGGATTGGTTGGATCACTGACGTCGAACAGAGAAACTTGCGTTACTGACCAATCGAGTCCTAGTCCGTCTTCTCCGGGCCCTATTCCTATTGTGAGAAGTGTTTCCTCATCGACTGGATGGATGTAGGTGGATACCCCTGGTACCTCCAACTCGCCCAGGACTGTTGGATCAGTGGGATCTGTGAGGTCTATTACCCAAAGTGGATCGATATTCTGGAATGTAACAAGATACGCTCTTTCTCCAACGAAGCGCGCACTCCATATGCGCTCTCCTTCGGCTATGTCTCCAACATGTCCTATCTGTTGCAGAATCGCACCATAATCTTCATCGCACCCCTCTGGAATCATACATTGAGATACATCAAGTGTGAACACATTGTTAGTTGGCCCAGTCCAATTCTCCGTCCCGTCTAGCCACCATCTCCCCCAAGCGTCCTCGGTGGTTGCGACTCGGATAACCCCATTGTACTCTGAGATGGAGAATTGGTCTTGGACGGTGCCGTCCACCCTTCCGGAGGCGACATAGGTTGTTGCCCCTGGCTCGCTGATGTCGAAGGAGTGGATGTTCGTCGCGTCGTCCCAGCCGGTGTTCCTCCAGAACCACCACCAGTCGTTTGCCGGCTCTGCGAGCACTAGGGTGTCCTGTGAAGCATAGACATGTGACCATGATGAGGTTATGTGGTCAACTTCCATCTCGACATCCTGGCCGAAAAGATCCAAGGTCATTATGGTCGTAAAGCCCCTTCCCGCGCTGTCTGAGCTAGCAGAGAATTCGGAGCATCCCTCCGAGCTTATTGGGAACTCGAAGATACCACTGGACGTCATCTCGTACATGTGTGGGGAGAAATCATCCAGAGTAAGATCGGAGATGGTTTCGGAGTTGTGGGCTATCGTTTCTAGCATGCTCTGGTTCCACATGTCCATCCTCTTGTCAAGGTCTTCCTCGCTCCAATAACCATCAGGGAGTGAAACCCAGTGCCTGAGCCCCTCGATGTACGTCGATAGGTGTGTGACTGAGCGCACTGTGCCGTCCACAAGCCTAGCAGTGTGGTAATTGCCCTCGATATAGATCTCCCTGTCTATCAAGGGTGCTTCTCTGTCGCTAATGTCAACTACAGTGTACTTGACAAGGCTCTGGACCTGTATGTAGGTATAGGATTCCTCACCATCTCCGTAGTTTACTGTGACCTCCTGGGACATGAGTGGCCTCAGGGGGCTGTCCTCTGGCAACTGCCAGTAGTTTATTGCAGAAACTATGACCAGTCGGTCTCCCTCCAGCATCATCTGTATTGGGTATCCTTCTATGGAGATGTTCGATTCTAGTGTAAGGTTTCCGAATTCTGGGACTCCCATGATTACGAGTTGGTTTCCGTTTAGCATGTAGATGTGGTAGCCGTCGGTCTTCAGGAAGTCGGCTTCGTCAACCCCTGACTCCTGGTTGTTGGTTCCAGAGAACTCACCCTCACGACCTGCGTCGCTTTCGGCAGTTCCTCCGGAGTTGGTGTCACCGTATGGCACTCCCTCGGGCGATCCATCCATCATTGCGACGTCGTCGGTCAACCAGACTCCTCCACCGCGCCAGATCGGGGAAGCCCAGTGCCAGTATGATTCTTGATCTAGATTTACCAGCATCTCCTCATACAATGATGACCTCAAATCGTCAAGGAGCTCTGTGCACTGATTGTAATTCTGGAGATGGGGATTGGTCCTATCTCTGATTGGTAGATCTAGCTGGGGGTATTCCCCCTCCAATATTTCCACCGTATCATCAATGACATCTTCAATTGCCCCTATGCAACCAGAGCTCAGCATCATTAGCAGCACTAGGAAAGCTGACTTCTTACCTGTGTTCATGGTTTGCGGAATGCAGTTTCGCATATCAAGAGACTGGTAAATTGGTTGGACAAAGATTCATGTCTGAGCCATATGAAAATCCGATATCGAAGACGGAAGGAATATTGTGTTCGGAATCGTAATCGGATTCGGTGTGGCGGTGTTTCCTGGTTCTGCCTCTACCTCTCCATCGTCGCTCATTGTTTCAACGCCTCCGTGATCATCGCCGGAGACGAGGCTCTGCGTGCCGCCTAGGAAGATCAGGGCGGCGATCTGTAGATCCAAGTTCTGGTCCATCAAGACGTTATCATCAGAATCTCAGACTTAAGCAACTTGGGTTCTTGCGTCACCGCTGCTTCATCATCGAAAATAACGAAATCGGTCTTACTCGGTCTTTCGGACGTTGACTGCGTTTGGTCCCTTTGGACCCTCGCCAACCTCGAATTCCACTGAGTCCCCGTCTCGGATAGTTCCCTCGACCTGGGTCTTGTGGACGAATAGATCGTCACCGCTCTCTTGCTCGATGAAACCGAACCCTTTTGTCTGATTGAACCACTTCACTGTTCCTTGTGCCATTGTGCCCGGGCGATTCGACATAGTACTTGAAGAGGACTGGAGAAAGCTCTCAATTTCCACCAAAAGTAACGGTAAATCAAGCAGCGGCTTCTTTCCTTGAGACTTCCCTTGAGGCGATTAGTGCTCCCATTCCCTTATCCGAAATCCTCCAATTGGGCCTCTTCTTCTGAGAAGCTGCTTCGATTATTTCGCCGTCCCTGAGCTCTGAGAGATGGTGGCTCAGGAGTTGTCTTGAGATTTTCATCCTCTTCCTGATCTCTGAGCCCGACAAACCCACAGAACCTGAGTCCGCCAATACCTCCAGGATGGCTAGCCTAGTTCCAGCAATGGGATTCTTAATTCGGCCAACTTCCTCCCTAGACAGGGTGGAAACTGCATAACGGCGTAGTTTGCCGTCCCTCCACGAAATAATCTGGCCGGTTGACTCTAGGGTATTGAGGTGATATGATGTAACTCCGTTTGCGAGTCCCAATGCGTCCCTGAGCGCGGAAAAGTGAATGCCCGCATTAGCCTCCAAATATCCGAGCAACCTACCTCTAGTGAGCATGTCCTCGCTATTGCCCTTCATTCTAGCCAACATTGGGGAGACAAGGGCGACTAGCACTGCGACCTTCACGAACTCCAACATTATCGAGCCGACCAATAGTGAGCCAAGGGCCCCTGTCCCTCCGAAAATCAGATTTCTCGGTAGGTCGCTTGAGTCTGTTGCCTTGTCCTCCCCTTCACTCCCTGATTCTGGTTGCCCTGCATCGTCAGAAAAGGCCTCGGCTAGTTCCAATGAAGCCGTTCTATTTTCTTCCGAGAAATCGTCTGTTGGCTCATTGAGCATCCAAATTCCAGATAGTATCGACGCTACAGCGAGAATGCTGACCAACCTTACAGCACGAACCCCTTCCATCAGCCTTCGCAGTCCATATTCACCTATGACTGCCTTGGTGAGAAGATTTGACAATTCGCAGTGTCCTTGAATAACGACCTGCCCCGAGAGGAGGGGGAAGGCTATGCCGGAGGAGCCAGAAATTACTGGGGAGTCATCCGATGACTTGTCGGAGGCGATGCTGACAGCTGCTAGATCGGTAGTCAGAACTTGTATGCAAATCAGGCCCTCAGAGCATGTTCTGGTGGTTACTGATCCAGAGACCTCAGAAGTTGGAAGAGCGCTCTATGAGGCTACAGCCGAAGTCACTGACCGAATTCTATTGATGATGATGCCGCCCTCCCACAAGAAGGGGATGGAGCCGCCTTCCCCTGTGGCTGAGCTGATGAGGCAGCAGGACGTCGTCCTCCTAGCAACAAAAACGTCGTTGACCCATACAAGGGCGAGGAGGAATGCCACTAGGGAGAATGCGAGAATTGCTTCTATGCCCGGGATCACGACAGAAATTCTATCCATGGGAGGTATGACTGCTGACTATGGTGCTATGAAGAAGGAAATCTCTGGACTGAATCCACTTCTCAGGAAGAGAACCTCCGTTGTTGTTAGGACGCCCGGAGGAACTGATCTTAGCTTCAGGACTGGAGCGAGATGGGTTTTGGAGGACAGTGGCATCTGTAACCGGCCTGGTCAAATTACGAACCTTCCCGCAGGAAAGGTCTTCGTACTCCCCAAGGAAGGTACCGCGAATGGAAAGGTTGTGATTGATGGATCATGGGAGGGTCGAATGCTGGAAGAGCCGTTGACCCTTCTGATTGAGGATGGTGTCGTTATTGGCACTTCAGGTGGCGAGGAATCGGAGGAAATCACGAGGGTCATGGACGAAGCGAGATCACGAGTGAGGACTTCCCTCATTGAGCGGGTGGGCACCATAGCTGAATTCGGATTCGGCATGAATCCGAGATCGCACATATCGGGCAATCAGCTTGAGGACCAGGTTGTCAGGGGCTCTGCCTACATCGCAATCGGGGATAATAGCGCACTAGGAGGGACGGCATCTGTCGGCTTCCAGCTCAGAGGAGTGATGAGTAAGCCATCGGTCGAGCTAGAGGACGTCGACCTTGTTGTCGACGGGAAAATTACTGCCCGTAAACGGTGATTGAATGAGAGTGGTGCTCTGGTGCAATGGGGATGCCCCCAGTACCAAAGTCATCGAAAGAGTGGGGATTGGGGGCTTTCCGCTCTTCGGGGTGGATGGCGGGGCGGACAAGGCCAGGGATGCTGGATACGAGGTACATGAGGTGATTGGAGACATGGACTCAGTTGACACTGATTACTGGGATGGTTCGATTAGAGAGATATCTGATGCTGACAGTAGTGACCTTTCGAAAGCACTCGGGTTTGTTATCGAAAGGGGGTTCGAAGAAATAGACGTTCTTGGGGTCGAGGGAGGGTCATTTGGCCATCAGCTTGGAGCTATCGGATCAATGGCCGAATCACCCGGAGGGAGTATGGTGAGGTTTCACCATGAGTCCGGAGTAACTCACAGGTTCCACCCATCGATGGGTAGCATGGAAGTCATAATCGAGGACGGCAGGATTTTCTCAGTTTTTGCACTGACAACATGTAACAGAGTTAGTATCAGTGGTTCTAAGTGGGAAATCATAGATGAGTCTCTTGATTTTTCTACGAGAGGCCTTAGCAACGAAGGTACGGGAGATGTGGTCCGCATCTCTGCTGATGGGGTTCTGGCTGTGTTCCTTGAAGATTGACAGGACTTCACTGATCCAATGACGGATCACGCGATAGCATCATGGCAATTGGGCGAGTCCTTTCGTCACTCTCCAGACCTATCTTCATGATTACAGCTAGAGGGACCCCTAGAACCATTCCCATAATTCCCCATGCCCATCCCCAGAAAGCAACGAGCAGGAGGAGGACGATTGGCGACATATCGAGCCTTTGCCCTGCAAGTTGTGGCTCGATTATCCCACCCCAGACCTGCTGGTTGGCCACTAGGAGGGCTATCAAAAGGAGGGATGTTGTTGATGGCAAAACGATGAGCCCTAGAAGGATTGGTGGAATGATTGACAACAGTGCCCCGACATATGGTATGAAATCCATCAAGAATGTGATTGACGCCCAAAGGAACACGAATGGGATGTCCATTGCTGAGAGGACAATTGCAGCGACAATTGCTTGACCAAAGGCTACTGTTGCCCTAGTGACGACATAAGTGTTGATTCCCTCGCCGGAACCAGCAGCTACTGACATTATCCTATCTACATCATCGGGATATGCCGCCTTGATCCTCTTTGGCAGCGTCTCGGCCTCCAGTATGATGAATAGCAGGAAGATGAGGACGGTTACGAAACTTGTAGTGAAACCAGCCAGAGTTCCAACGAAGCCCGCAGCGTATGAGTTCACTGTCTCAATGGTAATCAAGCCTGTCAGGGCAGAGGTGTCCATGTGGTATCCGAAGATGGAGAGGTCCTCAAGCCATGCAATCTTCAACTGGAGGGACTGTTCCAACTCGGGTGCCTCATTAGTGAAGTTCTGCATATTCTCGTACATCGAGTTCGAAGCGAAGAACAAGAATCCCATTACCATAGAAACCAAGACGCCGTATGCAACCAGTGGATGCCCTCCGATTCGCTCTTCAAGCCATTGTGCTGGAGGCCTTATCAGGAAAAATATCAGAGTGGCGACAACAAGTGGCTGTATCACTGCCTTCAGGTGAACGATAGCGAGGACCCCTACGAGCAAGATGATCGAAATGTTGGCCAGCGTGCTTGAACTCACGCCACTGAATCCGGCTTTCTGCGACATGCCCCTCTGTGTGTGCGAGGTGGCTCCGACCCATCAATGGTTCGCCGGCGGAATTATTCCTGATCCGGGGATTTTCTCATGATAATTCAGGAAATGGCACGAGAATACACGCCCTCGAATGATTCTGCATTGCCCTCATAGGTGAATGAAGCCATCACCCTCTCGCGACCCAATGCCCCCTTCTTCCTGCGTGCAACGTCGTCACGCAACTCCGATTCCATGGAATCTGACATTGAGTCTATGTCCCCCATGGAGAAGAGCGCGCCCACGGTCGTGTCGACCATTTCTGGGAGTGGTCCGTCATCGACTGTGACCACGGGTGTTCCCGAGGACATTGCTTCCAGTGGGATCAATCCTTGGCCCTCGTAGAATGATGGGTAGACAACTAAGTCTGCAGATCTGAACAGCGATGCGAGCCTCTCGAACGGCATACCCGGCTCTATGGTTACCTTGTCGCCTATGCCAAGTCTCGCGGCCTGCCTCCGCAGTCTTCTCCTGAGGTGTCCCCTTCCCACGATTACCAGACTTGACTCGGGGGCCTTTTCCTGTAACTTTGCAAAGCCCCTCAGTAGCGTACCGAAACCCTTCCTCGCTGCAAGTCTCCCTACTGCGAGAATCAGCTTAGAGCCGTCCTCACTAACACCGTATCTGCTTCTGTTCTCGTTGTATTCAGCTAATTGATCCGAGGCGTCTCTGTCTAGGGGGTGGAACATGCTTGTGTCTACCCCCCAGTGGATAACCTCGCAGCTCCATGACTCCGGCGGGCCGTACCTTTCTTCGAAGTCGGCCTTGGTGGCTTGTGAGTTCGCCACACAGATACTAGACTCATGGATAGCGGCTCTCTCAAACCTGGCATAACGTCCTGCGGTTAGGAGTATAGCGAGGTCATTTGGGTTGGCCCAGACTGCGGCCTCTCTCGCCTTGTTAGCTGCGATGAGCCCATCACGCTCACCGAGCCATGAGCCATGCAATGAGGACACCACTGGAGCGACATTCTCGGTGCACCTTCGAAACTGTGACTCGGACCACGAAATCATCGGACAATGCAGGTGGACAACATCCACTGGATCGCTATCATTCAGTTTCTCCAATTCCCTCAGTGCGCTCCTCCCGTATGATCGGGTGAATTCCATTGGAATCTTGGCCCAACCGACCGTGATTACGTTCACACCTTGCTGAGGAGGAGGGTCGCCCCCTCCTGACCTAGTGATGACAGTTACCCTGTGACCCCTCTCGACAAGTGATGCTGACAAGTGGAAAACGGTTGACCCCATTCCCCCCCACCTGGGTGGAAATTCGGCTGACAGCATGGCTATGTGCATGGTTTTCGATATTCCGGGCTCAGCGACTGCATTTCAAGAGCGCGTACACAGGGCAGGGATTCGCATTGTTCAAAACGTGTTAACGGGTGGGCGTTCTGATAGAATGTCCGAAACCCTACCCGTGCACGTAACAGTCGTGATACCAACAAGGAACGAGGAGGAGGCCATAGTGGATACGATTCGTTCGGTCCCCAATGACGGCTGGTGCGAGAAAATCGACTTCCTGATAGTGGACGGAAACTCCACTGATCGGACGAGGGAGCTTGCTGAGGGCGAGGGGGCGACTGTCTACATTGAGCCACGGAAGGGATACGGAAGGGCATACAAGACCGGTTTCGCCATGGCACCGGGTGATGTGATAGTCACGATGGATGCCGATTGCACGTACCCTGGGGAGGAGGTTCCCAATCTGGTGAGGAAGCTACTGGAAGAAGACCTGGAGTGGATAACCTGCGACAGGCTACGTAGGGCCGAGGAGGGCGCAATGCCCGGACTGCACGGCTTTGGAAACTGGGTTCTTTCGACTACTGCGACTGTCCTGTACTGGTATGGAGTGCACGACTCCCAGAGTGGCATGTGGGTATTTCGCAAGTCGATTTTCGAGGACGAGCGGGTTCGCCCAAAGCATGACGGAATGCCCCTGTCACAGGAGTTCAAAATCAGGGCTCGCAGATACCTTGGCAAGAAAAAGACCGCTGAGGTCAGCGTTCCGTACCGGCCTAGGGTAGGCGAGGCTGAGATTAACACGTGGGGAGATGGTCTGCTGAACCTGAGATTCCTATTCACGCACAGATTGGGGCTGACGCGTCAAGTTACTCCTTGGGGACCAAAATAGAAAATTAATGGCTCTCCGCCATTCAAGATTGGTCCTGATCATCTGTTTCGGGGCTGTCATCCAGTTCCTTTGAGTCGAATGCGGACCACGACTCTATCATGTCGAGGTCGTCCTGGAGCATCCTACGACGATTGGCAGAGTAGAACATGCCCCAAATCACCATGATGGTGATTGCTGCGAATAGGAACGGAAGACCGCTTCCCAGCATCCAGTCCATGAAGCTCGTCGAGTCCTCAGACGTGACTGGGACGATAACGACCATGACCGGGCTGACAGCATCCCCGTCGAGAGCCCATGCCTCTATTCTAGCAGAGTTCGATCCGGTTACCTCCAATGTCGTCTCGTAAGTCCAAATTCCATCATTGGCGGCAGTATCACCGAGTTGTCCGTCGTCCCTCATCTGGAATCCCTTGGAAACACCCCCGGCCAGTATCTCCCCTCCCACCGAAGAGGTGGTGCCGTCGGGATCGACCAGGACTACCGTTATTCTGATTGGAGTTGGTTCACCTTCTATCAATGCCCCTGGGACGACATTCATATCACTGAGCTGAGGAGAGGACGCCCCCACTGTCAGGTTTATCGAAACGGTGGATTGATCCCCTCTTGAGTCCCGGACCATGAGGTCTATCTTGACTGGGCCTGGCATCAGGTTGACCGAGAGTGACTCCTTGTCGCCTATGAGCGCTCCATCTATCAGCCACTGGTAAAGGGTGATGTCTCCATCGTAATCGAATGATTCCGAGCCATCAAGTAGGATTTCCTCTCCTGGAGGGATGTACTGTCCCTCCAGTAGCCCGGAAATCTTGGCCACTGGACCCGTCTCCAGAACAGTGATTTGCTGGACGTGGGTCCTCATCATCCCCTGATTGTCTGTTAGTTGGAATGTCAGGTTGTGCAAACCTGCTGCAAGGTAGTCGTTGTACCAGAAGTCGGTCGTCTTCGAATCTAGGATTGGCTCCACCTCCAAGTCAGAGAATACTGAGACGGTAAAATCGTCCCCATCGGGGTCGAAAGACTGCCTGAAGTCGAACAGGACCGGGAGGTTCGAAAGAACAACTGCGTCGGGAACTGGTGAGTCCAGGATGAGGATCGGGGCGGCTTCGTCGACTCTGACCATGATCTCGTCTGTCACCGCTGGACCTGCTCCGTCGTCGACTGTTAGGGTGACTTGGTGGATTCCCTCAGGGAGCCTTACCTCAATTGACCATTCGCTTCCAAGTGGCTCACTCATGATGTCGCTCTCCCATAGAACGCTAACGAGATCTGTGCTCGCAGACGTTAGTGGGTTGCAGACAAGGCCATTGCCGTTTTCAGGAAGATCGCCACACGCCAAGTCCCAGTCTCCCGAGCCTACTGACTCGAACTTGATGATGTTTCCAGAGTCAGTGAGGACCCCATCCTCAGGGGATGCTATTACCGCAACAGGTTGGGAGTTGCTGACCTGTAGGAGCTCTTCTGCGTTGGTCCATTGTCCCGAGTGCCCTGGCAGAACGTCACTTGCGTACATGGTAATGGTGTGCGCACCCTTGGACAGGGTTCCAGTCCACTCAATCGGCTCTGCTGGAGATACTCCCGAGTGAAGCAGGCCGTCTTGATCGCTCCAGAACTCGAACTTGATATCGTCCCCCTCAGGATCGAAAGTCATAGACCCGTCAATTGAGATGGTGTCGGCTGAGGTGTTTCCGGATCTCATTATTTCCATGTAAGCATTTGGCAGCTCGTTGAATAGCTCTACATCGAATACCCATGAAACCGTGGGGTTGATCGAATCGGATGCGTAGACTGTTACTGAGAATTGGTTTGGCGCGCCCGGGAACGAGCGGATGATCTGTTCTGGGCAACCGGGGGATGTTTCCGGGGGGGTTCCGTCCCCTCCCTCGTACGAAGCTTCTATCCAGCAAGTCAGATCATCACCCTCAGGGTCGTATGTTCCACCTAGGAAAACTGTGACATTCGCGGTCTTACCTAGGTACAAGGTGCCCCAAGAAGAGATGCTTGGGGACGTTCCAACGGACATCACTGGAGGGAGGTTTGTCAGCTCTATCTGACGTGACTCGGTGGTACAGTGCCCCTCAGAGTCGCATACTTGTAGAGTGATCTGGTGTGTTCCATCGGACAGGCAGCCCTCATTGGACTGGAGTGGATCATTTACGGATATCCACGAGTTATTGCCCTGACTGGCACCGCTACTGCATGAGGAAACTATGTCTCCATCAATGCTGCTGGTCCAGCTGAATGAGAGTTGATCGTTGTCGAGGTCCCATGATTCGCTGGCATCGAAGGTGACTGCTGAGCCACTGGCATAGATGCCATCTTCCTCGGGGGAGATCCATATTATGAAGGGGGGCTGATTTGAGATTTCAAGTAGGCATTCGACGTTTATGTCTGCATCGATGACCATGGGGGTGGAGTCGTTGTGCACCCCATCGTAGTCACATCCGGTGTATGCAGTGTTGTTTTCGGACCATCCCTGCAATGGCGTCCATCGCTGACCGACGAATGGTCCCATGACCTCGCGTCCGGAGTAAGGTAGCTCCTCGAAGTGCTCTTGGTTGTAGTTGTCGAATGTGATGTTGACATCTGCAAGAGGGATGTTTCTATGGTGCTGATTCACCACGCTGACTTCCATCCTCCACATTATGTCGACGATGTTGCTTGACTGCGATGAGCTGGGCATTCCCATTTGTGAAGATGAAATCCAACGGATGTGGCTGTTCTCCACCGTGTGGAATGAATTAGCCATTCCACTTCCTGGAATGAAGGAGGAGTCGGTGAAGTTGACGATGCTGTTGGCGACTGTTGGAGATGGCCCAGGACAGGCCATTGAAACGTTGCTAACAAGGAGTTCTGGGTGCTCGGAAATATCGAAGCAGTGGTTCTGTCCGCCTCTGATAACGCTGAAGTTAAGGAACGATGGAGAGTCTCCAGCGGAGCTCCAAGACAGTCCTTCATTATCCCCGTTCAGATCCATCAGGTCAATCGATGCGTCTGCATTTTCTATGTCGACTGCGTATGATGTAGAGTTTGAGTTTATTGCGATATCATTCACGAGGATGGTTCCCTCGTGAGTGAGTCCGCTATTATCGATATCCAAGGCAGGACCATTGACTGGATCCCTAATCTCTATTGCGGAAAGCTGGAGATCCACACTGTCTCTGACAACTATTCCAAATTGGTCCCCTGTAGAAGAGCATGTGATGCAACTGACGTTCTTTCCGGAGCTGGTGACATCGTTTGACTCGTGAAAGTATATTCCAGAGCCGAGTGACTCTGAAATGGCACCGAGTCCGTTCCTGAATGTGTGAACCTGCTCTAGCTCGACATTGCTGGAGTCCCTGATTGAGACTCCATGGCCAGTGTTATTCTTGCTCAGGACGAGGAAGAGATCGGGATGGAACTCCCTGATATCGACCCCATTAGCGCCATTGCCCTCTATGTCCCAGTAACTGCCTTGTATCCCCCCCTTCCAGAGAAGCACCCCCGGGCCTGTCGAGTTCTTCACTACAAGATCGTTGATTGTTGGCGCCCAGTTGGCGCTCCTTAGGAAGAGTCCTGCTCGGTCGTTGAAGGGGGAGACTGATGTTGTCTTACCATTCCTGAGAAGGGTGACGTGATTCATGATAGTGGTGGAGTCGATCATGTAGCCCCTAATCCCAACTGCTGCATTATCCTCTATGAGCGCGCCATCGATATGCACCCCACTGGTATTGATGTCGAAGGCGGCAATTGCGAGTCCCTGAGCCTTGGCGCCGGGCCCACCTGTACCTCTCACCTCCAAGTCGTTGAATACGGCGTTCAGTGGAAGGTTCGAGTATTGACTGTGGTTGTACTGCTCAACCATGACGCCCCGGTACATGCTGTTCTCGACGACCGTGCTATCTATCGTCGGCCTAGTAGTCCAGCCTTGGGTAATGTGCCTGACGTAAATTCCGTTGTCACACCTGTTGACCTCGGAGTCGGAAATCAATGGGAAAGAGTCCTCAATCCAAATTCCTGCTCCGATTGCTAGAGTGGAGCCGCTGATGTTAGAAATCTGCAAGTCTGAGAGGAGGCCCCCTGAGCTGCCCCATTGGTTTAGTCCTCTTGTTATCAGTCCGTTGATTCTAGCCCCCTCTATGACTGGTGCCGAATATGCCCCTATCGAGAGTCCTATTCCGTACCTCCACGTTGTGGATGTTCCATGGACATCTTGCCCGCCCCCTTCAATCACAAGGCCCCTAATGGTAGGAGTGGCGCCACTGAATAGGTCGACTGCCACGTTGTCGGCATTTAGGACTGTAAGATTGGAAACTATCGGGTCGCTCCCATAAATTGTAACCCCGTACATCGAGTTGGTGATTGTGAGGTTGTCAATAGAGGAACCCAGGCCATTGCTGGAATAATTGAATACTATTCCTTCGTGGTTTCCAGCTACTGAGTCCAGAATAACAGGTGAAGTCGTGGTTCCCTCTACCGATATCCTGCCATCGACATCAATCGTGTGTCCCGCACCCAGCTTTATGGTAGTCCCAGGTGAGACAGATAGGATATCTCCGGACTCCACGGTGTGCCCCTCTGGAAGGAGGACGGTTCCAGACCAGACTGTGGTGCTTCTAGAGTCGGCGGTCACTGGATCGAGTGGTGTTGTCGACAAAACAAGCAATCCAACGAGGATAAGTGCCCTAAATGACCGTTCCGAACGCTCACCCATAGGGCTTGGACAGACTAGTTCCATGTTATCCCTTCGTACAACTGAGCAACTAGGAAGAAGTCAATCGGAGAGGTCATAAACGGACAGTATCGGGCGGCGTATGGGAGAGCAAATGAGCACTGCATTCGTCCTCATCAAGACTGCCCCCCAGAGGGAGTTGGACGTGTACTTGACGCTACTGAATCTGGAGTCGGTTACCGAGACTCACGTTTCATACGGGGAGTATGACCTTGTAGCTAGAATTGACTTCGAGGATGAGAAGGAAATGGCTAGGACCCTGATTGGCCAAATGCGTTCAATCGAGGGAGTTATTCGTACGGAGACTCTGATTGCTGTGGAGGTGTGAGTATGGCTGTAGGTTTCGTTCTAATCACGACTGAGCCGGGTGCCGAGGTTTCAGTTAGGGAGGCAGTCTCTCGCCTGTCTTCGGTATCCGGACAATGGATAGTTTTCGGCATGCATGATCTCTTTGTCAAGGTTGAAGCAGATGATGAGGCTGAGCTTACTCGATGCATCGTCCAGGAGATCAGGGCAATTGACGGCATTGCGGAGACTCGGACTCTTATTGGGGCCGAGATTTGATTACCATGACACGAACTTCTGAGATTAGGGGAAGACTGGTCGCAATTTCCGTACTGGGGCTAATGATTCTTCCAGCCCTTGCTGCGGCCGTACCGGTTATCCACGATACTGACTTGGAGGGAGTGCTCGAGGAAGTTCATTGGTGGACCGACACCAGTATGGACGATGATGGGGACTTCGTTCACGATGCGATTTGGAAGGCCGTGAACTCAGAACATTATGACTACGTTGACGAAAACGGGAGGATTTCCGTAATTGTTGATTTCGACCATACACCCACTGCGGAGGACCAAGCTCTATTGGAGGAGTCTGTTGGTTTCGAGACCCAATTCAGATATTGGCTGATTGACTCAATCGCTGGAACAGTTTCCCTTGACCTAATCCACGAAGTCGTGCGATTGCCGGGGGTGGTCTTTGTCGAGCTAGATGGACGATTGGAGGTCCAGATGAACGATGTCAATGGAATCCACGGTGTCGACATGGTGTGGCAAGACACTGGCTACACCGGGGAGGGAGTGACGATGGCGATCATAGACACAGGAATTGACGGGAACCACTCTGGACTGGATGACCTTGATGATGACAATTCCACCAACGACCCCAAGATTCTGGCATTCTACGACTCAGTGAATAACCCCGGACTAAGGAATGGCAGCGAAGTCGAGCCATATGATGGGAACGGGCACGGCACCCATTGTGCTGGAATTACCACTGGCACGGGGGCCCCCACGTACGAGTTCGTGGGTGTTGCCCCCAAAGCAAACCTGGTTGGAGTGAAAGTACTGAGCGATGAGGGGAGTGGATCCTTTGCGCAAGTCATGGCAGGTATGGAGTGGACTGTGGAAAAGCGGCACGAATTCAACATCAGGGCTGCCAGTATGAGTCTCGGTGGCCCGGGTGCTATTGAGTGGACTTCCTCCGAGGAGGAGTCGGTCAATAGAATGGGCAATGAGATGATGAGGGCAGGGGTGGCCCTATTCATAGCAGCAGGAAATACTGCCGGTCCGGCGACTATCGGAACCCCCGGGAGTGCAGAAGACGTGATTACTGTCGGGGCTCTTGACAAAAATACTGCAATAGCAATTTACTCTAGCCAAGGGCCTACTGAGGAGGGGCGCATCAAACCAAACATTGCCTTCGTGGGAAGTGATGTGATGGCCCCTGATGCCAATACCGGTACTGGTTACGTCGCACTCTCCGGAACAAGCATGGCCACCCCTGGTGCTGCGGGAGTCGCGGTACTGATGTTCCAGGCCAATCCGGATTTGTCTCCGTTCGACATCAGGAACATGATGCAGGAGACCTCGACTTACCGACAGTGCCACTACATGGCTGCAAATGAGCCATGTGCTGAGGATGCCATACCCAAGAACCGCCAGAACAACGTGTATGGGCACGGACATGTCAACGCACTTCCATCGGTGGAGGAGGCTGCTAACTATCACTACGAGTTGAGTCTGGCACTCAACATAACTCTGGATAGCGAGTACGGGATGGATAACAGAGTCCAGGTCGGCGCAGGGGATTCCTTGTTTTACAACCTAGACGGGGCGATTCAACGAGTGCAGTGGAGGACTTGGGACATGAGGGATAACTGGATGGATCTGGCAGAATTCAATGCCGGCGACTCCCAGTTTGAGATTACTCATGGACTTCTCATTGACAGGCTGAAATACCTTCCAAACAACACAATCGAGGGGGACCAAGTAATTCTAGTGAGGGCGATTTCCGGAGATGAGGCATCGACAAATCTAGCCGTTAATATTCGCATCTCAGGTGAGGAAAAGGCAGAGGAAGGAAAGGAAGGGGGCTCCATGGCAGGAGTCCTGATCGGAGTGCTGTCGCTTCTCGTCCTTCTACTGCTGGTTGCTTTGACATTCGCCGGGATTCAACTCAGGGACAGGGGATTTTTCGAGGATGAAGAGTTCTATGACGAGATAGAAGAGGTTGTTGAATCTATGACGGGAGAATGGGATACGACTCAGCCGCCTGGATGATTCAAGTCCCCTTTGCAAGCCTAGTTGCAAGTTCATTTGCGGCATTATTGCACTCGGCCTTCCTGAATCTACTGATGGCCTCATTCCAATGCGACATCCGAAGTCCCGGTTCCAGAATCCCCCGCCAGTACCATCTTTGGGCGGAAAGCCTCCTGAAAGCTGCGATGTCTTCCCTGAGGGGGATATTCGATGCATCGGAATGAGCTTTTGCTAGCCATTCTGGAGGAGACGGCCCACAAGCTTCCAGAGTTGCATGAATGGTCCTAATTCTATCGAGGTTAGATGCACAATCCTCGATTAGGCTACGTGATGCATCGATTGCCTCCTGGGAGGCCTTGCCTTCTGACCTCACAGCCAATCTTGACCTGAGATCCAACAGCTGAAGGCGAGGGTGGTCGTGGCCCAGTCTCCTCTCTATCGATGCTCGGGATTCGGATGCCTCCGATAAATCGGATGATGCCAGTGCTATCCCATGGCGAATTATGTCCATTGCGAGTGTGGCTGCTTCGACATCTGCTTGAGGGAGGTCAGATAGATCTACAGATGATACCCTGTCCAAGAGGGTCCTTGAAAGCGCATTCGAAATTAGACCTGGTAGCCTATCGTCATAGAGCCTGACTATTGATGAAATAGAAGCTCTGGCCCTCTCGGATGGCTCCAACATGGAGATTGCTTCCTGTTCGATCTTGTCGGCCTCCGAAGCCTTTCCCTTTATTCTCGAAGAACGCGCAGACAGAAGTTTCCTAGAGGCGCCATCGGGGAGCTCTGAGATGTGCAAGTCTGCGATTACGACCTCCCCCCTCTCCAATGCCAAATGCACTGCAGATTCCCTGATAGCCGAGTCTTCTGTTAGATTGACTGCGCTTTCCAGCAGTATTGCCGCTGCAGAACTGTCATGCTCG
>PBSO01000033.1 GCA_002726275.1 Methanobacteriota archaeon | reverse complement strand
CCAGGGGATAGCATACGTCCCACAGGTGGACAACGTGTTCCCTTCCCTCTCGGTTCTGGAGAACCTGCAGATGGGTGGAAACAGCCTCTCCAGTACCGTGCTCAGCGAGAGGATCGAAAGGGCATTGGAAATGTTCCCCGACCTCCGAGATAGGGTCCATGACCTAGCAGCCTCCCTCTCAGGTGGGGAGCGGCAGATGCTCGCGATATCCAGGGCTCTGATATCAGACCCCAAGTTCCTCCTGCTCGACGAGCCTACCGCAGCGCTCTCCCCCTTGTATCAACAGCAGATAATCGAGAGGATCGACTCACTCAGGGAGCAGGGTATCACCGTACTGATAGTGGAGCAGAACGCCAGACTGTCACTCGCGAGGTCAGATAGGGGCTACATAGTGTCAAACGGCAAGATAGTGCATACTGGGGACGCTGCCACCATCTTGACCGACCCGGAGATAGGGGAGTACTTCCTAGGCTCCACGGGACATTAGTTCAGAAGCCAGTCCAGAGAGCAAGTGAAGGCACTCCTTCATCCGGTGTCCATCATCTATCTCCACTAGATCGACCAATGCGGCTTCCCTGGCAACCTTCCTGGAAACCTCGATGGAAACCACATCGTCTTTCGTCCCATGAACAATCGTGGTCCTATGCAGAGGTTCTGGCCATGACATCCTCTCAGCAGCTTCCATGAATCCCCATTCCAGATCTATGTCAAGCTCGAATCCCCTGTACCTCCTAGTGCCAACCCTCCTCCATTTGGACAGCTCTTCCTTGGTGAGCCCTTCCCAGCTACCGGAAAGTCCGAACGCGGGAGCGATTAGAAGGAGCCGAAAATCACAATCACCCCTGAGTGAAGAGGCATTGGCTGCAGCCAGTCCGCCCATGGAAGAACCAATCACCAAGTCATAGTCAGACTCGTCTATTTCCCTAAGCAGAACCTCTGTTTGCTTCTCTATATCCCAGCCGAGATCTGACATCACAGGGGCCGTTACATCCCACCCTAGGACGTCGCTCATGAAGGTCGGCTTCGATCCAGAAGGACCACCTTCGAACCCGTGGGCGAAAAGAACCCGCATTTCACCAAATCCTTATTTTTCTAGTCAAATTCCAAGCCCAATAGCTCAAATTCAGCAAGAGGGCATCGCGTCATGGATGCATGCTCCATGACTCTAATGTGAATTTCTGCTACGACATGAACTGTCGCCTGGAACATGTGGCCAGCATGGACATTATTGTCATCATCCGACCAGCAGCAGTGGATGTGGGTGAATGCATCACCCTTCTCCGTGCGTGCAATATTTCCCGACAGGCTCACTAATTCAGATGGCGCGTTCAAAGCCCTTCTTTGGTAAACGCCATTCTCGTCCATGTAGCCATACGCATTGTCACGAGTTCTACCAATTCCACTAGTTATTGCCGCGGCATCAAATCCAAGGTCATCTGCCAGCTCCTTTAGTGATGTATGAATTTCTTCCCCAGGGTCCAATCTTACCAATAAGTCACTCCCAGATCGTGTGTGTTCCATGGGTCACCCTGTGGACCAAACAATTTCAACCTCTCTCAACCCAAGTACGATTTCGGGAATAATCTGAAAACGATTCAGTGGAAGCAACAAACCTCACATAGGCACAATAGGCAAACCAAATTCCTCCATCGGAAGCACAGGGGTGTCGACCCCCTTCCATTTTGGTTATAGACCGTGACATCACGGCATCAAAGCCCGACGGTGAAAAACATGACAATGGCCGTACACGACTCATCACCAAGATGGCGGACATTCCTCAATCAGGCCAAGGAGACGGAGATCACGCTCCTCTTGTCCAAGCAGACACAGACGCCGGTAATCGAGGTGTCATTCCATGACCTTACCGGCTTCGACCCTGACTTTGCTGAGGACATACTCAACGAGCCAAGGCAGATACTGGGTAGCGGGAGCACCACTCTGAGCGATATATGCAAGGAGAGAGGGGTTGATTTGGATGCAATCGTCAGGGTAACCGACCTGCCAAGAGACAGTCGCAGGCCATTGAGGGAGATAGGAAGCTCCGATATTGAGAAATTGAGAAGCGTCGAGGTTTCTGTCACAAAGGTATCAGAATTGAAGCCCAGGATTCACAGGGCGGTTTTTCTCTGTCAGAAATGCGGCTGCACGATTGAGGTAGAACAGAAAAACGAGAGGGAGCTAGAAGAGCCCCTGGAGTGCCCCCAGGAAACCGGCTGCGGCGCATCATCCAGAGAAACTAGGTTCAAACTCGTGATGAATGTCTCCAGGATGATCAACAATCAGTGGCTGGAGGTTCAGGAACTTCCGGAGAACGTACCAAGTGGAGCACAACCAAGGAGAGGCATTACCCTAGTCGAGGGAGATTTGGTGAACAAGCACCTACCAGGTGAGAGAATTACCGCCAATGTGATTCCTGTCGTCCACAGCGAGGTCAAAAATAGAAAGAAGACACCAATGTTCGACATAATCTACCACCTAGTAAGCTCTGAACATGAGAGCGTACCATTCACCGAGATAAAAATCAGCGAGGAGGATAGGGAGGTTATTTTGGAGGTATCCCGGAGGGATGATCTAATCACACTGATGCAGAGGTCCATTGCTCCCTCGATCTTCGCCACTCGAGTGATGAATCACGTCAAGAGATCATTGGCGCTGCAGCTCTTCGGCGGGGTCAGGAGATCCACATCCGACAAGAGCCACTTGAGGGGAGACATCCACATCTTGCTGATGGGGGACCCGGGAGTGGCGAAATCCCAACTCCTATCCTACATGTCCAACTTAGCGCCTCGTGGTAAACTAGCATCCGGAGGAGGAGTAACGGGTGCTGGCCTAACTGCAGCTGCTGTGAAGGATGCCTTTGGGGATGGCAGGTTCGCTCTAGAAGCAGGGGTCCTCCCCCTGTCAGACAAGGGCCTAGCAGCAATCGACGAGTTCGACAAGATTTCCAAGGAGGACAGGAGCGCTATCCACCCAGCAATGGAGCAACAGCAGATACATGTGGCCAAGGGTGGAATTACTGCTACCCTCCCAGCTAGATGTGCGGTATTAGCAGCAGCCAACCCGAAGGAGGGAAGGTTTTCGAGAAGGGGGCCCAACCAAAGCGTCCTAAGAATGTACGAGGAGACTGGCCTTCCTGCCCCACTAGCTTCTAGATTTGACATAATCTGGATGATTAGAGACGAGGTAAGGGCTGAGGACGATGCTAGGATTGCCAAGCACATTTTGGATACGAGGACGAGTGCGATCAGTGAAATGAAACTAGAAGAGTCACTGGAGATAGACCCCTCTGAGCCCGATAAAGACCAGATATACTCAGTTGGCGTAGATGGGCACGAGCACATCACACTCGACTTCCTCAGGAAGTACGTCGCCTATGCAAAGAGGCACGTTCACCCGGACTTGGACGACGAGGCAAAGACCGCCATCCACGAGTACTACATCAGTGAGAGGCAGTCCTACGGCAGGGAGGATGGGTCTGACGAAGCACCAGTGCCAGTAACTGCAAGAGCCCTCGAGGCATTGATTCGCCTCACAGAGGCACACGCCAGGATGCATCTTAGACAGATCGCGAATAAGACGGACGCGACAGTTGCCCTAGCCGTCTTCAGGCACTGGAGGGACGAGTCAGGAATCGAGGACGACTCCGAGCTTTACTCGGGAGTCCCTCACCGACAGAGGAATGCAAACACAACAATCAGGCAGATAGTTAGGGACATCTGCCAAGAGACCGATGGAACTGCCTCGCTCGTTGACATCCTCAATAGGTGCAGAGCCAGGGACCTCACGGAGCAAACGGTCGAAGAAGCACTATCCAAGATGAGAATGTCCGGCGAGTTGTTCATGCCTAGGAACGAAACCTACTCCTTCGCCCGCTGACCCTATGAGCGAATGCCCGTTCCGGTGGTACGATGGAGCCCATTGGCGACGTATCCGCGTCCTCGGAATTGGATCCAGCGGCTCTCGGGTTCATGTGCGGGCTCGAGATACATCAGCAACTAGCGACAGGCAAACTGCACTCCAGGATGCCAAGCGAGCTCTATGAATTCGGTATTGATGACGTCCCATCTGATTGGGGCGTATCCGAGAGAAAGCTCAGGGCATCCAGAGGGGAGGGTGGCGTGGTCGACGTGGCAGCTAGGTTCGAGCAGAGGAGGAACCGTTCCTTCGTATACATCCAGTCTCCAAATTCCGGGCTCATCGAGATGGACGAGGCACCTCCAATGCGCCACGACATAGACGCAGTAGAGGTAGCACTTACCATTTCGGCGATGATGGGGGCAAAGCCAGTCCCCGCGATGCAGGCCATGAGGAAGACAGTGGTCGACGGGTCAAACACCAGCGGCTTTCAGAGGACGACTCTAGTCTCCACGAACGGCGTGATAACGACTCCCTCCGGGGACGTCGGAATCGCGGTAATATGCCTTGAAGAAGACTCAGCCAGGAAGCTCGACGCTACAACCACGCCTAGGGGGGAGGTCGTCACTTACACTCTCGACAGGCTGGGCGTACCTCTCGTGGAGATTGCAACTGACCCAGACGTAATCTCCCCTGACCATGCAAAGGAGACAGCATTGGCACTGGGAACACTGCTGAGGGACACCAGGAGGGTCAGGAGGGGACTCGGCTCCATCAGGCAGGATCTCAATGTCAGCATCGCATGTGGTGATAGGGTGGAGATCAAGGGGTGCCAGGACCTAGACTGGATTCCAAGGATTATCAGACTGGAGATGGCAAGGCAACTGCACATGTACAGATTGGCCAATCAACTACGCAACGAAGCAGGACTCCCGCCTCTCCCACCAGATAGGAGGAAGACAGAGGGTCCCGTGGAGAGCAGGGTCGCCCTCTCGGCACAATCGAAGATACCCCTAGAGATTCACGATGTTTCCGACTCCCTGTCTGGCTGCGACTCCAAGAGGGTGACAGAGTCCATTCAGAATGGCGATAGCGCCCTATGTATTTCCCTACCGGGGTTTTCAGGTAAGCTGGGTTCGAAGGAGGAGGACTCCGAAGGCTCCCAATTGCCCCGCCTAGGGAGGGAGCTGGCAAGTGCGGCCAAACTAGCAGGGGTCGCCGGAATCTTCCACTCTGACGAGCTACCTGCATATGGAATAGGGCAAGCAGAGGTTGAAGACATCAGAGAATCACTCGCACTTTCGGACTCAGACGCCTTCGCAATCTGCGTAGCCCCACAGTGGCAGGCCGAATTAGCTTTGGAATCGGTTGTCAACAGGGCCCGAATGGCATACCACAGAATACCTCAGGAAGTACGGAACGTGGTAATTAGGAAAGGTCAGCCCGAGGATGGAACGACTACCGCGCTGAGGCCACTTCCAGGCGGTGCGAGGATGTACCCTGAGACAGATGTCCCCGTCCTCAGCCTCTCTGTTGACAGGTGGGGTGAGATATGCGGCGATCTACCGCTGACATCATCCGAGAGAGCAGAAAGAATAGGCTCCTACGACATTTCCGAGAATCAGGCAGAGTCGATACTGAACAATGAGTTGGATGATTTACTAGTCGAAGGCATCGAGGGCGCACTCAAGATTCCTGCAAAGGCATGGGCCAGTGCACTCTTGGAATTTGGTACCTCGAAGCTACGGGCCCTGGAAGTTGCCATTCACCTCAGAGAGGAGGGAGTGATGACCAGGGATGGAGTCTCTCCATTGGTCGCTGAGGCCCAATCCGAAGATACGGACTACCTCTTGGAGTGGATGGCATCCGAGGCTTCATCGAGGGGATTCACTCCCGCGGGGGATAGCGAAGTAGAAATTGCTGTGGTCGAGGTTCTGAAGGAGCGAGAGGAATTCATCATGGAGAGAGGGCAAGGAGCAATAGGTCCACTCATGGGAGTAGTTATGGGCAAACTGGGGGGTTCAGCAGATGGGAAGGTCGTCAGCAAGATCCTAAGGGAGAAAATATCCGAGATGTTAGATTAAAGCCCTATTATTCGCCGTCTTTAATTCTATTAGCATAGTTAAATTACCTTCGACGCTCCACTAGATTTCCATGTCTGACTTAGTAGCCCTGATAGCCCTATTCGTGATAATCACGATAGTGGGTGCATCGGGCAGGTATGGTGAGAACAGACTCAAATCGCTGTCTGTTGCTTGGGTCCTTTTCCTACTAATCACATTCCCCACTCTGAGTACCGAGTGGGCTAGGATGACTTCGGAGTTGGTAGACGATGACGAGGATTCCCATTATGGACTACCGGACATCTGGGAAGGAAAGCAAGTCGTCTGCTTCAACTTCCCGGAGGAAAACGCCCCGGAAGGCTATGGCGGTGGAAGGCATCACATAGACAGTGATGGTACGAAATTCTTGACCGACTCCGACTGGAATGGCTCTGGGGCCTGTATCGGCGGATTCTCTGACTTTGAAAATGGGATCGAACTTATGGATGAGGCGGTGATGGTGTCAGGCGGTGACTTTGCCTACAATTCAACTCAATTCTCATTTGGAATGCAAATTGACTCCATCGGATGGATTGAGCCATGCGATGCTGCTCCCTGCCCAGAAGACTTCTCTTCTGGAGCATACTGGGGGCTTTACCACAATGGTCAGATGGCGCTGGTTGGAATCAGTGACCTTCCACTCGAAGACGATAGTGTAGTAACTTGGAAAATAGAGACCTGGTGAGGCAATGAGAAGCAAAATCATGATTAGATGGCTCCTCCCATCTGTATGAGGGTGCCACCATGTTAGACGCGCATGCTGTGACTTTATCTCCTGCTGAGACCTTCATATTGAACGTCTCCCTTCTTGTTATAATTGGGTGGTCGATGTGGAAGGCAGAGAAGACTCTGACCCCTGGAAACGATGCCATGGTACTAGTCCTGCTAGGTGCATTCGCAGTTTCTGGAAGGGTCCTTCTGGACCCCCTCCCTAACATACAACCGGTCACGGCAATTGTCCTCCTAGCCGGAGTTCACTACGGCGCCGCTCGATCCACAGTCCTCGCTACCACAATTGCGCTAATCTCGAACATTTTCCTCGGCCATGGAATTTGGACACTGTACCAAGCAGCCGGTTGGTCACTGGTAGGGATAGCAGGCTCCCTTCTTTCCGATAGAATGACACTCTCTGGTTCCATTTCTGTTTCTAGGGTTGCTGCCTTCTCGGTCGCCGCGGCATTCCTCTTTGACTGGGTAGTCTCCCTCAGTGCACTACACTCATTCGGTGCGGAGATGCTGCCTGTGTACATCATTTCGGGAATCCCGTTCGACATCCTCCACGCGTCTGGAAACGTCTTCTTCGTGGCTTGGCTCTCAAACCCAATATCCGAGATTATGTCTCGGCACAATACAAGAAGAACGGTGGTGAGAGAGACTGTCGCGCTCAGAAGCTGACTTGACCATGGTGTTGGTTACAAGAGCTGATCTTAACCTGTCAAAGGGAAAGCTAGCAGCGCAATGCGGCCACGCCGTAAGCGAGTGTGTACTGAAGGCGAGCTCTCGGGAACCAAAGCTACTGAAGAGATACCTCAGCGAGGGAGCTCGCAAGATAGTGGTTGCAGCCCCTCACCTTGAGGGCCTGAGAAGGATCTACGGAGAAGCAGCCGAGAGCGGTCTGATAGCACACATGGTCAAGGACGCAGGACACACCGAGATTCCACCAGGCACTGTGACCGTCGTAGGGATAGGACCCGGGCCCAGGAGTTCCATAGACTCGATTACGAGCAGCCTGCCGCTGGTCAAATAGGATAAGAAAGATGTTTGAGATTGGGCGGGACTGGGAGTGAACCCCCCAGCCCGCCTTACGTAATTCTGACCAATCGTGTTATCGATCTCAGGCGACTGCGTCGTCGACCATTACGCCGACTCTGGCGCCGAGACCTACTAGTAGGCCGTCAACGATCCAGTCTAGGGCGACATCCTGGATGCCGTCCGCGCCGCTTAGGAGCGAGGCTCCCATCTCGTGCGCTGCGTCCATTCCGCCCATGGCACCGGCAAGGGCCATCAACGAGAAGGCCGCTACCCATGCGTCACATCGGGTGTAGATGGTCCAGAATACTGCACCACCTGCAATCATCCCGAGTGCTCCCCATAGCTCAGGGGCCTCCCAGGCTGTTGCTGCCCAACCGGTCTCTATAGCTCCAGCCTCGGTCATCAGTGCGATCGCTAGTGCGGCACCGACTACCTGCGATAGGAGTAGCATAGCGTTACCCATCATTCCGTCTGTGTCACTCAGGTCACCGGTCATCATGTGGCACCAAGTAACAACAGGCAGGATGTGCGCTCCACTGATTGCCATCCATGCTGCAGCTAGTAGGACAGCGCCCTCTAGGCTTCCTAGGCCGGCTCCCGCGAGAACCATCCAGGATACCATAAAGGCACCTCCAACTTCATTCATCATTGCTCTGTTGTCCATTTCCATATTTTTTCCTCCTCACCTTAGTGAGCGGTTGTCGACAACACCCATATCTTATAATTGGAACCTATCAAAAGCCCTAAAAACGGCGAAAAACACATGTTTTGCATTTTGCCGGTGTTCCCAGTAACACTTGCTGTCCACTGCATTATCTAGTAATATTAACATGGGTTTCAGTGCTACGCACTGAGAAGAAAATACAGAATCACTTGATATGTGATAGCGATTCTGCAATAAACGTGCGCGATTACCCATCTGACAGAGTCGACCTCCGTAGTGACACGGTGACTCAGCCAACCCCTGACATGAGAGAGGCAATGGCTTCTGCTACTGTCGGGGACGATGTTCTCGGAGACGACCCAACTGTAATCGAACTACAAGAGAGATTGGCCCGTATGCTCGGCAAGGAAGCAGCTCTGTTCGTATCCTCTGGCACCATGTCTAACGCAACTGCAATCAGGGCCCAGACCGAGCCCGGGGACGAGATAATTACCGAATCTCACAGCCACATCTACATCTACGAGGGAGGAGGTTTCGCTGCTCTCTCGGGAGTATCCGTTGCACTGGTTCCAGGGGAAAGGGGAATCATGAATCCGAATGACGTCTCTAGGGCAATTAGGAAGGTGGATGGGAGCCTCGGCCACTTCCCAAATGGATCCATGGTCTGCGTTGAGAACACCTCGAATAGGGGAGGCGGTACTTGCTACCCACTGGGTACAATGGATGCAATAGCAAAGGTGGCACGCGATAATGACTGCACCTCACACATCGACGGAGCCAGGTTATTCAACGCATCAATTGCCACTGGAGAAGACCCCTCACGAATCGCCAGGGACTATGACTCGATATCGATATGCCTGAGCAAGGGACTCGGGGCTCCCGTTGGAAGCGTCTTGGTAGGCTCTCAAGAAATGATATCACGTGCTCATCGATGGCGCAAAATGTTCGGGGGAGGGATGAGGCAGGCAGGCATCATCGCCGCTGCGGGCAATTATGCGTTGGACAACAACATAGCGAGACTCTCAGAAGATCACACAAGAGCAAGGAGGCTGGCCGAGGCAATTGAACAGATGCCAACTTTCTCGGTAGACCTCCAGCAGGTTCAGACCAACATGGTTTACATCGGTTGCAAGCAAGGCCAAGCGGATGATATCGTCACACGTCTATCCAAACAAGGAGTAGACGCTCTGACCATAGACGACTCTTCGATAAGGGTCGTGACTCATTTGCACATTACCGATGAGGATATTGACAGGGCAATCAATGCCTTCGAGAAGGCACAATGACCCACAAGCGTTCAATATCATGTGTGACCACAACGTGCTATGAGGGCCACACTAGCAGTTCTGCTGTCCCTCCTATTATTGATCCCGATAATCTCCTCCGCGGCTACTGATACCGATGTGGAATGGGAAGATGCAAGAGTATCACAAGGGGCATTCGGGGGGACCATAGGAGGGCTGTCCATCCCACTTTCGGATAATTCAACCGAAAGCGCAGTTTCCTCCGATGTCAGCGAATTGCCCACGGTCATAGAGGTCTACACCGCCACTTGGTGCACCAATTGCGTAGCTACAGAGGGACATATGGATGAGGCAATAGGGGACTCTGACGTTGAATTGATCCACTATCACAGACATTGGTTCGAGCCAACCGACCCGTTCGGGAGCAATAGCACGGAGGAGCGTTGGGAATCGCAGTATGGGCATGCAGTGACACTTGCAGGCGGGTCACCTAGATTGGCACCGACTAACGTTATCGACGGTGAGAGGCTGCACTTCGGGACCCGTGCAAAGACCAGCTCGCTGGTGGAAGACTACTCGTTATCAATTTCCGAGGGCACCTCTGCCCCAGTCATGGGACAGCTATCATTGATGACCTCGTCAAGCCAAGAGCAAGAGATAGAAATTTCGTGGGACACATCTGGCATGATGTATTCCTGCGCAGACGATTGCCCGTCTTTCGCGACGAGCCCATGGATATTATTCGTCGAGGACTCTGCGTACTTCCCAGATGGCTCAAATGGTCTTGAGTACTACTCGCACGTTCTCCACGAGGCAATAGAATTGGAAGGCGAAGATGGAACATTGTCCATGACTCCGCCTCCCGCTTGGGACGGAGATGACATGTCCATCGTCCTGATTGTCGACTGGGAGCAGGAATCACCAGACAAAGGCTCCCCCCTGCCTGCTCCTGGAATCATTACCCTCCTGTGCTTTCTAGCAGCATTGGTTCCCCGTCAGACCGACCAATGACGCCAATCGTTCTTCCTGTCTATCAGTTGGGTTGAATAACCCCTGCTGGGCATGGCATACGCTCGGAGGAGTCGAATGCCAACCGGAGATACTTCATTGACGATTGAGGAAGTCAGTCCGGGAGGCATTCCTGAATGGCTATTTGAGCACCTTATCAGACAAGCAATAGACCCCCGACCAACTTCAGCAGGAGGTCCCTCAAACATTCTCGTTATCTATCCAAACGAGGAGAGCCGTAGAGAGGCAATGTCCCGAATTAGCGACCTCGGTTTCGCCTTCGATAGAAATGCCCACCACACAATGAAGACACTGAAATCCTCCTTATCAGCAGATTTGAGGCTCCCTAGGAGAATTGCCACAGATCCAGCATTCGAGGTAGTTCTACACGGGGCCTGCGTCGCCGCCGCAGCCGAACTAGCCTTCCCCCTCATCAATCCCCTTCCAGAAATGTCCTGGGGCCTCGGAAAAACCAAATCTCTGGCCAAACTGCATCACTTCCTGTCCCTAGAGGACTCTCTAGAGTCTTGGGAAGGTCCCGGAATACACTCCTTTTCCAGAATATTGCGAGATTTGGAAAGTAGGCTGGGAGGAACTCATCCAGACTTCATCTCCACCCGCATCCTGAAGAATTTAGACAACTCCAAGCCTCCTTTTACGCTGAAAGATTTTGATGGAATGATATTGCTTGACCATCCACCATCCTTCCCCAACTCACACACAAAACTCCTGCTGGCACTATCCAAAATATGTCCAATCCACCAACTGACCAACCCCGGCAGTTACAGACTAGGCCACCATGGCTTTCAATTGCAGGACATAAGCACAATCAAATCATCTTCCGAGATTCCACATTGGGTTCCTGATCATGAAATTACGGCAATTGGGGAATCGGGGGAATTCGAGAGACTGATGCTCCAGAAGGAGGAGCATTCATTCAATGCTGCAATTTCAATAATCCAGGAAGAGATATCGAATGACAATAGTAGCAGAGTCATCGTAGTGGATCCTTCACTCAAGGATAACTATAGCAAATGGGTCAGATTACTGAACAACATCGGATTCCCATCACAAGAACGAGAAACCCTCGTACTAAGCACGCCAGTCGGGTTCTGGCTACACGAACTTTGCAACATTGGACATGGCACTGATGCTTTCGCGATGGAGAGGATCAGGTCCCTATCGATGCAAGTTTCCATCACCCCCTTCGAGAAAATCGATGCACATCCCTCCGATCCATCAATAACCCCAGACATCGATCCTGCCTTACTTTCTTCATTGGCTAGATCAGAGCACCTGATTGGTGGCAGGGGGGCGCTTTCCAGATGGCTAGAGACTCTCAGAATACCTCCAACCTCGGATGTTATCGGGCCTGCGAAGGAATCTGCTCAGTGGTGGCTACTGTCATTATCAAACTCCATCAAACCACTCTTGAGGAAAGAAGACAGAGACGCACTGGAAAACGCGGATTTTTTCGTTGGCTGCCACTCTGGAGAAATATTGCCAATTCAGGATGCACCAATTAATGCAGATGAGTGGATCATCCATATTTCCAAAATACTGAATGGGGAAAACGAGATTCAGGTTGATGGCAGCTCAATACCCCCAGAGGCAGTGTTGCAGAAAATATTGGCAGAGCACGACGCCCTTAGATCGCTGCAGACAGTCATGGGGCAAAGCCCGCCCAAGCGTGGTTCTGATTGGGTCCAGGAGGCATCTCAAGTAATCAGAGCTTTGAACATGCCAACAAATCCAATGAACTCGAGTAGACTCAGAGTAATGACGCCGGAAATGGCACTTGGCTGTTCTTCCGATTTGCTGATAATGGCTAATGTATCTAGCGCATCATGGAAATTAAAGGTTCCAAAATTCGCATTCTTAGGCGATAGTGAGAGGCATGCCTACAATTTGTTGAGCCCGGAAGGACCGATAATGGATGCTAGACACTATCTCAGGCACATTACCCATTGCGCCCCTAGGGTAGTAATACTGGACCCCAGCCTAGAGTCGTCTTTCCCCGCAGCAGCACCAATTAGGGAGATTACAGACAACTCCCAACAAGAGCCGGATGTTTTTGATAACGAAAGTGTCACTCCACTGGGACCTAGAGATTTGAGGCAATCAGAGGGAATCCAACTAAGGAAGATGATCCCCCCAGAAAGGCCCCCGTTGAACTCCGCCTCAATTTCAATCCCTCTTGATGTGGCTCTCCAGAGGGACAGAGAGGCACGTCAACCCACGATATCGGACGAAGACGGCTATCTCGCAGAATCCCACGAGGACTACATCACCTCCGTAGAACCTGACGACTTCACTAGGAGCGCTCCCGAAGGATTTGACCCTCCGAGGTCTGCAAGAAGATGGCCTCTAGTGGGGGCGATTACTGCAATTGGAAAGAAAACACCGACAATAGATCCAAGGCCACTGACACTCTTACCGTCCGGCTCAGTGACCCACGACTCCAGACAAGGACATTTCGAGGGGCCCAAGCAGGATGTAAGGATGTGGTCCGCCAGTAGATTGCAGGAATGGGCAAGTTGCCCCAGAAGGGGTTGGTTGTCCAGTGGACTCAGAGCTAGAGGTGATGAGAAACAGTCCGAAGACCTCGATCAGAGGACACACGGTGACTTGATGCACGAAATTCACTATGACCTACTTTGCGGAGTTCTGGGGATGGAGATGGGGAAAGAGAGGGAGATAGGGGATGCGATTAGTGACGATATACCAGTCAGCCTGGCGAAATCCGGAGTGTCCAGGGAATCACTCATGATGAGTGCATTGGAGTCCCTCGACTCTAGGGCTAGGTGGCTGGAAAGAACAGACGCTGTCTCAACCCACTGGAGGAAAGTACTCTCGGGAATGAATCACAGAGAGTGGACAGAATGGCTCTCCAACCCTTCCCCAATCCCAATTTCCGGACGAATAGGGGCGATGATATCTTCCGAGTATGAGATTCCAGATGCAATGCCCATCGCATTTGAATGGGACATGTATGGAATCAATAAATCTGGAATCGAGATAAGTATGCCATCCCAGATATGCAGTCCCGATATGGAATCTATCCCCCCAATTCAGATAAGGGGCAGGATAGACAGGGTGGACCTGTTGCCACATGATGAACTAGGGACAATATGGGTAGACAAATCCGGTAGTGACACCGTTGCTCCGATAAGAATTCATGGGACAAATTGGAAACCCAGGAGATTGGTCGCCATCAGGGATCTAAAGACCTCCATCGGTAAGTCCCCAGAGGAGAGGCACCAAACAGGACTCTTGGACGAACTCCAGTTGGCTGTATATGCCAGGGCTTGGGAGGTCTGTCACCCCGGAGACCTAGTGGTTGGAGCAGGGATATCGTTATTCGGGCATGAATCAGAACACACTCTGGAAGTCTCAGAGGGATACTTTGGAATCATGAATGAATTGCAAATTGGCACTAAGACCAACATCTGTTCATCTCTTCACAGATTCCCCGACGAGCGAGGTGACACCAGTAGTGACCAGTTTAGGGCTTGGCTGGCCCAACGACTTTCCGTCGCATTGAGAACTGCACATTTCGCTTCACTAGGGAGGGTGCACCCAACACCATCAGAATCATCCTGCAGATACTGCCCGGTTAGCAGTATTTGTGATGTTAGAATGGAGGATGATTTCTGATGCTTCTGAATATGGGTCAGCGCCTAGCACTCAACATCGACTCCCACATTGTAGTTGATGCAGGGGCCGGTACAGGGAAAACCAGCACTATTGTTGATAGGGCATTGGAGCACTACTTCTCAAAGGACCAGAGAGCTACAAGAATTACGCCTGTCCCATCCAGGCCATCACGTCCGGGAGGGGGTACTCACCTATCCGCTCCTGCCGATACTAGCGACCCCCAGAAGTGGGAGGGGCTACTTCCCGGAGAAGTCGTTCTCCTGACCTTCACAAACAAGGCCGCAGATGAGATGAAAGACAGATTGAGATCAAAAATCTCCAAACTAACTGTCAGAGACAATCCAAGAGTTTCCAATATAGGGGATCCTGACATGCTTCTGGCCCAATTGGAAGATGCTCCCGTTGGGACAATAGACTCCTTCTTCAATCAGTTAATTGCTCCCTACAGGGGACTTCTCGGAGACTCTTATGGAAGTGAGATTATTTCAGACTCAGCGAGAGAACTGTCTATTGACGAGGCGATAAACACCCTCTGGAGACTCCCTAGCTCCAAGTCGAGAATAGGCGATGCAGTAGACGCAGGTGTAGGCGGCGAGATAGCCGAGGAAGTACTCGAGGCGAGAGACAGAATAGCCAGAAGATACCATGGCAGATGGACATCATCAAGAATCCTAAGGAGCTTAGTTAGAAATTCTGTATTCATCGATGAAGGCGTCCGCTCAATATCCCAGGGGGACGGGCAAATCGACAGAGACCTACTCCTCCAGAGAATCATGTCCTCAATAGATCCCATGATGATAGAGGCTATCTTTCTAGAATTACGAAGTATAACCAATGACTTCTGCGAGATTGTCAAACGAAATACACTCCACTTGTCGCCAAAGGGATGGTCTGCCGAATCAAGAATGGCATGTATGGACAATCTGGCATCATCACTGCCGTCCCAATCCTGGGAGCAACTGGTTTGGATGAGCCACCATATG
Organism: Methanobacteriota archaeon; assembly: GCA_002726275.1. Classification (GTDB taxonomy): domain Archaea; phylum Thermoplasmatota; class Poseidoniia; order Poseidoniales; family Thalassarchaeaceae; genus MGIIb-O5. Next base: position 30,876 of record PBSO01000033.1, on the reverse strand, counting down.
GAGTGCACTGCATCCCAGAAGTCACTCCAGAGCAAAACTCCCAAGATCTTCCCCGGAAGGGCAAAGACACTACCAAATGACGGGGGCTGGGAGAGAGGAATAGAAACATGCGGAAAGATCTCAGATGCGAGAATCAAGGAAACGGTCAGGAACGAAATAGACAGTATTGTGGACAGAACAAGGAATCTATGGTCAACTAGGAACGGTAGGCACGTTCTCCATTTCGTCCAGATAGCAATGCTACTGGATTCCCGGCAGCCACCCTGTTCGCCACAGGGGAGAGAACCATTCTCAGAACCCCTGCCAGAAGAGGTACCAGAGAGAATCCCGACAGGAAAAACTCCCTCCTCCTATCACTTCGATATAGACGGTGAAGTACAGAACTTGGAGGATCTACGTCTGGTCCATCTCGGATTCAAAGGAATTCTGAAGAAGATGAAGGAGACAAACGAGGTAGAAGACTTTGATGACATTCAGAGACTGGTGGGAGACCTACTTCTGGCCAATTGCCCTGAATCATGCAAGACATTCTATCCTCCACAAATCATCAGTTCTTTGAACTCTCTCAAGTCCGAACCCTGGAGGGACGATCACATTGCTCTGGCTCTCGAGGAACTCAAGAGACTGGAGGAGAATCCGACGCTAGCCGCCGAATCATCTGGAAGCCTAGGTGCGATTAGATTTGATTTAGAGACTAGAGTGAGTATCCTGGGGGAAATCAGGAGGAGGTACAGGGCATTCATTATCGACGAGGCCCAGGACAACTCGCCCTTGCAATGGAGACTGTTATCCAGACTGTGGGGGGTGAGGGGGCATGTTTCTGGAGAACCGGAACCACCAGACACCCCATGGCAGCCCACGATTTGCTTTGTCGGGGACGTCAAGCAGAGCATCTACGCATTCAGGCAGGCCGAGGTCGCCGGGTTCCTGGAGTACGCCGTTAATCTGATGTCCGTCAACGATCACGAACTCTCAAGCGTTCCTGAATTGACCAGGAGCCCGGAATTGAGACGCCCCGACGAGAGCCGAGATCCTAGAAATGCCGCATCCATAGGATTCTCCAAGGCAACAAAACTGCTCGAGGACTCCGGACTCGCTTCCATCGAGTGGATCCCCTTCGACCTTTCAGATCAACACCTCCCGAAACCCGATCAAGAGGAGGTAAATTTGCGTCGACGAGGACTAATCAGACTCCAGGTGAACTACAGGACCGACGGCGGACTCCTCAAAGTGATGGACCAATGGTGGCATGACATACTGTCAGATAGGCATAGGGATTTGCCAGATGGAAATTTCTACGCCACTCCTCAACCACTATTCCCAAGCCCGGAGAAGAGTGGCATTCCCGGATCCTTGGAGTGGATATGCCCTGTAATGGGGGATGCCGAGGAAAACCCCCCATTCGAATTGACCACCCCCCTAGATGCCTTTGAAGACGGAAGCCCGGACTCAATCGAGAGGCAGTCGCTACTCATTGCCAAGAGGGTCAGGAACCTTATCGACGGGATGCCCGTAAGGGTCAGAGGACCTTCAGGAGACTGGAGCCAACTACCCAATGAGAAACCCGTTCCTCCGAGCGACATCATGATTCTACTCCCAAGCAGGAGCAGACTCAGGGACTCGATAACGCGACAACTGTCACTTATCGGCATAAAATCCCAGGCAGACAGAGAGGGAGGACTGTTGGATAGACCCGTGGCCCACAGCCTAAACGGACTACTCCAGTTCCTAGCAAGGCCAACATCCAGGCACAACGCTGCGTGGGCCTCTAGAAGTAGCATGATTGGACTCAATGACAGTGGGCTGCAGGGTCTTCTGGAGGGTGCTGGAGACGAAGAGGATCTCGTTTCAAGGATGGTCGAAATATTAGACAATGACCGACTAAAGAGCCTAGTGACGAGGTGGAGAAAACTCTCCTCATCTGGTAGAATAATAGATGCCCTAGAGGAATCAATAGACAACTCCGATTTGTTAGTCGCCAATCCTAATCCGGGGGACAGGCAGGACGCTGAGGACTTCATCTCACTGATTCGCTCCCTCTCCAAGGAGATTGGCGGGGATCCGATGGTCCTGGCAGATAGAATATCCACGATCAAAGAGAGTGACTCCTCGTCATTGCAGGCATCCTCACCCGTGCAAAACGATGCTGTCAGGGTAATGACCATTCATGGGGCAAAAGGACTCCAGTCGAAGGTCGTAATTCTCGCAGACGTCTTCTCGGGAAGACAGACAAATCTCATGAATGAGAACAAGAACAAGATGATAGTCACCCCAGAAATGTTCGGAGGGAGGCCGAAGCCATGGCCCATTAAGAAATCCGGCAAGGACCACCCCCACTCGCCACTTTGGAAACACCTGATGAGAACACATATTGCTAGGAAGGATGCCGAGTCTAGGAGACTGCTCTATGTAGCAGCCACTAGGGCTGAGAGCAAGCTGATAATCACGGGCTCCCCGAAGGAAACAGAATGGAGGGAAGGAGAGGGATTAGTGATCCCCTGGGCATACTCAAGCCCCATCCCACAACTTGGGCAGATGTGGATAGAGTCTCTTCGCCAGGGTTCCTGGGAGAGGGGCGAGAAGGAGTCTCACTGGATGTCCGAGGACGATTCGGAATCCGGAGAAAAACCGCCAGTAAGCAAGAAAGGAGAGAGAATCTTCGATCCTATGAAAGCACTGTCGGAGGGCTTCCTCGGCTCCAACACCCTTCCCGGGCTCACCCTGATTCACCACCCTGACTGTCTTGATGATCCGGACAATGGAACCGCATCACTACTCACCCCACTCCAGATGATCGAGATGGTCGATGATGCAGCCAGGGAGTCCTCCATGAATCACGTTCCTCCCATGACAACCCCTAGGTGGAATATTTCCAGCAGGGTAAGGGTGACCCCACACAGGCTTTCAACACTACAGAAATGCAAACGCAGATATTGGCTGGAGACTAGGGGGGGTCTGACCATTGAAAAGCCAACTAACAACTCCAAACTAGAATCGGAAGCCTACCTCCCTCAAGGTATCGATGCTGCTGGATTTGGGAAAATAGTTCACAGGACCTTCGAGATAGGACTTGGAAATCCCGGACCACCAGATGGTGAGAACATCGATCTACCGGACTCATGGGCCTCTGCAGGAGACGACAAACTGGACGATGCATCGGTTATCGGGCAGGTCCTAGACGAATTCCTCCCTTCAGATGCCGACAGAGAAGCCTGCCGTTCTCTAATGGGCAAAATGTTGTCTCGAATAAAGGAGGGAATCATGGGAGACTTGGTATCCGGTAGAGCGGTCAATGGCCATATCGTTGAAGGGCTGAGAACTGAAATGCCATTCCACTTGTCCAAAACAACTCCTCTCGACAGGGTCGTCAGGACGAGATGGACGCCCGATGGGCCAGAGCCACTATCCGCAATCGACGAGGTCGCCGTTGAAATGGATGGAGTCATAGATCTAGTTCTATGCACGGTTTCCGGAGAGGGAAAACACATCAGGCCAATCGACCTCAAGACGGAGGAAGCCCACAAACTGAATTCAGGGAGTTTAGATGGTCTTGTGGAGTCGCACGGGAACCACTCATTCGACCCTCAGTGCGATGCAGAAATTGAGATGCTAGAGAACCATAGCATGCAACTGGCACTCTACTACCTCGCCCTGAGGACGATAGAGGAAGAGAGGGAGAAGAGAGGACTTCCGAGCAGGACAGTTCTGAGGCCGGCAATATTGGTAGGCGTCACTGGGAGGATAGTCGAGTACCCCGAAGAAATGTTCAATGCCACACTCAAAGAACTGGATAAGGCACTGTCCCTGGCAGCCGCGATGTCTCTAGAGTCAGAACCCACTATTTCAGACTACGAATGCTCGTGCGCAAACTGCCCCCAATGAATGATCAACCCCCCTCTGGCAGAAGAATCCATTTGTGCATGCCCCCACACAGGGCCATGCCAGAGGCACTGGACCGAATGATGGAAAGAAGTGAGGAGATATGGGAGAGCTCGATATTGCCATCCCTTGGCGAATTCATAGAGATCAAGGCGCTGTCGCCACTATTCGAACCAGACTGGGAGTCGCTGGGTGAGCTGGATGCCACGATAGACCTATTCTGCACTTGGCTAGACGAGCAGGAAATCTCTGGAATGAGCTACGAAAAGCACACGATAGAGGGAAAGTCCCCAGTTCTACTGGTTTCCATAGAAGGAACCGGTTCTGGCGAGGTGGTGTTCTACTCCCACTTGGACAAGCAGCCATCCAAGCCCGAACTATGGTCGGAGGGACTCCACCCGCTGAAGCCCGTAAGGAGGGACCCGTGGCTATACGGAAGGGGCTCAATAGACGATGGATACGGGGGCTACCTATGCGTTACCTCGGTCAGACTGCTGCAGGAATCAGGAATACCCCATCCCAAGTGCACCTTCCTAATCGAGACTTGCGAGGAATCGGGTTCCTTCGACCTCCCCCCATACCTCGATTTACTCAGTGGAGACCTAGGCGATCCGGACATGATAGTGGTCATGGACAGTGGGGGGCCGGACTATGACCACATCTGGATGACCGAGGCCCTCAGGGGACTCGTATCAGGAACCCTGTCGGTCAAGGTATCACATGAGGGTATACACTCAGGCAACTCCGGAGGGTCGATCCCCTCTTCCTTCAGGATAGCAAGGACCCTGCTTGACAGGGTCGAGGACTCCGAAACAGGAAGGATACTGATACCAGAGATGTACGTGGACGTAGACTCCGATCTCAAGGCGAAGGCTGACTCGCTGGCCTCGGTAGTCGGCAACTCGGTCTGGGAGCAGTTTCCCACCGTCGACTCCCTCACTCCCGTAGCAGACAGCGTTTCAGAGATGATTCTGGGTATGAACTGGCTACCCTCACTGTGCATCATCGGAGCGGATGGGATGCCCTCCGTCCAAGTGGCCGGAAACGTACTGAGGACGAACACCGATCTGAAACTGAGCTTCAGGATTCCCCCAGGCGTGGACGCGGACTCTCTTGAGCCGATCATAAAGCAGACCCTGGAAGCCGACCCTCCATACGGGGCGGAGGTAACATTCACCCTCGACTCCTCAGCTAACGGATTCGACGCCCCTCCATTGGAGGGGGCAGTGAAGGAAGCCATCAACGAAGCCTCCATGCACCTCTCAGGACTACCGCCCCTGGCCACATGGATAGGGGGGACAATACCATTCATGGCGATGATGCAGGGCAGGTACCCAGAGGCCAAGTTCCTCTGCACAGGCCCCTCTGGACCGGGCAACAATGCTCACGGCCCAGACGAGAAGCTGCACATTCCATCCGCAAAGAGGCTCACTGCGGTGCTGTCGTCCACCATAGCCGCGATATCCTCGTGAATGCCGATAATGCGAAATTAGCTCTCCCGTTTTCCGCCGGGGTTAAAGGGGAAGTATGGCCCGAGTTGTCTGAGGGGCACCATGAGCGAGGAAGAGCAAGTTCCGCCTGCGGAGGACAATGTCCACGAGCAGTTGGCCATGGAGAAGGAGCGCCTGGATAAGTTGTACGTCGCCTATCAGGCACTGGAAACGGACTTCAATGACGCTAAGGCGCATATCGAGGTTCTCGAGAAGGACGCCATAGACAAGGAGATCGAGAAGGAGGGCTTGGAGGCACTTCTCAATGACAAGGACAACCGGATCAGGGACCTCGAGCTAGAGGGAGCCAAGGCCGGAACCAGGGTCAAGCACCTGGAGCCCGAGCTGGAGAAGACCCAGGAGATGTACACTCGCGAGCAGGCAAGGCTCGGCAGGGTGTTCGAGGTGGCGGAGGAGCTCGACACAGCACTTCAGACCTCAATGGTCGAGATGAAGGCGAGGGACGACTGGTACGCCCAGCACATGAAGCTCTTCGAGGACCTCAGCGAGGCAATCCAGACCAGGTACGCCATGATTGACAGCGCCGTGGAGGCCTACAAGGAGTTCGAGGAGAAGAAGGACCTGTTCAAGGAGAGGATGGAGGAGACCCTGGAGGCAGCAAAGGAGGCCGCTTCCGAGATGCCCACCGATGAGGAGGGAGACTCCGACGAAGAGCCAGAGGAAGACGATCACTGATCACTTCGGCCGCTTGTGCTTCCAGCAGTACTCCTGATTGTGCATTCTTTGCTTGAGGCAGGGCGCCCCGTCTTCTCCTACGTGACTGCATATATTGCCTCCCGTCTCCGACATCCTTCTCTCTAAGCGCTCCTGATTCCTCTCCTCCAGCATCTCTTTGACTTCTGCCCATTCTTCCGTCGTCGTGCTTCTCAAGTCAATGCTACTTTGGATATTCTGCATCTCTCCCCCGTCGAACCAGAATGAGCCGCAATCCCGGCACCCATCCACGCTCATGTATGTGAACTCACCATCAAAAACAGACCCCGAACTTATGCGTTTCTTTTCCCTGTTGTTTTGCTTTGCAGACTCAACCAACCCCGCTATCGCTATTCCGAGAACCAATCCGCCAATACTGCCGCCGCCTCCGAGGTGGGGCCCCCCTCCTCGGTCATCGGGTACGTTGCATTTGACTCTGACATCGACCATTCCCGAATTGCAGGTCGGGCACCTAATGTCGCATTCCTCTCCACTTTCGAGGAACCGACTCAGGTCATCGGAGTATTTCATGATCCTATCCATGCGCTTGGCATCCAGCAACCGACCCTCGCATTCCCTGCATCTGTAGAAGCCGTCCAGTTTTCCCCTGATGTATCCTGACTTGAATTCCATCTTCCCGCATCCTCTGGGGCAATCCAAATTCTCCAATTCTGCTATCTGCTCCAGATGCATCTTGCAGAACAACATACCCTCCATTGCGTGACGCGAGCAGCGCCTACCCCTCTTATCCTCGCTCAAGCATATTACGATTGAAGGGTCCTGGTGCTGGTGTTCCTTGCAGTACTCGGAATTGTACATGATGTGCTTCGAACAGGCGCCCCCATCGTCCTTGAGCCCCTTGCACTTGGTCATTCATCCACCCGGTTTGGTCCCATCAGCTAGCCTGATGCATTTAGCAGGTATCCCGCCCCAGACCTCTCCAGGGGGTATTTCCGTCCACTTCGGCACGACGGCCCTTGAGGCCACGACAGCCCCCTCGCCAATCGTGCATCCCGGCTGGACTATTGATCCAGTCCCGATCAGTGCGCCATCGCCAATCACAACGGGGGCCATCACCAACTCCCCCTTCTCCGTGAGATGTGCATTGATTGTCGCGTGTCCGCCAATCACCACCCTGTCCCCTATTGTGACTGAGCCAGCGTCGTTGACGTTTGGGGAGTTGATCTGTGCCCCCTTTCCTATTTTGGCCCCCGATAGCCTGTAGTACAGGTTCCCGATGAAAGATGGGACCAGGTGAGGAAGGAAGAACAGGGCTATCTTGTGGAACACCATCGACCATGCCCACTGGATCGTGAGGAACGACTCCAGGGGGTATCTCCCGGGAGCCAATCTCGGCCGCAATAGGCCACCCAGCATTCCGCACATGACAACCAGTGTGATCCCCCAAAACATGATCGACATGCCCAGTGAGATTGCTGTGGCCGCGGTATCCACCCAGTACTCCCCGTTCGACAGTGCTCCGCGCAACTCTCCGAATAGGGCGACAGCTGGAATGGCAGCGATTCCCACTATGCCTGCGAGGAACGGTATGATTAGCAGGGTCAGGAAGTTCTGAACCAAAGTGAAGGGCAGCTTCATCACTCCGCCCCTCCTATTTTGCTGATCCCCGCCTCTGCGTCTACTTGGTCGGCGACCCTGATCCCCTCATCGACATCGACGACGAAGAAGAAGCACATCCCCACGAGTATCGGGACGACTACGCTGAGAAGCCCCATTCTGCTATCCATCGAAGCAGCGACAATAGCGTATATGATTGGCCCCAGTACGGATACCGCCTTTCCGATGAAGGCGAAGAAGCCGAAGAACTCAGTCGTCTTGGATGCGGGGATGAGCATACTGAAGAGGCTCCTAGAGAGGGCACCAGCGACACCCATGACCATTCCAAATGACATCCCTAGAATTATCCATTGCATGTTGATTCCAAGGCCTGCAGGCTCCCATACGTTGTCCCTCAGGAAATTGGGCCACCAGTCTATTGGCCCTCCCTCGATTACTGTTGGGTGCTCACCTCCGACCGAGGCCTCTCCATCCAGCTCCCCTCCGAGGAAAGAGAAGGAGAACCTGTGATCAGTCATCCCCGGCATCTCCGAGGAGAGGCTCCGGGCCTCCTCTATGCCAAGAAGCGAAATTTCTTCATCGCCCGATTTTAGGTATGTCAGGAAGGCATTGCGGAAATCCTCGTCCCCCTCTCCAGACTCGCTAACCCAGCCATCGACGCCCCTGTCATACAACGTCGAAAGGCGATACGCTTCCTCCTCATCGTCCCAGTCATACTGGAAATCATACCTATCGTGATCGCCGCCGAGCTCAAGCGGGGCGAATCCGACGCCGAGGACGGAGATGATACAGAATATCGTAAGTGCAGCACCTAGGATGTTCTTGTTGCTGTATTTGCTAGCTAGCTTGCCACCGATGATTGTCATCGGAATGGCAGCAATGTTCGCTGAGAGGAGGAGGACGAAATTCATGCTGATATCAATCCTCAGCACGGAGTCAGCGTATGCCGCAGCAAGCCCCCCTATTGCATTGATACCGTCATAGAAAAGAAGGTAACCAATCATGAAAAGAGACAGGATCCTGTATCTCCTAATCTCGGAGAAAGTGTTCCTGATTTCCCTTATCCCATCTATCACTGCCTCTCCGAAAGAGGCGTACTCGGTCGGATTGGGGATCTCGGGCTCCGGGGTGTTTCTGAATATGGGTATCGAGAATCCCAACCACCAGAGTGCGCTTGTCACGAAAACAAAAGATTGCACATATGGATCGTTGAATCCCAGTTTGAGACCCACAACTAAGTGAATTGTAAGGAGTATCGAGCCTCCTAGGAAGCCGTAGGCATATCCCCAGCTGGATATGTGGTCCATCAGGCGTTTGTCACCCAGATATGGTAGGAATGCAGAGTAAATCGCATGACCACCTGCGAATCCTATGTTGCCCATAATGAGGCATATGGCTAGGAACTTGTACGACGAACCATCATCCATGAAGGGGGCCAATCCCATAAGTCCGGTGAATAGGATCCCAACAATGGTGTAAATTCGCAGTATCCTTTTCTTTATCGGCATTCTATCGGCAATTGCACCCAGGATAGGACTAACTATCGCAACGAAGACACTCGAGACCCCAAGTACCACTGCGTAGAAACTGTCCCCAGTGAATGTCATTCCAGCATAGTCAGCGCTACCCCCATTAGCCAGATTGAACATATTGGACAGAAGGGTTGGAACAACAACCGTGATCACAGTGAGTGCGAAAGCCTGGTTCGCCCAATCGAACCAGTACCAACTCTGAAGCGACTTTTTTGATTCTGGATCCATCTCCTTCAGAAGCCTAGCAACTACATCTGAACTCTCCACTCCCACATTGGAATCGCCAGACACGTTCCTCGGAGATGTTATCGAGTCTTTAGTGTCGCCCAAGAATTAACGAAATCAGTACCTTCATGACCGTAGCCAATCTCAATAAGAAACCCGATGGGGCGATACTCATGGGACAGGCTTGCGGGTTGATGGGCGATGGCGCAAAGTCCGTCAAGGTGCACCATTTGGTGAAGGCGCCCGAGAACACTCCCGAGTCAGTTTCCATCAGGGAGTCATGGGACGCCAGTAAACCGGTAACGGTATACAAGACACCAGAGAATCTCCCCGATGGGACACCCTGTCAGGCTGTGACGGTCATCCTCAGAACGAAGGGGTGCGCCTGGTGGTGGAAGTCCGGCTGCACATTCTGCGGATACTTCAACGACGTCAGGGACGATGTTACCACCGAGGACATGTTCAATCAATGGGAGGAAGCAAAGCGCCGTACGAAAAACTTCGAGGATTGTCAGATGATCAAGGTCTACACGTCCGGGACATTCTTCGAAGACCGGGAGAATCCACCTGAATGGCAGGAAGCCGTTCTTAGAGAGACTCATGAGATGGGCCTGCATCTTGTGATAGAGGCCCAAGCACAGATGTGCACCCCCGAGAAACTCTCATGGGTCGCCGAGAGGCATCCCGGCTGCACAGTTGCAATTGGCTTGGAGGCTTATGACGACAAAGTGCTTAGATTCCACGCTAACAAGGGATTTTCCACCAAGCAGTGGCATAGGGCAGTTGACTCATTGAGGGAAAACGGTCTGAGGGTCAAGACCTACCTCCTATTCAAACCGCCATTTATGTCAGAGGCGGATGCCCTCCTTCACACGACAAAGTGGATATCTGAGGTAGCCCCAATCTCTGACGAAGTCTCAATCAACCCGATGAACATACAGAAGAGAACCATAGTCGATCGATTGTTCAGAAACAGGGAGTACAGGCCACCATGGCTATGGTCATTGGTGGAGATGATAACAACCTCACACGAATCCATCTCCGGCCTCGACTGCCGAGTAATAGTGCACCCAACAGCAGGTGGCAAGTTGAGAGGGTCCCACAATTGTGGCATCTGCGATGCCGACGTCGTAGCAGCCATCGAGAGGTATTCCGTTTCTGGAAGCCTCGGGGAATTCGACGGCCTTGATTGTGATTGCAAATCATCGTGGAACGCAGAGGTCATTTCTGACAGCAGCTTACCAACTCCACTAGGCTCCGGCAGTGATAGGCGTGGGAACAGATTGGATGCACTTAGGGCCCCATGAGTACGAGGGACGTAGTCCCTCGCCCAATGCTTAAGGGGCAATCTCCGCTGGTTCAGTCCGCTCCTGCAGCTCGTAGCGAGGTGATTCCCTATGTCCGATGAAGGCTCTGGCCAAATTACTGAGTTCATTCAAGGAGAAAAAGAACCAGAGTCATCCTATGTTGTGATCATGATTGGCGTGGTCTCCATGCTCTCATTCCTAGTGCTCTATGGCGTCCTCTATCCCGGTAGAGACATGCCCGTGGTCTCAGAGCTGCTGCCAATGTTCGAGGGCGTGTTCGATTCTGGAATCTGGTTCTTCCTGTTAGGTGCAATGCTTGGTGTATTCGCAATAGTTGCAACCATGTTAGCCGAGGCAACCAGTGAGTGAGGCGATTCAATGAACGATATAATTTCAACAATGTCGATTTTCTGGCTATTGATGGTAATATCATTCATACTCATCAAGAGAGGCCTCTCGATATTCAACGATGTCGCGAAGACAATGGGCATGTTCATGCTCGAGAAAGCACTAGGTCCCGCAATTGACTTTGTTCAGGGTAAGCCAGGTTCTGCATCCAAGACGTGGATACTTCACGGGATGATATGGGCAATGGTGGCATCCATCCTCACGTTTGAGGGGCTGTGGCTATCACACGATCCAACTGCACTACACAGCCTGGGATCATGGGGTTACTCCCCCGACTCGCAGGATCTAATCTACGCTGGCAGGTTTGCAGCACTATTCGGAGCAGTGGGGATGATGGTAATAGGGGCTGGACTACATGTCATCCCTTCACTCTCCGGAACAAAACTAGCCAGTGAGTCCAATGCAACCCTAGTCTCCCTCCTTTGGACATTCTCAGTACTCATACTAGTGATTGGAGCTCACTCGAAGGAGATACTTGGAATCAACTTCATAATGCTTGGAACAGTACTACAGACACTGGCTATGATGGCAATCATCCTCAACCAGCTACTGACTATCTCCAATGCCACGCGTCCAATGGCCATCCCTGGGTGGCTGATCATATTCGGATTGATTGGGGACCCGGCTGCGGTGCTCTCAGTGATACTGAGCGGCGCGTACGAGACCGGTGTCGGCCAGTGGCTCGTTTACCACATGATAGGCGGGACGTTCTTCTTCTGTGGAGTAGCTGGCGTTTCCCTCTATGCTTCGAGCATGGGAAGCGGCAATCCGTTGTGGTCAAGGACATTGGTCGGAGTCACACTGTTCGGGGCGATTATCGCAATCAATCCAATGGGAGAAACCGACATGTCGATGGCGGTTGACATGCTCGGCCTCGAAGCATCAGAAATAGCAGCCTCCTCCCAAGATCACATCTCTGGATCATTCCTAATGGCCCTAGCTGCAATCCCAATCATCGCCTTCAGCTCCAATCTACTGGTAACCCTGAGGGGCAATGGCGCATTTGTCGGAAACAGCGACTCACCGGGAATCGCAGAGATGAACATGGGTGCTTGGATGCTTATCCCAATAGCCATAGGTTCTCTTTTCGTTCAGACCGATGCTCTTGGCGGCGCAGGTGAGCTATCGGGAATCGCTCAGTCCCTTGACCTCCTCGCGCTTTGGGCGGTTCTGATTCCACTGTCCCTCGGCGCTTCCCTCTATGTCCTACCTCAGGCCAGTGGCAGGAAGGTAATGTCCTCCAATCGTTCCAGGGCTGCTTTCTGGCTTATGTCAGGGGGCGCCGTAGCAGGTCTAACATTCACCATAATGGCCGACCTCAATGACATGGCTCTAGCAGAAGCCCTCGCGGAAAACTCCTCTTCGATTACAGACGAACTCAGGACTCTCGGTTCTGTAGTGTTCTATGGAACTGTTCTCGGGTCAATCTTCCACTGCACCAATGTGATTAGCGGGCAGTTCAGGGGAGAGATGATTGACGATGAAATGCAATCTTCCACGACTCTGACACCTCAGACGTACGAACTAGCAAACTCGGCCACTGTGAGGAAGATCATGGCCGGTGGGGCCACTCTCGACACTGAGATAGTTCCAGTAACTCAGAGTGAAGAGGCCGGATCAGCAACTGAACTCTAGACCGTCAACTTGAGGGAATACTGCCTCTGTTGGGATGTGGGGATGACATGCGAATAGGCCTCGTTGGAAAGCCGAATGTCGGCAAATCAACCATGTTCTCAGCATTGACAGAGACCCCTGTTGAGATAGCCAACTACCCATTCACCACAATTGAACCTAACGTGGGTGTTGCTTGGCTACCCCTCCCGGACAATTGCGCCTGTCAGGAACTACGCAGGAAAAGGGAGGACTCAGGAAGATTGGAGGAACAAACCCATGAAGATCCCCGACTAGGTAGCATATGCGTCCCCAACTCGGGAAGGTGCAGGAATCACAAGAGACTCGTACCTGTTACTATGATAGATGTAGCAGGACTGGTTCCCGGTGCCCACGAAGGCAGGGGAAGGGGCAACCAGTTCCTCTCCGATCTGGCCAGATGTGACGCTCTGATACAGGTAGTCGATGTTTCTGGATCAACTGACATGGAGGGGAATCCCGTTGGAACGGGCGGCTCAGACCCCCTTGATGAGCACCGATTCCTTTTGGATGAGATAGATTGCTGGATTATCGGAATACTCGAAGCGGGCTGGCAGAGAGGGACAAGAAGGGTTCAGGCAGAGGGCGACAAGGCACTTTCATCATACGTACTCGACCAGCTCACTGGAATAGGGGTAAAGGAGAGGCACGTCTCAATGGCTCTCTCTGAAGTCCACTCAAAACACCCAGATGCGGGGCCCCCATGGGAGTGGAAGAGAAAACACCTCCAAGTCCTCTCATCCACAATCAGGAAAGAGCTGTTTCCTATTTCAGTAGCTGCTAACAAGGCAGACAGGGCCGAACAAGGGTCTTGGGAAGACCTTTCCAAAATGGTCAATGACGCCGGTGGCTCGGTAGTTCCGACAAGTGCCGAGGCTGAGCTGGCCCTCAGGAGGGCATCCAAAGCCGGACTGATTCAGAACAATCCCGGCGAGACCTCCTTCCAAATAACAGAGAAAGGAAAGGAAAACATGACTGAGAAACAGGAAAATGCTCTGAAATCAATTGTCGAATCACTCGGGAACTGGGATGGAGGCGGCCTGATTGGACTTCTGAGCGAAGTCGTTTTCGATAGACTATCAAGAAGGGTTGCTTACCCCGTCCAGGATGAGACCCATTGGACCGATGGCGATGGCAACATACTCCCTGACGCACTACTAATTGCAGAGGGGACAACAGCAAAGGGACTGGCATACGAGGTCCATTCGGATTTGGGCGATGGCTTCATCAGAGCAGTAGATGCGAGGAGCTCAAGGGTGATAGGTGCGGATTACGAGGTCCAAGATGGGGATATTATCAGCATCTACGCCAAGACCTGATTAGGCCGCTAACTCTGCTGCAGGTTGCAGAATCAATTCGTAAGTCATCGCAGTCCATGTGATTTCGTACTCCTCATCCGAGTCCACTATAGAGCCTAGAGGGGATGGAGGGGAGCTGATGTCGGCAGTGATGGTAGCAGCCCATGTCCCCCTGCCTAGACCACCATCATTCCACGCTGCCCTGATTTCGGACTCGCTCACACCAGAGGCGGTGAAGTTCGCTCCCGAGTAATTCGCAGTAACGTCCCATCTCAGTGTGAACCCAGAATCTCCGCCCGAGCACATCCCATCCCCGCTTTGATCTTCTATGTGGCCCGAGGAGTGCCCCTCGACACCACTGAGATCGCTGACCCCATCTGCCCCGTCTGTGAAGCCGGGACCGGGATCATCGTTGTCATTGCAGTCGATATCCAACTCGATGTAGCCTATGTTCATCTCTGAGGCGACATCGAAGAAAGTATCGTGAGTATCACCGTCTCCCAGTATCTGGGTTTCTTGCAGGACTATAGGCGTCTCGGCAAAGCCGACCTCCCAGTCTCCAGAGGCCCCAGAGCCGCCAGAAACCATCCCATCGTCTACCAATGGCATCCAAGCGAAATATGCAGGGAAAAGGATGAGAAAAGCAACGCTGCCGCTGAACATACCTATTTTCCTCGGCGTATCGAAGAGGTCTTGAATGTCCATTTTCTTCAAACCCCGGTCAACGCCCTCTCTTTCAAGTCCTCTATCATCAGATTACTCAAGAGGCAATTAGTCCACTTCAACATAACCAGCCCAAGATGAAACGTCAACCCCTTCATTCCTGAAGGCGATCCTCGAACGACGGAACTCGGGAATGAAATAACCAATCATTGACCTCTCCCAGAATGACCACTTCCAGGGACACCTTGGCAATATTGAACACCACTCTGAGAAGATGCCGAACCACTCCTCAGAGTCCATTTCATATGGGACCTCGAAGGAAACCATAGACCCCCTTCCCGCCGAACCCGGGACAAAACTCCACGATCTAAGAGATAGTCCACCAGCATTTTTGTCATCGATTACCATGCCAAGGACTCTTGCTGATCTGGTCAGTGGCATTATTATTGCCCATCGATTTACAACCCGGGTCTCCTCGACCCTGTGCATCTCCCAATCTCGGGATTCGCAAACGGTTCTGAACGACCTTATCGCATCCGCAGGAGTTACCGAAACCGGAATCTCGAGGATTCGGGTAGGGGCCATATGGCTACGCCTCTAGGCTATCGCCCATAGCGCCTTCGCGACTATGATTCAGCAGTTACTTCACCCGAAGAGCGAGCCGAGGCCTTCGAAGCCACCACCGTCGTCCTCCGGCTCTTCCTCTGCAGCTGCCTCTGCTGGGGCATCATCAGATGCTCCACCCGAAGCTGCCGCGGGGGCGGCCGAGGCGACTGGTGCGGCTACGGCAGTGGCCATCGCCTCTCCGATATCCACAGATCCCAACGATGCAACCATTGCCTTAACGCGGGCGCTATCAGCGTCCACTCCAGCAGCGGTCAGCACAGCGCTTACGCCCTTTTCGTCAATCTCCTTATCGGCCGAGTGCAGTAGCATTGCAGCATACACATATTCCATCTTTTTTCACCTTCTTTTTCAACCGAAGAGGTCGCCGAGTCCATCGAACCCGCCTTCCTCCTCTTCCTCCTCCTGGACTTCAGCCGGTGCTTCGGCTTCGTCTTCCGCCACTTCGGAGGCCGTGGCGGCAGCATTCGATACTGCAGCAGCGCCAAGCGCGGCTGCGAGCTCGTCATCGAGCGCTGAGGAATCTAATTGGCCAGCAATGGCCAGAGCGCGTGCGTTTGCACGTGATATGAACAAGGAAGCAGTCTCATCATTGACGATGCCAGCCTCTATTGCAACAGAGAGGGCCTCGCTGCTAGCCTTGGAAAGTAGGGCAGGCATGGTTATCGGTGAGAACCACCGTATGTTGCATGCCAGATTGTATGCACCAGAATTGGCTACCAGTATGTCATTCCTCAGGCCATCAGTGTCGAGGTCCAAGTCAGACGCCGAAAGAACATCGCCATCATCCAGCACCCCAATAAGTATCAAGCCAATTTCAATTGGGTTGATGCCTAACTTGGAGAGCATTAGTCCAAGGTCCCCCTCAATAGGATCTCCCTTGTTGACAACTGTCACGGTCTTCTGGATTGCAACTGCGCCCTTGTCTATCTTAGCAGGGATTCCCACAGCGTTGAACTCCCCGACTATTGGTCCAGGGCCAAACTCCGTTGGTCCCTTCTCAACGATGATGTCGTCTGGGGCCAACTCGCCTTCCTTTGCAGCCCTACCCTGCCTCGTCTTCTCCAGCTCATCGAACAATTCGTAGCAGTTCAGTGAGTCCGTGTGTACGACGCATGGTTGTATGGCTCCTTCTAGCAGGGTCTCCAAGTCATCTTCTGTCAGTCCCGCATCCTTCCATGCAATCCTGATCAGACTCTTCTTGGCCATGGTCATGGTAAGCATCCCTCTGAGTGAGGCTCTCATGTCCAGCATGTTCTTCGCTGGAACACCAGCGACATCCACGACTCCAACAATCCCGTCTCTGCTTACGATATCCGATAGTTCGGAAACGCGATCAGGCTTCCAACCTGCAATCTTTGGAATCACAGAACCACCTCGACCTTTATTGAGGGGCCCATTGAAGTCTTGACGTAGCATGACCGGATATTCCCAGCGCCTCTTTCCAACCTTCCAACGACCCTGGTCCATATCGCCATTGCATTTGCTGTGAGCTCACTGATTCCCTGCTCCCTCGAGCCCATGGCGGTGTGGAAGGTGACCTTGTCCCTTGATCTTACAATCGCAGTGTCCTTGAGGCCAGCAGCAATCATCCCAGGGTCAACGTTTGGTGGAACGGGCCTTGGCATCTTACCTCTGGGTCCAAGGACAACACCAAGGAACCTACCGACCGTTCCCATGTGAGGAATTTCGGATAGGAAGAAATCGTACCTGTTTGCCATCTTTCTGGCCTGCTGCCTGTTTCCACCAATGTCCTCTATCTGTGTAGGATCGATGACGTCTATTCCAGCCGCCTTTGCCTTGGTCGACATTTCCCCGCCCGCGAACATAGCAATCCTGACTGGCTTGCCTCTACCAGAGGGGAGTCTAACTTCCTCTTGGATCCTGTTGGTTGGGTTCTTCAGGTCAACGTCCATTAGGGTGAATGCAATTTCCAGAGATTCGACGAAGTTACGCTCAGTAGACTCATCTAGAGCCTGTTGGATAGCGTTCTGTATGTTTTCCTTCATTCAAATCACCTCTGCGGTCAACGAGGTTTCCCTCTCCCGCAACTCGTGAAGCATTATGCGAAATGCTCAGCGAAGTCCCCCTTGCTCATAGCAGCGAGAGCTTCCTTCGGGGGCATGCCCTCGACGTTAACCCTCATGGAAACACACGTGCCCATGATTTCACGGCACTTTGCGTACAGATTAGCACCAGTGAGCCTGTCTGATTGGTCCTCAGCCAGCTTCTTGACTTGGTCCATGGTAAGATTCTCGGAAGCCTCCTCCCATGAGCCATTGCACTTCTGCTTGCCCATTGACTGGATGATCTTGTGAGGTGTCTCGTTACGTGCTGACATCTCTCATTACCCCCTTGGTGCGCCCCGGCGACCTACTCTCCCTATTTGAGCGTGATGTAACCGCTAAGGAACCGTCTTTCTCCTCACTCCACTCTCTGAGTGACTCTAACTTGGTCAGCTCTGATGTTAAGGGCCACTGGAACAGCCGCTTCGAACAGCTCCACAGTTACCTCCTCCTTACTCTCGCTAACCCCTATTACTCTAGCAGTGGCCCCCTTGAATGCACCGCCTCTAATTTCTACGATGTTACCTTCCTCAATTCCCGCAGTAGCTGCCTTCGGCTCTAGGTATGGGAGAATGTCACGCAGTGGAGACTCGCCGTCCAGAACCTTGCGGCAGTTCTTCATCGGGGTAGCGGAAACGCCCACTCTCCCTATCAGCTTCTCGACGTGATGAAGTGCAGTAGCCTCGATGAATACGAATCCCTTGAGGTAACTGGGACTGAGAACGCCGAAGATCTTGTCCTGGATGTCCTTTAGTGAACCTGTTCCGGATAGGCGAGCACGAATTTCCCTTGCAACGTTCTGCTCTTGCCCCATACTGGTCTTCAGAATGTAAAGGAAAGATGCGACGTCTCCATACATATTGCCCAGTTGTGGAACCATGTACCTAGAAGACCTGCTGTCCGACGTATCTGCAGGCTCTACCCAGTTGATGTACCCAGGGTCGACCCAGCTGAAGTTCTTGTAGAGCCCACGAGCCTCGACAGTCTCACTGTCACTCAGGAAAAGCAATGGAGTCACATCATTGAGCCTATTGCCGAATTCAAGCCCCCTTGCATCACCCGATCGAACGAAAGTCAGGCTCTCGGCACCGATTCCGGTGGTCTCTGAGATTCTCGCAGCAACAGAGTCCAAGTCATCTGAATCACCGACTCCGTAGACACCATCCCATGCACCGGGGAAATCGGCCACTTCGTCCGCTCTCTGCATCAATAGGACCTTTTCTCCATGGCGGACGTAAGCAACAAATGCATCAGACATATTTTCACCTAGTTAATCAGCCATGCGAAGAACTTGGGTAGAGCAGTATCCATTGCCCATAGCATAGCGAATCCTATGAAGCCCAGAACGAACATCCCTATGCCACAAACAATGACGGTCTGTCTGAACTCCTGCTTCGAAGGCTTCCTAGCCATCTTCAAAATCCTTGCGTAGGAACCTGTTTGGAGGCTTTTGACACGTCCTTCTATGCCATCTTGCCAGCCCTGCACGGTCTCTTCAATGGGACCTACATTGGAACTCTCGATAGCCATGTCTCAACCTCGAAGCGGTCTGCCGACCGGAGGACCTCATTTAAGCACGACGGATGAGCCCCAAGGGGCTCTCGAGAACATCATCCCACAAACTCAACGGTTCTACTTCGCAGGTTACGCATCTGCGTGTGCAATGCCGCTCCGTGAATTTGCTCGCTCTTCACACCGGTAAGAACCAGCAGGACTCGTATGCCATCTCCCATGCTGGGGTCCGTTGTCGCTCCCCAGATGATTCGGGCGTATGGGTTAATCCTGTCTCGAATTATCTTGGCACACGATTCCGCGTCCCCTAGTGATAGAGTTGAACCTCCAACGACGTTGACCAGAGCGCCCCTTGCATCTGAGATGTCTATGTCCAAGAGAGGAGATTGCAGAGCCTCCTCTGTAGCCTTGACTGCCATGTCCTCGCCTTCTGCCTCGCCCAGGCCAATCATCGCGACGCCACCACCATTCTCCATCACAGACCTGAGGTCTTGGAAGTCCAGATTTACGATGCCCTCCTTGGCAATCATCTCCGAGACACCTTTGATGCTCCTCATCAGAAGCTCGTCGGCAACCCGGAAAGCGGCATCCAGGGGGAGGTCTCTGACTCCCTCAACTTCTAGCAGCCTCTCATTGGGAAGGACCACCACAGTGTCGCAGACTTCCCTGAGCCTTTCTAGGCCCCATTCTGCGTTCTGCCTTCGCAGTGCGCCTTCGGAAAGGAAGGGATAGCTGACAACAGCAATTGTGAGGGCACCGGCGGAGCGTGCAAGACGTGCTATGACGTGTGCGCTCCCTGTGCCGGTACCCCCGCCGAGCCCAGCTGTGATGAAGGCCAGATCACAATTCTCAATCTCGTCCTTCAACGAGCGCTCTGACTCGTAGGCTGCCTGTTCCCCCTTCTCTGGGTCTCCGCCAGCGCCCCTGCCTCGCGCCGACCTCCCAATCAGAACCTTGTTGCTAACGGCCACTCGCAACAGGTGCTGTGCATCAGTATTGACTGCTATTCCTCGTACATACTCCTCATCGAAAAGATCCTCGTGCTCCAGGCGTGCGACTGTGTTGGATCCACAGCCTCCACAACCGAATACCCTGATCTTTGGCTGCAATGACATCAGGAGGCTCTGAAGCTCCGGGTCACTCTCGGTATCGAGGGGTCCCGTGGGTACATCCTCCTCGTCCTCAAGCTCCAATACTCTGTTGATGAGGTGCTTCACGGACACGAGCCGACTCGAACAGAGGATAACCATTACCCCAGTGGGGAGGCACTTCGTGGGTGTTTAGTCACGGACCCCAAGGGACCGTCAAAGAAGCTGCTCCCTGGTCTTGACGAATCTCACAATGAAGGTATAGAGTCCCCCCCAGGCAGAAACTGCCAGAGCAAAGGTGACGCCATTCAACTCGTCGTTACCCAGAAGTGCCCATTGTGCCATCTCATGTATACTCGAGTAAGCGACCCCCATCGTCCCGGTCTGTGCTTGCCATGCTGCGGCTATCAGTCCAAGTAGTGTGAGTACCATTCTGTCAGCCCTTGAGAAACCGCCGTATATCCTGCCTAATCCAACTGACTGTGCCTGTGTGCCCATGTATGATCCGAAGAGGGTCAACAGTCCAGCAAGCAGTCCAGAGCGAGGGTCGCTGACAAAGGCCGCGTTCATCCCCAGAGCTACTAGGAGACCGACATCAACGACCCTGTCTATCGTGTGATCAAGGAAATCTCCGTAGGGGCCGTCGACGCCTTGGTGTCTCGCAAGCGCCCCATCGAGAGCATCTAGTACTCCCGCCACCAGAATCAGAACGACCCCTCCGAGTATCGACATCGCTCCAGCGCTGTCGGCACCCGCTCCCGAAAGCAGGTAGAACGCCCCCAGTGCCAGTACCAGGCTCGCCCATGTGAGAACGCTGGGATCCAGATCGCCCATCCTCAGAACCAGAGGATGAATCGCCTTCGTCCATTTTGCACGCATCTTCTCAAACATCACGACTCCTCCATCCGCGCAACCCAATCAATTGTCGAGCCCAGACTCTTTGGCTTGAAGCCATCTGATGCCCACTCCTCTATCTCATCAACTACGGACACTACCTCACTCGCCGTAGTGTCAAACTCTGTCCATGGAACTCCCCCATCCGAATCATTCCATGAACCGCCCATAAGTTCCCATTCGTAATTCGAATTGACTTTACTTTCTGAGTAGCCGCGCTCGTGGAGCCTTCTCTTCAGGACTTCCGGTGAGCACCTGAGGACAACGACAGCGTCAACAGGGAGTCTGTGGGAAAGGTGGCCGTCTATCGCTACCATGCCACTCGGGGAGGCTGCCCAAACCTCGGATAGCAAGCCACCAAGCTTCCCGACGTCTATTGGCCTAGCCCCGTCTTCAGGGTCCTCATCGCCTATGCAGCCGTGCTCCTCTGCCAGCTCCTCAACAGATACCACTGTGAAACCGACAGCTTCCAGGAACCCGCTGACAGATGTCTTCCCCACGCCCGGAGTTCCGGTAATGGCGACCCGAAAGCCATCTCCCATGGCATGTCCGCACACGTGCGAAGCAATGAACGCTACGCGGATTAGCCGTAACATTGACCACTCATATGCCCAGCCGACCTTGAGGAGACATGTCAGAGACCGTTGGATGGCTGGGTGCCATGGACCCCAGGGAGAATAAGCTGAACACGCTCATCGTAGCAGGTCCCCTAGCCCTCTACTTCGATTTGTTCGCGCATGACGCGACCATGGCGTTCTTCTGCTCCCTTGTTGCCATCATGCCTCTCGCCTTCCTGATGGGGAGGGCCACCGAGGAAATCGCGCTCAGGACTTCCGAGTCCCTAGGGGGGCTCCTCAACGCCACCTTCGGGAACGCCGCTGAGATGATCATAGCTCTACTGGCGATTATCGCAGCATACCAAGCAGGAGCCGGTTCAGCCACAGAGTCAACTATGATCCACTTGGTTCAGGCCAGCCTAATCGGCAGCATTCTGGGGAACCTGCTGTTAGTCATGGGCCTCGCTTTCGTCTGGGGGGGGATACATCACACAGAGCAGAAATTCTCGGAGACCCAGGTAAGCTCCAACGGGTCGTTACTCCTGCTGTCCATGATCGTACTCGTGGTGCCCTCCGTCTTCCACATGACAGTTCCAGGTGATGAGGGAGTGTCGGGAGTTGAGAACCTCAGTCACATCGCAGCATTGGTGCTCCTGACGCTGTACGGCCTCTTCCTGCTCTTCCAGTTCAGGACCCACGTCCATCTCTTCGCGACCGATGCCAAGCACCACGAGGAGCCCTCTATGAGCCAGAGAGACGCAGCAATACTGCTGGTAGTAGCAACCATACTGGTCTCCATAATGGCAGAGGTGCTGGTGGCATCAGTGGAGGAGGCAGCAGCCGAACTGGGGATGCCGCACCTCTTCATCGGCGTCATCCTCCTGCCATTCTTCGGTAATGCTGCTGAGCACTTCACCGCGGTCACCGTCGCTGGGAAGGACAAGATGGATCTCTCCTTCGCCATCTCGATGGGTTCTTCCACACAGATCGCCGTCTTCGTCGCCCCACTCATGGTCGTCATCTCCTGGCTCCTAGGGGTCCCTCTGACGTTCGAGTTCGGAATGCTGGAGACGGTATCCGCCTTCCTTGCGGTACTCATCGTCAATGTGATAGCTTCTGATGGCAAGTCCAATTGGCTCGAGGGTGCAATGCTCCTGGGGGCATACGCCGTGCTGGCCGCTGCGTTCCTTTTCCATCCTTGAGAATCAGCAGCATCCAACTTCGCGGAGAGGGGCGGCAACAAACTCCACCCTGTCAACGTCATGAGTATTCTTCAGCTTCTCGACCATCTCACGAATGTTTCCCGCCTTTCCTCGAATCTGCATGGTGTCTACGCACGTATGGCTCTCAGTAAGGCAGTTGTGATGGTAAGATGACACTATTATTGAGTCAGAGTGCCTCATTTCAGTGAGTTTATTCTCAACATCATGCTGGTAGTAGATTACTGCCGTGCCCTCAATCTCCATCTCCTCTTCCATAGTATCGAGATCACCTCGGAGAGTGGCCTCAGCAAAGTGAATACTAGCATCCCTGAGGAACATGCTTCGATTGTTGTATCCCGTTTGCGAAATTAATTGGTCCAGTCTTAGTGCAAATTCCTTGTCCGTGCTGAATGAGAGGATACGACTCATATCTCATGCTAAGACATTGGAATTAATAACATTTGTTAAATATGTAATAATGGTTCCCTAACCCCATGACCGAAGCAAGCCTGCCAGTAGAACTAATCGCGTTGACGCTAATTCTAGCTCTAGTAGGGGGGCTGGCCCCGATATTCAGCAATATCAAGGAAAACCATGACACTATGCGAAGGATAACAGGAATAGCTTCAGGGATACTGTTGGCTTCTGCCTTACTTGTGGTAATTCCAGAGGGATTTGAACTGGCTACGGGGGGCCATGATGAGCACGGCCATGATGAGCACGTCGATGAGGATGCACTGGCTGGATCAGTAGCCCTAGTAATCCTAGAACTAGAGCATGGCGACATCAATTCCTCTGAAGCCATCGAAGAGATCGAGGAGTTACTAGGCGGCCATGACGAGCATGACGAGGAATCTGGCGATGAGCATGACGAGGAATCCAGCGACTCCCTTTCCGAGGGCATAGAGCACGTGATAGAGGAAGTAGAATCAGGGGAGATCAATGCTACCACTGGAATCGAGGAGATTGAGGAACTCATTACTTCCCATGCTCATGAAGGGGAACATGGCGATGAAGAAGAGAGCACGCTTGAGAGTCTTATTATCGGAGGGGCCGTGCTCGCCGGATTCGTTTTGATGCTCGTAATGGAGGGCTCTGGTGTAGGCCACGCTGTTCACGAGGAGCATCACGAGCACGAGGAGGAGCACGGACACGAGCACGTTCATCACAGGGCGGCGCCTTGGATTATCGTCCTCGGCCTTTCCCTGCACTCTGCCGCCGATGGACTTGCGATAGGATCTGCAGCAGCAGGAAGCACCGAGGCAGTGACTGCGCTGGTCGCACTAGCGGTTCTCATCCACAAGGTCCCGGCGGCATTCAGCCTCGGTGTGTTCTCGTTGCACGAGAGAGAGGACAGGAACGACTCCATCAGGGACGTTGTATTGTTCTCAATTGCAACCCCTGTTATGATTGTGATCTCATTCTTCGCGCTTCAGGATTTCGATGAGCAGATGATAGCGCTCGCGATGCTGTTCTCAGGAGGCACATTCCTGTATGTGGCCACCGTGGACACTCTGCCCGATATACACAATGCCGTGTCGGGTAGGGAGGCTATGGTGAACGTCATAATTGGAGTTCTAGTCCTGGTCCTAATCCTATTCGGTGCTGACGCTGCAGGACTAATCGAGCACGGCCACTGATTAGAGGATGTTCTCGACGATCTCGTCAAGGTCCTGGCCACGCCCACAGTAGTAGCATCTAACTTCCATGGGCTCACGACTCACTACCCTGAGCTTCTGGGGGAGGGGCTCTCGGGAATTCTGCGTAATGCAGTTGGAGAATGTGCAGCTGGCCACGTTCACCAACTCATCGGCTAGCTCCACGACCCTCTTCTCGGCTACCCCGTAGTTCCTGATTATCGCGACGCTGGCGTGAGGGGAAATCAGGGCGAGCCTGTCCAGTTCCTCCTGGCTCAGTTCCAGGTCCTCGATTTTCAGGACGTCCTTCCTCCCCAACTTGTCGCTAGGCACGTTCATCACCAGAGAGACGGGATTCGACCTGTTCGTGTCTATCCTCAGCATCCTGATCACCTGGAGTGCATGGCCAGCTGGGATGTGATCTATCACAGTGCCATTGCAGATTGCAGTGACTCTCCTCATCTCGCTCATTACTTCACCTTCTTTGGCACTTTGACACCCAGGCACCTGCATAGCAGGGCCATCCTCGTTGGGACCCCGTTGAACGCCTGCTGGAAGTATCTTGCATTCTCGGTCGAGTCGAGGCTCGGGTGAAGCTCGCTCACTCTTGGGAGGGGATGCATCACAATCATCCCGTTCTTGGCGCTAGCCATGTCCGATGAGTCCAGCATGTATATCCCCGCTACCTTGGAATACTCGTCATCATCGGGGAACCTCTCCTTCTGGATCCTCGTCATGTAGATGACGTCTGCATCCGGCAGCGCCGCGTCCAGGTTGACGGTCTCGGTGACATCCGCCCCATGCTCCCGGAGATCGGATACGATCTCCTCTGGCATCCTGAGGCTCTCTGGTGAGACTAGGGTCAGAGTCGCGCCAAACCTAACTAGGGCATGAGAAAGGCTGTGGACAGTCCTGCCATACCTGAGGTCCCCGACGAGCACCACATTCAGGCCCTCGAGAGTTCCGTGTGCCTCCCTGATGGTGAAAAGGTCGAGCATCGTCTGAGTGGGGTGGTTCCCTGCTCCATCCCCCGCATTCAGTATTGGGATTCCAACGGCATCCGCGCTGTATTGGGCCGCGCCTTGCTGCGGGTGCCTGATCGCTGCTACGTCAGCATAGCCGTCAACCATCTGCATGGTATCGAACAGCGTTTCTCCCTTGGCCACAGATGTTCCCACGGATGTGAAGTTCAGCACGGAACCGCCAAGTCTCTTCATGGCAGCCTCGAATGACATCCTTGTCCTCGTCGAGTTCTCGAAGAACATGTTTGCTAGGACTTTCCCCTCTAGGAGAGGCAGGGGAACATCGCCCTTGGCGACGGGCACGAGTCTTTCCGCGTCATCGAGAATAGACACGATTTCTTTGTTGGTAAGATCATCCATTGTCACGACGTCGGACATCTTTCTCCCTCCGAGCCGGCGGACGCTCGGTCATATGTGTTGTCATCGACCTTTTTGCTAACCTGACACGATACCGTCGGCTTGATGTGGGGTGCGCCACCCCCAGTATTGATGATAATCAGCCGGACGCCGCTCCGCGTCTCGTTCTGTGGAGGCGGAACAGACCTAGACTGGTTCTCAAACTCCGAGAGCACAGGGGGGATGGTCACATCAGCCGCATTGGATCGTCATATACACGTCACAGTGAACCGACGATTCGACGATATGGTCAGGGTCTCTTACTCAAAGATGGAGCTAGTGGAGAACTTCGAGGACATCGAGCACGAGCTAGTTCGAGAGTCGATGAGGATGACGGGAGTGACTTCGGGGGTCGAGATTACGACCATCGCGGACATCCCCTCCAGGGGGACCGGACTAGGGTCGTCATCTTCGGTCACCGTCGGACTTCTCAACGCTCTGCATGCGTATGCAGGGCGATCCCCCTCCCCGCGCCAATTAGCCGAGGAGGCCTGTGAGATAGAGATAGATATCCTGGGTCAGCCAATTGGAAGGCAGGATCAGTATGCGGCGGCCTATGGGGGAATAAACAGCATCTCGTTCGGCTCCGAAGGAACCAACGTAGCCCCATTGAAAATAACCGAAGAGGTGACAGCCAGGATTTCGGAGGAGTTCACACTGGTTTTCACCGGAATTACAAGGCGCGCAAGCGACGTACTAAGCGAGACTCCCGAGGATTCCAATGACAAGACATCCAGGCTCCGTGAAATCAGGAGGCACGCGGATGTAGCACGAGACCTCCTCGAAGGGGGGGACCTCATGGGGCTCGGTGAGCTATTGAGGGAGACGTGGAGTCTCAAGAGGGGGATATCCTTCAGCGTCAGCGGCGACGAGATAGAACAAATCCACGACCAGATAATGCAAACCGGCGCGACGGGTTCGAAACTCCTCGGCGCGGGAGGAGGGGGCTTCTTCCTAGTACACGGAGGCGCCGAGGTAAGGCCCGGGCTGGAAAAACTGGGTTTGGTGACAATCCCCCTCGAGATAGATGAGGAAGGCTCCACAATAGTCCACAGGGGTTAGTCAGATGGGTTCCAAGTCCATGGCCATGGTCATCACATCGATAATGCTGATTTCCACGTTCCCGACAATCACCTCCGCTAATGATGACCCGGTATCTTTGAACGACCCGTTTTTGGGTCTCGACACCGATGTTTCCGACCTGCTTGCAGATTGGGACATCCCCGGTGCCCAAGTTGCAGTGATGTACAACGGCTCCCTAGTCTTCAACAAGGGATACGGGATAGCCGCTAATGGAACAGACTCTGATGGGAACTATTGGTCCACCCCAGTAGACGCAGACTCGAAGTTCAGGATCGCCAGCCTCTCCAAGGCGGTAACTTCCGCAGGAATCCTGACACTCATCGAGGAGGGGGTGATTTCCCTAGATGACAAGATGGTGGATTTAGTGCCGCAAATCCTCCCTGCCGAACTAGAGGGATGCAACTACCCAAACCATGCCACATCGTATTCAATAGACGACATAAACGTCTCACTACTGCTGAATCACCGTGCAGGCTTCGACCCCAGCATAGACCCAACATACCGACATTGGAGGAACTGGGTCGGCTCATGGCAGAACGACCAGTGTATCGACAAGCAATCACTGATTGATGACTACGACAATGGGAACCTAGCTCCTATTTCGATGGATAGGATCCTCTCTGAGTGGCTCCGGAGGCCACTGGAATACGAACCCGGAACAGAATACGTGTATTCCAATGTAGGTTATCAGATTCTTGGGAAGATAATCGAGGCACAGACCGGGATGGAATACGAGGACTACATTGTAGAGAACGTCCTTACGCCCATGGGCATAGACAGCATGTCGATAGGAATGACAATGCCCGAGCAGAGAGCATTCGGAGAGGTGTCATACTTCGACGATGGCACTGGCTGGTGCCACTTCCCATCTGGTCAGGATGAGGACGGTGACCCCATCTTCCCAATATCTCCAGACCCAGACTGTGGAGCCTTCGTAGTCGAGGAGAAAGATGGCGGCGGAGGGTGGATTGCAAGCGCCTCGGACTATGCGAGGTTCATCTCGCACATTGATGAGTCAATCCAAAGCGACATCTTCGAAAATCCGTTTGATTATTTCACCGGCAACCCATCTGGTCATTGGTACGGCAGAGGAATTGGAATAGTGGGTGAGCCAGCAGATACATGGAACCACTGGGGATCTTTCTCCGGATCATCCACCAACTTCCGTAGGGATGTCACTGATTCCGGTGAATCAGTGGTCTTCGTCATGTTCACCAATACTCGGCCCGATGGAAACTGGAAGAGCGTCAGGGAGGATGTCATCAAGGAGGCGATGATGGATGTAGACTACACGAACGTAACTCCCCTGGAAACAGACGACTTCGAGCCATTGCCACCTCAGGACAGTGATATCGAGGGCGAGTCCTTCCTCACTATTACGGGCGAAATCACCCAAGGGGCCCAGTTTAACGCATCATGGTCAGCCAGTATCACCATGCAAGAGGCGTACGGAACAGATCTTCTGCAGAACCAGTCCTTGGGGCTCAGGCAGCAGATTGACCTCCATTTGGGAAACTCCAACGGGTTTCTGGACAATGCTGAGATATCGGCTTTCGTTAACTTGGTCGAGTCATCGAGGGCATGGACCGATTCTGAATCAGGTGGGTGCTGCTCATTCGACTACCAGTCGATGACTTCCTACGAAGGAGCCTCCGTCGAGGTATTGCCCCCTGTCACGGGCTCCGTGGACATGGAAAACGGAACTTGGGGGTGGAACGAGTCAGCGGCGCTCGTCGCGCAAGCCGACTCGAGGGCGACGAGGCTTCTGGACCTACCAAGAACAGGATCGGTGATCGAGGAGGTCCCCCTGACGATATCTCTCCCATACCCCTGGGAGTTCAGATACAGTGCCATGCAGCCAATAGTCGAGGGAACACCAAGCGAATTCACAGTGTACAGGGACCAGTCCCCGGTATACACCGACATCAGGATTTCAATCGACGAGAACCAAGCACCCATCATTTCAGCCGAGAGGGCCGGTGCGACTGGGACCGTGACAATGCCATTGGACTTGCCAACAACATACTCGGCATCATGCACGGACAGCGCTCTGGAGACTCCCTCAATAATCTGGGAATTTGCCAACAATGGGACCTTCATGCTCGAGTCAAGGGAGATCGAGCAGACGATAGTGCCCTCTGAGTTGGGGTACTCAGCCGGAGATGTCCTCTCAGCGACAGTGACCTGCACAGACAGCTTCTCGTCCTCAGTTTTCTGGTATGAGAACACAGTCATCGACGGCGTTGCCCCTGTCTGGTATGCTCATTTCACCGAGATTCAGTCCAATGGCTCAGAGGTAATCCATGATGAATCACAGAGCAATATACGAGTCAGGTCGGATAGTATGCTGACGATGAATGTCACAGCCACTGACGACTTCATTCAACCTGTCTCGATAGAAGTGACATCCAACAAGTCCCAGGGATGGAGACACTTCTCCAATGACGAACTCGGATTCACTGACAGATTCTCCCAGGGGAGCCAGGTGAATGGCATGCACCTGAACTTGAGCGAGCGTCACGAGTCGAAGGAGAGGAGCGTCTGGGAACTTGCCATGACGGTCACCGACGAGGCCGGCAACAACGAATCCAGAATCTGGACCATCCTAGTGCTGGACGCCTCGCCCCCGACAATAATCCCCGAGATACTCGCCGAGTCGGTTCCAATCTCCCCCGACAACCCAGCGAGGGAGGGCGACGAAGTTATCCTCTCACTAACGGAGTCATTCGATGACATAGACTCCATCGAGGACCTGGTTTGGACAGTGTCCCTCGAAGGCGAGAAGATTGTGGACAATGCCACTTGGGAAGACGCAGAGAAGGTTCAGATGCCCCCCATGGAATCAGGGAACCACCTATTCCAGATAGAGTCATGGGACTCTTCAGGGAACAGGGGAACAATCTCGTTCTACCTAGCCGTGGCACCTGCTCTTGGCGTCGATATCGAGGTACTGCAGCAGAACGTTATCGGAGATCAGGTAGAGGGCCAGACCGTCACCTTCATCGTGACGATGCAGAATGCGGGAGCCACTTCAGCATCAGGAAGGCTCTGCTATACCTCCAATTGCACCGGGTACGTAACAATCCCAGGAGCCACCTCCGGGTCGACGGGGGTTTTCAGCTCCGAGTTGAATGTGTACTTGGATGGAACCGGGAGCTACGACCTCTACTTCGAATGGGTGAGCTCCATGGACGATGACGCCGGCGTTCTCGACTTCGATGATGCCATACACGCGAAGTCCGAGGTCGTATCCTCCATCAGCAGCTCGACGCAGGCCTTCCTAGCGGTCTTGGTCATACTCACTCTTGCCATATGGGGGGCTAACCGCCTCTGGGGACGAGACGCAACTGGGCCCTGATGGCAGTCAATCATCCGCGAACCTCTTGAGAGAGACGGGTGCTCAACAGTCATGGTTCTGCTTCCCGACTACCCCCAGAGGGTAATCAACGAGCACAGGGTCAGGGTGGAGAAGTTCGCCCTCTTGGGCCTCCTCATACTTGTTTTCGGAGGCGGGTGGTGGCTCTGGCCTGCAGTTCAGGGGGAAGCGGAACTGATCACTAGATCAGGACCAGTCGCCGCACTCTTCCTCTCAGCCATATTCCTATCCGACCTGATAGACTACGGCCCTGTGGAGCGCACCAGGATAGGCACTGCATCCAACATAGCATGGCCTGGCATTTTGGCTATGGCTGGATTGGACCTATCATCGCAGGATGACATGGTGGCATCAGCAATACTATTGTTCGTAGCAATCGTTCTGCGATCATCGGCAGCCACCACCTTCGACTACTCGATTTCTGCACGTAGGTTTCGTGGGCTCACGGGCATTGCGGGAATAGCCATCGCGATAGCGGTCATGGCCGCCTCCGATGCCCCTAGCACCCTCTGGGCGGTGGTAATCATCGCCTCTCTAGCCTCGATATATCCAGATTTGTCCTCAAGGGACGAAGCGCATGATGAAAGGAAGCAGTTCGCACAGACCCTGGAGGATGCAGAAAATAGGATGATGCACCTAAGGACGGAGAACTCGGGTTTGGAGAAGGCTGCCTCT
>PBSO01000032.1 GCA_002726275.1 Methanobacteriota archaeon | reverse complement strand
TGCTCGACAACTGGATGCACATAGCCGGGCTTAGGCCTGGCCGAACAGAAGGAGAAGCTGAGTTAATCGGAAACCTTGGTTTGGTCGGGAGTAGAGGGAAATTCTGCGCTATCATTACTGAGCGTCAGCTAACCCTCGAGAGGTTTGATGGATATGGCATCAGGATGGATCTAGAATCAATATCAAAAATGAGGCACATGAAGATTCCAGATCTGCCTGGTGGAATTCCAATCATAGGAACTCTCGCAATTGGGGTTGGATACTCCACACTTCTCCCTCCGGTCGGATGGGGGGTATGTGTGGCTGGTGGGATTTCCATACTGTCATATCTTGCTATGAGGAGCTCAGTTCTGGTTATCGAAAATGGGGCTGAACGACATATGGTTAGTGGGAGCGAGGGGTCACTGATGCGCCTCTGCCTCATTCTTGAGCGTGTCAGAAGAGGAGACAGTGTGGTGGAAGCCAGGGTTGGTTTGGAAGATATAGAGGCGGAATTACCGGTTTTCCCATCATACATGGATGCAGGAGGCATAGCGCCACCTAGGGCCGCCCTTCCGATGCCTCCACCACCCCCGATAATGGAGGGGGTCCCCGTTTCCAGAATTGATTCAGAGGTAGAAAGTCAGACAATCCCCCCTCTCAAAAAAGAGGATGATCACGGATGGAGATCTTTCCACGCTGATGAGTCTCCAACGCCCGGGATTACTGAATTTCCAGTGGATAGTGAGAGTAATCTTTCAGCATACGAGAGGGCATGGGGTAGAGAAGAGTCTCCTGACTGGTACAGGGAAAAGGAGCCAGTGAACCCAACTGAGAGCAGGATAGAGACGGCCCTCTCTGGTGCTGCTGACATGTTTGGATTCGGAGGAATTTTCGATGATGAAGATGTTCCTGTTGAAGCAGGGGGGGCTTCGGAAACCGAGCCAGTTTTCGGGAGTTTCTTCGATGAGCCTATCGAGCCCGTTTCGAGGCCGTCCTCTAGCTCGGAAATGATCAAGGCGGCTCACAATAGGTTTGGAGAGCCCACTGCCCCATTCAGTGTCCGTTCCCTCCCTGAGCCAACGGTGGATGCCGTAAGGGAAGAATGCAAACCTGGACTGGTAAAGATGGCGAAGGCTAGGCAAGCGCAGTCCAGAAAAGCGCTGGCAGCCCCGATAATTGATAATTCAAGTCTGGAAGACTACCCGGGCGTCTCAAAGATGGTTACTTCGATGAGCGGTGGCCGTGTCGATACAAGAGGCTTCACCAGAACAAGGGGGAAGCCAAGTTGGATTGTATCCCTACTTAGGCCGAGGAACAAGTCGGTTTCCAAGAATGATGAGAGTTACTCATCCCAATATGGTGATGTAGATGCGATTGAGCATAGCAAGGGAGAGAGGTTCCGAACATCGCAATATCTCAGACTTAGGAGCGACCAGGACCATCAAGCAGATGTGGTTGGGAGAGCGAAGGAGAGAACATTGCCTGCTCCATCTTCAGCGAAAGAAGCTCTTGACCAGAGAGTCAGGAAGGTTCTGGGCGGCAGTGATGATGGTGCCCCCACTTTGCCAAGCCCGGACTCGGGCCTTAGATTCTCACAATTGCGTAGATCATCGCCCAAAGGTGAGCAGCACCACATACCGGGGATACGTAGGCTTGAGTAGTCATATTCCGACTATTCTACGGTATCTATCAGCGCGGGCGTGATATGCTCCCCTGTCCAAATTTCTGACCCCCTTGGTCCCCAGTCTCTCGACACAGTATGATGCCGTGACAGTTGCGTGCACAAGTGCATTCCTCATCACTTCAATATCGTTTAACGGGCCTTCATGATCAATGAGACATGCAAAGAGGGCGCCGGCAAATGTGTCTCCACAGCCCGTTGGATCGACCATTTTCTCAGTTGGATATGATGGGAGAGCAATAGTGCCGCACGGCAAATGCGCCAATACTCCACTGCTCCCCCTCTTCACTATGAGGCTCCTAGGACCAGGTCCGGCTGCTTCGCCGCCGTGTAGGGACCTACCTGAGATGACCGAAGAGATTGCCCTAGTTAGGACCTGCTCCCCCGCAATCGAACAAACCTCTTCCTCGTTAATGATGACAATGTCCACCTTTCTCATTGCTTCGGAAAGTAGTTCGAATTCATTTTCAATCCACAGCCTAAATGAGTCAAGGGCTGTAATTCTGGCCCCTGGGCACTGGTCCAATGCTGCCAGTTGGATCCTTGGGTGGGTATTGGCGCAGAATAGTACGCCGGGGTCGGACCAAGCAGCAGGGATGGTTGGAACGAATTCTTCCAAGACGTTTAATTCGGTGGAAATTGTCGTTACCCTTTCCATTGAATCGTCATATTTTCCCGACCACCTGAATGTTTCCCCGTCCCTTATTACCACCCCGGCGAGATTTAATCCCGAGTCCTCTAGTACCATCTGGTGGTACGTGGAGAAGTCATCTCCCACGGCACTAACTATTCCTATTCTAGGAGGATGCCCCGGGGGCGGCCTCATGTGAAATGATCCTGCTAATCCTGAATGTGAGGCAGCGCCCCCAAGAATCCCGCTGCCACTCTCTTCGGGAGTTTGGATGTCATCGTAACCGATACTTCCGACGATTACCATTTCCATCTAATTTCCCCCGCCCAACAATTCCGGGTGCTCTTCTAGGTACCTGATTGTTACATCTCCCTTTTGGAAGTCTTCTTCTTTGAGTATCGCTTGATGTAGGGGGATCAGAGTGTCTACTCCGAGCAAGAGAGTTTCAGAAAGAGCGGCTTCCATTCTGGAAATTGCCTGGTTCCTGTCGGCCCCCCATGCTATTATCTTCGATAGTAGAGAATCGAAGACAGCGGGCATATCGTATCCAGTATGGGCATGTGAATCTATTCTTATGCCAGGGCCACCCGGCCAATGACATTCCCAAAGGCGCCCCGGAGAAGGAGATAGAGTGATCGGGTTCTCAGCGTTGACCCTTACTTGAATAGCATGTCCGCTGATCGATACTTCGTCCTGAGTCACGGGGATAGATTCCCCAGCTGCAACCCGGATTCCAAGAGATACCAAATCGAAACCGGTAATCATCTCGGTTACCGTATGTTCGACCTGGACCCTTGGATTGACCTCGAGGAAGAAGAACTCCCCCCCTGAATCCCGTAAGAACTCGAATGTTGCGAGTCCCTTGTATCCCACGGCTTCTGCTCCTGCAACTACCCTAGACCCTAATTCAGACCTAACTTCTTCCGAAAGCCAGGGACCTTCTTCCAGAATCTTCTGATGGCGCCTTTGGATTGAGCAGAACCTCTCGCCGAAGTGGATGGCTTTCTCTCCGTCACCGAGGACCTGGAATTCTATGTGTTGGGCCCCCTTGATGAACTTCTCCAAGAATACCCTATCGTCTCCGAAGGCAGAAAGAGCCCTTCCCTGGCAGAGTCTCAGTGCCTTGTCGAAGTCCTCAGCTGATTCCACCACCTGCATCCCTATCCCACCCCCTCCTGCAGCAGCCTTGATTATCACCGGATAGCCGATATCTTCTGCTTGCTCAGCGGCCTCTTGGGGATTGGAGATGGGTCCATCCGAACCCTTTGCAACAGGAATCCCGGCCTTTGTCATGGCGTCCCTAGCTGCTATCTTGTCGCCCAACAGTCGGAGGACTTCGGGACTTGGTCCGATGAATGTGATTCCCTCCTCCTCGAGCCTCTGTGCAAAAACTGGGTTCTCGGCTAGGAAACCATATCCGGGATGAACCGCATCTGCGCCCACTTCCTTGGCTGCTTCAACAATAGCTTCGATGTCCAAGTATGAAGCCAGAGGGTCCGAACGTGGAATGTACACTCCCTCATCGGCTAGTCTAACTGGAAGTGATAGCCTGTCTTCTCGGCCATGAATGACAACAGCATCGATACCCATCGATCTAAGTGATCTCAATACCCTCAGGGCTATCTCGCCACGATTCGCGATCAGCACTCTCCTGAACATCGAATCGTTGCTGGAGAAAGAGCCCTATGATTGAATCGGACAGTAGTTTCACGGAAGTATTGGTCAATATACGTCTCTGAGGTAGCGCTTATCTGTCTTCATTAGTCCTGTTTCAACAAAATCCTTGGCTTCCTCTTCACTCATATCGCCAAAATTAGCGCAAATCGAAATCAGAGTCTTATGGACGTCCTTGGCCATGTAATTCTTATCCCCACAAACGTAGAAATATCCGCCACCATTTATCCACTCCCATATCTCCTCTCCATTCTTTTCCATTAGATGCTGAACGTAGACCTTCTCAGAACCAGCTCGTGACCAAGCCAAGTCTTGCCTGTCAAGTACCCCACTCTCTTTCCAAGACTCCATTTCGTCCCTGTAGTAGTACTCACCTTCTTCTGTCCAATCTCCGAAGAATAGCCAATTTCTACCAGTCGCCCCATCTAGCTCCCTCTGCTGTAGGAAGGCTCTGAAAGGGGCGATTCCGGTTCCCGGGCCAACCATTATGATATCAGTTGAACCGTCCTCTGGGAGAACGAAAGACCTAGTTGGGGACATGAACACCCCTATCTCCGTATCACTTACCTCGCACCTATCTGCCATGTATCCTGTGCAGAGACCTGTCCTGTCCCTATTGTGATGGCTGTACCTCACTATTCCAACGGTCAGATGCACTGTTCCCGGTTCGAAATCGGGGCTGCTGGCAATTGAGTACAGCCTTGGCTTCAGCCGGTCCATTCCATCGACCATCTGTTGTGGTGTGAAACCTATGTGCCCGAAGTCAGAAAGGGCGTCGACGTAGTCACGAGACCAAATGTAGTCCTCCATTGCCTTCGGTTCCGACGTGAGTTCCCTCCACAGGGATTCCGCTGGATCAGCCGCTGAACCGATCTCGACATATCCCTCTGGCAAATCCCCTTCTTCCCCAGTACCAGCCCAGTCTACAATTAACGAGCCATCCCTGGATGAGGAGCGTGTCCTGCTGATCATTCGAATCTCCAAATCGCCACTATCGGAAACAACCCTTTCACCCAACGATTCAATCCACTTCTTTGATACT
Organism: Methanobacteriota archaeon; assembly: GCA_002726275.1. Taxonomy (GTDB): domain Archaea; phylum Thermoplasmatota; class Poseidoniia; order Poseidoniales; family Thalassarchaeaceae; genus MGIIb-O5. The sequence continues at coordinate 22,158 of PBSO01000032.1, read as the reverse complement.
CTATGAATCTCATACCTGTCAGTTAGGGCGTCCCTGATGGAGCAGGTTCCAAGGTTGGTCTCAACTTCCTCATCTCCAGAAAACCCACAGAGTCCCAAAACTTCCTCAACAATTTCGGGGGGGCACTTTGGGATAACCCCTAGTGCATCTCCAGACTTGTAAGTTAGTCCCGAATCTGCCAAATCGAAAACTATGTGCCGCGTCTCCTTTCCTGACCCCTTTCCGTTCAATATTCGGTTGTCCGTCAGGGTTGACGAATACGGATTCTTCGCACTCCAGTCAGACAAGCCGTCACCTTCGGCCCAGCGAGTCAAGTTCTGTTTATGAAGAAATGCCGAACGGGGGCTGCAGTAATCCCATCACAGCAGCGATGGGGTCAAGTCCTAGGGCCGACTTCGAGTGTCGTGGCGAGAGTAGACTTCCTGGGCACTGGCAATGCCTTCTCCCCTCATGGGAGGCTGCATGCTCTTGCTATGGTAGATGAGAAAATCCTCATTGATGCTCCCCCGACGCTTCTAACTCAGATGAGAAACGGGGGTTTCTCTACCTCATCAATCCAACACCTGTTATTCACACACTGGCATGCCGATCACACGTTCGGATTTCCATTCTTTCTTTTGGACAGGAAATACATTTCCGACACCTCTGGAGATGCAAGTCTGAGGGTGCACCTAAGACCTGGTGGGAAAACTCTACTCTCTGCCCTTTGCAACATGGGATTTCCAGGAAGTCTAACTGATGCCCTTGAGCAGTCTGTAGACTGGGACGAGGATGAATCAGGAAAATTGGGAGAAACCGGATGGAAGTACGAAAGATTCCCGGTTTGCCATACTCCCGAAACCGATCCGCACGGATACGAGTTGACTCATGAGTCGGGATTTAAATTACTCCACTGCGGTGATTCTGGACCATGTTCCGAAATCGAAAAAAGGGCCGTTAATGCTGATGTTGTATTACTTGAAATGGGAATGCCTGACATAGGAGAATTCCCCCATCACCACCGTCCCTCCGATGTAATCTCATTCAGCAAGAGGCACCCCGAGGCTAAAGTCCTAGTAACACACAACTACTCCTCGGGCAGGGGCAATGACAGGGGTTTTCCTATGCCGACCCTACCAGAATCAATACACCAACTGGAAGATGGCGATGCGGTTGAGATTGGCTCAGATGGTAGTTTCTCTATGATAATAAAATAATAGAAAAAATATAACATATTTATAGTTAGGTTAAACGACTGTTGTTTGTCGACTGAAGAAATGATGATTGATCACTGTTCGAGAGGAGTTTTTCTCATCGCCTAATAGGAATATATTGACGCATCCAGAAGAAGCCATTATCAAGGGCCAATATTTGATAAATTGTACTCATTAAAAAAATATAAAATAGTTACACTGAAAGGAACATTAATGTCTCAAGTGCAATAGTCGAGAGGGGAAAACATTGTCATCTGCAAGGTTAGATAAACGCGCTCAGTGACCAATTCCCTCAGAGAATCTTATTATCTCCTGCTCACTCGCTCAGAATCCGCGTCAGCTGGTTGTTAACTCGGATGGGGAGTTAGCAACTGCAATTGTGCGGAATATGGAGAAGTGTAAGAAAATGGACGGGAATATTTTCGAAAAAATTCTCGGACAGGAAAGTCTCTTCCTAGATAGGAAGGCTTTCGACCACGCCTTTGAGCCAAACCGTCTACCTCACCGAAAGCAAGAGGTTGACTCTTTGGTTAGGAATCTAGTGGATGCCCTGAATGGGCACATTCCTTCGAATATGCTACTTTATGGAGTTCCTGGTTCTGGGAAAACTGTCGTAACTAGATTCGTACTTTCTCAACTTCTCGAGAAGGGGAAAGAGATGGATGAGCCTGTGAAGTGCTATGAGATAAATTGTCGAAACACCGATACAAAATACAGAGTTGTTCAGAATGTGGCGACTCAGTTATCTCAAAGGGGAGATGTACCAATACCATTCACGGGATGGCCTACCGATAGAGTCCTAGAGACTCTTATTTCCAGGATGGACAGAGCCGGGGGGGTCCACATTATCGTTCTAGATGAAATTGACAATCTTGTCTCAAGATCTGGTGATGGGTTATTGTATAATCTTACAAACATCAATACTGTTCTGAAGAATTCCAGATGCTGTATTATTGGCATAAGCAATGACTTACACTTCACCCAACAACTAGACCCCAGAGTTAGTTCCAGACTCAGTCAAGAAGATCTGGTATTCCACCCATATGGAGCTTTGGAGATTAGGGACATCCTAGAGGAGAGGGTCAAAGTCGGCCTTCGAGAGGGAGCATTGGATGAAGGGGTTGTCCAGCTTTGTGCGGCTCTCGCCGCACAGGAACATGGGGATGCGAGAAGGGCCTTGGACCTGCTTAGGATATCTATACAGAAGGCAGAGCAAGAAGAGCATGCCATAGTTGGTCCAGCCCATGTCCGGATGGCACAAAGCCAACTTGAGTATGACCAGGTTACACCGGTTCTGAGAACCCTCCCACTTCATCAAAAATTGGTTTTGTTTTCCATCAGGTTGAACGAGGGCAATGGACTCAGAAATATCAGCACGGGAGAGGTTTACAGAACATACTCAGAGGCCTGTATGAAAGTAGGAGTAGAGGTTCTTACTCCAAGGAGAATTTCTTCCCTCCTTAATGAGCTAGATACATTGGGCCTTATCATGGCAAGAAACGTAAGTAAAGGGAGGCATGGAAGGAGCAAGCAAGTCAATTCGGCCATTCCCAAGGCAATTGACGCTATTGACGCTCTCAGTGAGTCGGAGCCATTGATTGCTCAGGCAGCATTAGGCAAGTACGTACTGCAAAGCCACCTGTGATGTGACTGGCCATCCCTGACAATGGTTATACCGAACTTCTAGGTCGCCCGCCCGTTACTATGAGTGATTCAACGTGGATGGAGTCTTTGACTCGACCTAGTAAGACTGGTTCTGCTGCTGCTATCCTTCTAGGTTCATGGGTAATTGTTCTGACACTGGTCAACCTCTCACTAGGGGCTTACTCAGAAGGCAGGAAGGCCCTTTGGATAAAATTCCTAACTGGTGTTAAGGATTCATCTACTACTGACATGGCTTTCGTCCTAGATGATGCAATATTTGGATCGGTTGGAGTTGCATTATTCGCAATTGGGGTCATGGGCTTGAATAAAAACCACGAAGGGGGATTCTCTTCTTGGGCCTCCGGACTTCCGACGTGCGTGATGTCACGTTTGTTGTCTTTCGATGGAGATTTCAGGAAGTTGGGTGCAAGTTGGCTAGTCGCAATTGGGGTTATTTTCTACGTGGTTTGGAGTATTTCCGAGTCTACCTGGGTTGACCCGGGTGTTTATTCCGTTGCTGTGGTGTTGGTTTCTTTCGGTGTTGGAATTGGAATATTGGCAGAATCGGAGTCCTAATCCACACTGATGAATGACTCCAGTAACTGACGGCACCTGCCCTTGGACTCCTCGCCACATATCCTGACCACTACCCCCTTCCCAGGTTGGCCGTACAGGACCGCTGCCCCAATGGGGGACAGGGGGTGAAGCAGAAGTGGAGCTAGATCTTCCTCTCCTTCGACATTGATTATTGTTGAAGAACGGTCCTTCATCCACGAATTGACTGCTTCTTCACAGGCACCTAACAAAGATACTGTCAGTGAACCGGAGGGGCTTGAACAATTCAACCTCCGGCCATAGTGTGTCTGGTCAATATTGCTAGATTCACCCCATTCCTCCCTCTTGGTCAAACCATCGATTATGGCGATATCGGGGGTTTTTCCAAGTTGGTGCATGGTAAGAACTGTGACGTCTCCAACTGCTATAATTGGCCCAGTCTGGTTTTGTACGTGGGAAAGTGCTTCTCTCATTGCCACAGAGGGGTTTTCCTCAGGACCTATGAATAACGTTCCGAAAGGATCTTTGAGTTTTCCTTCGACATCTGGAGTCAGGGCGATAGTTCCAGATCTGACGCTTTCTGGGATCCACGAGTTGCCCTCTCTGTCGATAACACCATCCCTTATCCTTGAGCTAGATATTGGCATTCCATCCCATGCATTTTGTAACTCTAAAATAACAATCTCCAATGGATCTAATTCATTTATTATTCTTAATTTGTTTATTGCTATGCAGTTTTCTATTGTATCTTCTGTGCTGAAGATAACTTGAGCCTTTTCATGAATTGGGGCGGGTCCGAATTTATCCTCTAATTTTCCGAAGGACACTCTTGACAAGGATTCTTCATCTAGAGAACTCTTGATATTGTGATGTCGGACCTCCCATGTTTGAACTCTGGAGTCTTTTTTCCTAGCTAGACTATCTGAATTAATCCAGACTTCTAATTCACCACAGTGTTCTAGAGACTTAGAAATTAGATGATGGTGTCCTTTGTGAAATCGATCAAATGTGCCTCCAATCAGACCAACATCGAACATATTCATTTCACCGACAAATTTCATTATCATTTCCAGTTAGTAATGTGTGCCCCGGGGCGTAACGGTAGCCTTCACTGCAATGCTCCAGCACCTGACCCACCCCGGGACGTCTGTCGGACTGGGTGGTAGTCCCTTGATTCATCCCCTCTCGGGTCCTCAGGGGACCTTGTCCCGGTCCGGCCACCTGTTTTGCGCCGACAGTCATTCTGCCTTGGGGCAGTCAAGTCGGTCTTCGACAGGTGGCTACCCATGCGTGGTACCGTGTTTCATCCTCTACCTCCGGCGAGGGGGTTTCGTCAACACGGTGTTGCCGCTGGGCAACCTTTGGCCGGACATGGAGGTCAAGAACCCCTCGGTTTACCAAAAAGGCAATTTTTTCTACCCAAGTGCAGGGGAAGACGAGAATCCCTCATAGAAACCAGACTCTCTGAGGAGTAGCCTCTCGGCCACATGTACATCTCCCGACATACATTCAATCGTATTGAAATTGGGCCATTTCTCCAATGGTTGAGCTAGCCATCCGATCAATGGGTGAGTTCTACCAGATACTGGGGGCCTAATATCGAACACGGACTCTAGGGAGTCTAGTAAGTCGAGTAAATGAGGAATTCCTTGGAGTCCCTCATCTCCATCTCTAGCCCCTCTTAATCTCCTATCCAGCAGTGTCCTCAACTCCGGGCTGCATCCCTTATGCTTCAACTCATGAAGGGCGGGCGACATGCATTCCTCTCCCGGTCTTCGAAGAACTGCCGCGGACCATGGCACTGGATTATTGAAAAGCCAGTCTGTTGTATCATCTTCCTGAAGTAGCTGGAATAACAGGTCCGAGGAAATTGCCGACCACCAACTAAGAGGAAGTGAGTTGATGATGGCTCCTATTTGTCCGATTTCTAATTCGGAGGGTTTGCTGGCTCGATCAACTAAGTTAGACCATATTCGTAATTCATTTTCCGGCCCCAATGTCCTTCCCATTTCCAAAACGGAATTTAGAACATTTTCATAATCAGAAGCACTGGAATCACAACGACCATGGAGCCACGACAATCCTTCTAATGCGGATAGGGATTTTTCTGGGGGATTCGAAAGCCACGCATCCACGGACCACTTCAATAAATCATCGTGAAGGTTTTCGGGAATCCAAGGGGAGTTTGCGAGTAATTGGGATGCTACCCATGAAGCTCCGGGAGATGCGCTTCTCGAATCCATTGTGGGCCGGGCCCTCAATGCTGAATCTGGAGAGTCCCGAAGAAGTTCTGTAAATTTGGTGGAGAATATTTCCAGAACTTCTTCGGGGGCAACTTCGGCCACTTCTGAGAGTCTATCAAGTGGAAGGGCTTCAAAATCCATCATCACTAACCACTTTGGATCCAGTCTCTTTCCAAGTCTTTGCCATCTTGGCCACCTCGTCCTGGATGGTGAGGCTACCCATGCGGCTATTGGGTAGCTGGCTTCCATCCTGTTTGCCCATTCTTCATTTCCTTCTGGATATTGAGAACTCGCGGATCTTATCATCGATGAATACTCAGTGTCATTCACTTCGTTTATTAGACTCACAACTTGAGGGGGGAAGTCGTTTTCTTGCTGCCTCACGGACGGGGTGTTTAGAGAGTCTGGGAAATGAGTTACAGGATCTATGAGTTTTACAGGGATCTTCCTACCTCCATTTATTTCGAGAATCATCCAAGGAAGCGGCCTTAGTGGATCTATTGTAAGGCGGTCTAAGTTAGAGAACTGGGGCACTTCACTGTTCAATATCACCATCCTCAGGGAGGGGTGCGAGGAAAGAGTGGATGCAACATCACTCGGAACGTTGCCAGGAAAGTCAACTACTATTGGAGGACCCTCTTCAATAGAAATTACCCATCTGATCATTGATTCAATTGCTGCATCCCCAAGGCCCCTAGTGTCTAGTAAGCCCGAAGTGACTGTTTCCGTGGAAAAACGTGACTGCCCCCAGTCCTGCCTGAATCTTCTCCAGGTTGAGTCTTCTGTCTTTGAGCGGCGATTGCCCAGTATTCGATCCTTCAAAGATTGGCACCTCTTGACTCTCTCGGAATCTGATAGTCTAGGGTGAGCGACCTCAATCCAGTGATCTAGTGTTTCGAGCGGATATTCGCTTACTCCGATATCCACTCCCTCTAGATTTGCAATAACTATCGCAGATGACATTGAAGTTTTCAGAAGCATTGAACGGGGCAACCTATCACTGACCAAAGCAGCGATTGCAGACTTTGGCCTTACATCTGGAGACATGTTGTGGCAGGTTCCAAGAACCCATGGCCCCCTGTGCAATGTATTCTCAGGAAGGGGGGGAGCCGGCCTGTGCAGTGGTCCCGCAAACCATTTCCCAGGAGCTATAGCGATTGGGCGCCCCTCATCCAATAGTCGTGCCCTAACGATTCCTATCACCGAGCGACCCTCGGAAAATGTGTCTATTCTACCCCTATCTAGTGGAATTGGTGAGTTTCGTAATTCCATTGTTGACACATCGAACCACCTAGGGGACCTTTCCCTGATTACCGCCCAACTCCAAGAGACCCCTTCTGTTCCACTGGAGTCTTCGGAACTCCCAACAGTCACTGGTGGCCTATCTGGAATTAGCATTAGTGGGGACTCCGTTGGAGCCATCATTCCTATCAGAAGGTTTGGACCATCCCTGGAGAGGATGCAAATTTCATGATCATTTTCAGGAAGGGGGAATCCCTCAGATGCCCTTGACCATTCGTCATCCCTGATCATGTCCCATCCCTTCTCCGTTAGATGGAGTATTGCCCCCCTGCTCCCTGGTGGCATGTCACTGTCGACCAGTGCATCGTTTCTCATCTTTCTAATCTCAGCTGATACGTGAGGTATTCGAATTCCTGAGTCGGTTGCCATCTCACTCACAGTGGCACCTCCATCGGTGAGTCTGTTCAGAAGCCTCCGCCTATTCCTACTGCGAATCCTTCCCAGTGACCCCTTGATGCGACCGCCTGACTGAATGTTGGAACCATTAGACACCACAAACCACCACTGTTTCAATCGACATAATATATTAGTAATAAATTAAACTGTTTAGTTACATTTTATTACACATTTCCAATGGAGAAAGGGGCGGTTTCATTTCAGCACCTGATGATGTAACTAAATCTGCTCTATTTTTCGTCATGTTTGGTAACTAAAATGGGCTAATTCGTACAGAACGGTTATATCAGTGCCCGCCGTCCTGTGTATATCGGGCCGTCTGCGGTACCGTGGCCAAGGAAGGGCGAGTAATAATGGAGAATGACCGAATTCGTGATTTGATCAGAAAATTCGTCTCCGAGAAGCCAAGGAACACTGCTGAGATTGCAGCATGGATTAGTTCCCAGAGCAATTCCCAGGCACCACGATCGGACATAGCGTCAATTCTGGAGATGGACAACAGGATTGTCAGAATTGGGACAGTTAGGAGAAGTGGAATTGCAGGACGTGAATACCCCTTATCGGAATGGGCGAGCGATAAGTGGGTGGCTCATCATGAGCGAAAGTAGCCAAAATATGGAGGAGAAAAAATGAGGACAACAAGACTGAGACAAAAAATCAAGAAATTTCTGCACAACAGAGGAGAGGCAAATACCACCGAGATATTGGAGCACGTCAATACAACAATGAGGCACGGAACTACTCCCCAACAACTAGGGAATGTCCTTTCCAAAGATAAGGACATCATGAAGGTAGCAACGACGAAGAGAGGGGGCGCCCTATCTGGGCGGTACGAGATATGCGTCTGGCAGCTAAGGCCAGGGGTTCTCGACGGAGAAAACTGAATTCAGACTTCCAAATCTACAGACCAGTCACCGCTTCTTGCGAGACTGTTCATTTTGGCACGGTGGGCGAAGGCTTGCTGACTCTCCTCATTCGAACCACTGGCCCAAGTCTGTAATGCGTGTGCGAGGAGAGCTCTTCCGTATGAGTAAGATAGTTGCCATGGGTGTTCATTATCCATCGCATTCATGAGATTCAAATGGGCAGTTGCATCTTCATCAGACTGGCCCCCAGAAAGGAAGACTATTCCAGGGAGGTCAAATGGGACATGAGAAGCCAGACAGTCAACCGTCATCTGCGCCGCCATTTCCCTGCTTCCTTGAACTGAGCAATCCTTGCCAGGTAGTGTCATGTTTGGCTTCAGTAAAGCGCCCGGAATGTGAACTCCCTGAACATTGCATTCATCGAAGGTTGCATCGAGAATTCTTGCAGTGACATCATAGCAGGTCTGGGCATCATGATCGCCCTCCATCAGAACCTCTGGCTCAATTATTGGGACTAACCCTTGTTCCTGACAAATCGAGGCGTATCGAGCCAATGCATGGGCGTTTGTGGAAATGTTCGCATCGCTTGGCAAACCATCTCCTATCTTAATTACGGCTCGCCATTTTGCGAAGCGGGCACCCATTCTGAAATATTCAGCGCACCTCTCACGAAGTCCGTCGAGGCCCTCGGTAATTTTCTCGCCGGAGTGGTTAGCTAGGTCCTTGGCACCCGTGTCGACCTTGATTCCAGGATGTATTCCGCGGCTAGCGAGATATTCAGGAATGGGAGTCCCATCGTCCATGCTCTGTCTGATTGTCTCGTCGAACAGTATTATCCCGCTGATTGCGTCCTCGTAACCCTGGGTCGAGAAGATGTTTGTTCGATAGGACCTTCTTGTCTCGGGAGATGGTTCGACACCTACTGCCTCTAGCCTACTTGACATGGTTCCATTGCTCTCATCAGCTGCGAGAATTCCTTTTCCCGGAGCTACAAGTTCCATAGCTGTCTTCTCTAAAAGTTCCCTGTCCATATCGATTACCGATGTCGACGAGAAGGTACTGAGAAATGAAACCATCGTTGGTAAATGATTTTTTCAGATTTGGGATTTGTGTCTAAATTTCTCTCTCAGAAGAAAGGAACCTGTGCCCCCTATTGGCCACATCAATAATCTCTGAGTGGACCGAAACCTTGCCATCTCCAAGAGTTTCTACCCCTCTAGTCCTGCCACTACAAACTCCAGTACCTATGAATAGAGAGTCTTCTGATGAGCACAGTTCATCCCTATCCCAAATTCTCTCTATATCCCCATCTATCATTCTCTCGGCACGTTCTCTGTGACCATCGTTCTTGAAAACGAGCCTGCCTTCGAATGGCGCATCGAGGCCCCTCAAGGCAGTGGCGGTAATCACTCCCTCCGGGGCTGCTCCAATTCCCATAAGCATGTCAATGTGTGATTCTGGATCTGCGGAATTCAAGGCTGCTGAAACATCACCATCCCCAATTAGAATAACGTTTACCGATTGTTCATTGAGATCCCTGACTAGCTGATCGTGTCTAGGCCTGTCCATCGCAACTACGTTCAGTTCTTCAGGAGGCTTGCCAAGGACTGTACACGCCGCTTCGACATTGTATGCAACATCGGCCTCCAAGCTGATTTCTCCTTTGAGTTCAGAGGGACCGGCTATCTTGTCCATGTAGCAGTCAGGAGCATGGAGTAGTGCGCCCCTAGGTGCTGCCGCCAATACGGCCATGGCATTGGGCAGGTTCTTTGCTACGTGATTTGTGCATTCAAGAGGGTCAACTGCGATGTCTATCGATGGCGCCTGGGGCATTCCTTGCATTGAGCCCAGTGGCTCCCCTATCCACAACATTGGGGCGTCGTCCCTTTCTCCCTCGCCTATGGCAACTCTGCCATCGAACGGAACTTTGTCGAAAACGGCCCTCATGGCCTCGACTGCGGCGCCGTCTGCAGCCTTACCATCTCCTTTCCCCCTCCAAGCAGACGCTGCTACAGCCGCTGCTTCAGTCGCCTCAAGAAAATAGTGCTCCAAGTCTGCGGTCGCCATGCCATGGCGAGAGGGTCGGGGTTCTCAATCCTGCGCATCGCCCTTTCGCTTCTCTATCACTCGGATACCCCTCATTCTTGTTTCTGGATATTGGCCAGAACTGTCTTTCTCCAACGACTTGACCATGTCCCATGCACATAGCAATCCCGTAGTAACTCCACAAAGGGCTTCCATCTCCACGCCTGTCTTCCAGTGAGCGCTTACAGTTACAGTGCAAACAAGGGAGTTGCCTTCCCAATCCCAGGACACATTGCAAGACTCGATCGGAACAATGTGACAGTGTGGAATCATCCTGGGGGTCTCTTTTACAGCCAGAATAGCTGCAATCGTGCTGGCTTCTAGAACATCCCCCTTAGCCACTTTTCCGTTTCTTATCGCATCGACCGAATCGGGCGAGAGGTCGAGATATCCTCTGGCGACCGCGTGCCTGTGAACTATCGGTTTATGCCCGATGGGAACTATTGCATCTGTCATCCCATCCCGCCTTTCCACTCAACGCCATCAGAGCGTGTCTCTTTCTTCCACAGGGGGGCCTGCCCCTTGAGTTCATCGATTATCCATGAACAGGCATGGAAACCTTCTCTTCTGTGCTCAGAGCCAACATGAATGCAAACGATGGTCTCTCCGGGGAGAACCATGCCAGTCCTGTGTGCGATGACCACTGATGAGACGCCGAAATCAGAAATCGCCCTTTCCGCTATTGATTCTAAGACCAAGGGCAATTTTTCACCCCATGCATCAAATTCCAGACTGTGCACTTCGTGCTCACCTTCTTTGCCACGAGTAATTCCAACAAAGCTGACTATGCTCCCACAGCCATTCTTGGATACCATGTCCCTCAATTCCTCGGGGTTGATCGATTCTCCTTCAACGAAGACTCGCACGGACACGGCTCTCCGGTGGGAGTTGAGTGCTTTAAGGCGCCGGAACTACCCAACTGTTCAAGCGGTCGGGCGATATCGGAGCTCCGTGTCTGAGGAACCCGTGCACATCCTTGGAGCTGGTCTTTCAGGGCTCTCCGCGGCTGTTGTTCTGGCCAAATCCGGAAGAGAGGTTCATGTCCATGAAATTAGGAAAGATAGTGGTGCCCGTTTCGATGGAGATTTCCAAGGTCTGGAGAACTGGACGAGCAGAGGGGACTTCTTCGATGAGATGCGTGAGTGGGGCCTTGACCCTGATGAGTTCAAATCAGACTCATTCAGCATAGTCGACCTGGCTCATCCGGATGACGTAATCACCAATCCGATAACCGATGGAGTGGCTTTCAGGGTCGTTGAGAGGGGGACCGGGGATCATTGCATTGATCAAGGCTTCAAGAGGATGGCAGAGGCTGCGGGTGTGAAGATTCACTATGGAGTCAAAAGGGCCCCGGAAGATTGTCACATCATTGCTGCTGGCCCGAAGGATTCCAGTGCAATTGCCTTCGGAGAGGTTTTCCATACCGATCACCCCAATCACGTCACATTCCAGCTGAACGATAAGCTTGCACCGGGAGCCTACTCGTATCTGATAATTATCGATGGGATTGGTCTTATCTGCACTTGTCTATGGAGAAAGCAGAAGAAGAGCGGGCGTTATCTAAATGAGACCATAGCATGGTATGAAGGGAAGTACAAACTGAACCGTAAACCGATCAAAAGAGTGGGAGGGAAGGGGGATTTCTCAATACCCGAGAAATACATCCACGAGGGGCGTTACTATGTTGGAGAGGCCGGGGGGCTTCAAGACTTCATGTGGGGCTTTGGAATGAGATACGCCATTACCAGTGGGGCTCTTGCTGGAATGGCTATACTAGGAGAATGTGATTATGAGGAAGAAGTCAGAGACCGGCTCCTCCCCCTGATCAAAGTTAGTGCTACTAACAGATTCCTAATGAACAGGATTGGGGACAGGGGTTTCAAAATGGTGGCCAATCACTGGATGAGAGATCAGAAGAGGAAGGGAGATGGATTGGAATTCATGCGTTGGGTGTACAGACCGGGGATATTCAGGCGAATGATTTGGCCATTGGCACGAATGGGGATGCTGCGAAAAAAATCAATGGGTGATGGTCGGAGAGTTCTGAGGATGCCTTTCAGAGGGGCCTTGAGGAGAGATAGTTGGGAACCCAGTGCAAGGGCTATTGAAATTGGGGAGCAGTGGAAGGCAATTCAGAGGGAGGGAGGGGGCGTGTCCTTCTCCGATACCGACACTTGACTCCATGATTGGCTTCCGTTTCATTGATATGGCGCCTCTCACTGGAAACATTATGACGTCATGGCCACAAATGGAGCCAATGCAGAACAACTTGGTGAACTACGGAGTTACCGACAACGGAATCGCGATTATCGAACTATGCTCTGACTCGGCTGGTGAGCCGCTTTCTGAAGGCAAGACTTCGGTAAACACATACACCCATGCCATGATGAGGGATATCGATGAAGCCGTGCTCAAGGCACGCTTCGATGATGATGTAACGGTGATTGTACTAACTGGCCATGGAGAGAAGTTCTTCTCAGCAGGTGCCAGCATAAGCATGCTTGACTCGGTCAGTCCGGGATTCAAGTACTTCTTCTGTCTTCATGCTAATGAGACTCTAAGCAGATTGGAGCAGACCCCTAAACTTGTCATAGCCGCTCTCAATGGTCATGCCGTAGGAGGTGGCCTAGAGATAGCGATGGCTGCCGACATCCGTATCGGCAGGAAGGATTCTGGACAAGTCGGTCTTCCAGAGGTCTCTCTGGGAGTCCTAGCAGGTACGGGAGGAACTGCTCGTCTTTCCAGACTGGTAGGCAAGGCGAAGTCTATGGAGATCATGGTGACGGGGAGGAAGTTTTCCTATGAGGAAGCTAGAGAAATGGATCTTGTGCACGACGTCTGGGCGGGAAGCCTGTCGGACTTTCGTCAAGATATTCTTGACTATGCTGGCCAATTCACTCTGCCATTTGCCGCTAGCAAGGCAATTGGAAACATCAAGCGGAGCGTTCAGAGTGGAATGGAGATCCCGCTTGAGTACCATCTGGCATTAGAGAGGGAATTACAGTCCGACCTCTTCCAGAGCAAGGATGCGAAGAAGGGAATCGCCGCTTACGTAAACAGGAAGATTCCGGAATTCGAAGGTAACTAGTATTTCAGAGGAGGAAGGAAAGATGTCAGATGCAGAAGTAGTGAAGGACTACACGGAAAATTTCGAGACTTGGATAAATGACTTCAACGAATGGCAAACGAGGATTGGTTTCGACCCCTCTTGGCTTGGCGATTACAGGTTCGACATCAAGTTCGACTGGGACACTGCTGGTGAAACTATAGAATTCGGAGATTTCGCTGGCAAGCCAAAGTGGGAGCGTCGCATGCAGATCCCACAGCAAACCGTCAGAGACGCCATCATCAGCATGGTTAGCGTCCAAGGCGACACGGAGTTCGCCTCCGTTGAACAGCAGAATCACCTTCTTGCCACTGCCCCGACCGAATATGACAAAAAATCTGCACTTCGAATAATGTGCGAGGAACAGCGTCACGGGTGGCAAATGGCTTACCTCCTCTGCACCTTCTTTGGCGAGCAGGGAGTCAGGGAGGCATCGAAGCTTCTCGAAAGAAACGCCCAGGAAGGAACTAGGGTCCTAGGTTCGTTTAACGAGCCTATTGATCACTGGCTAGACTTCTTCATGTTCACGCATTTCATCGATAGGGATGGGAAGTACCAGTTGAAGATGCTTAGCACGTCCTCCTTCAAGCCACTTGCAGCTAGCATGGGCCCGATGTTGAAGGAAGAGTCATTCCACTTGGGAACCGGGGCAAACGGACTTAGAAGGGTAGTCAAGCAGGGAGTAATCCCCTGCGCCCTTATCCAGAAGTACGTGAACAAATGGGTCAGTACCGGACTAGACCTGTTTGGAACTGATGACTCGAGCAGTGCCCAATGGGCTTACGTCTACGGAATAAAGGGCAGGTACGACGAGAGGGAGTCTGATGGTGAGGCCGACAGAGAGCACCTGAATGAAGCCAGCAGGGAACTGTATTTCCAAGAAATTCGAGAAGAGATGCGGAGGATAAGCAAACCTCGAAAGGAGGGTGAGCCCGAGTTGGTTATCCCTTCAGACAAGTTCAACAGAGGCATAGGCAAGTATTCCAAAAAGCGCTTCACAGTGGAGGGGGATCCTTTCGAAGGGGACGATGCGTCTTGGGATGAATACCTGAAGACAGTGTTGCCAACCGATGAAGATGAGGATCGCCTGATTAACGAGTACATGAAGGAAGAGTGGATCCAGTACAGGGAATGGAAGGGATAAGCGGGGGGTTTGCTGATGCAATATCACTCGCTAACATTTTTTGACAAGAAGAAGTGTGGCCACTTCTTTGAGTTCCTTACAGACTACTTTCATAGCCACCACCATTCAGAAGAGCAAGATGCAGGGGCCTACGAGAACCTCCTGTATAGAGTCAAGAGACCTTACACCACAGAGATGCTCGACATGATAGACGACTGGATGGGGCTCCCCGAGAGAGTCTGGAGGGAGGACACCCAGAGAGAGGTTATGCTGTCATTGTATGCCATCAAGTATCCCGACACCCTACTCATAGAGAGTCTGACTGAGTCAGCCAGATCTGACATCAGGAGGCTCTCAGCATATCTGCACTTCACACATCATACTTACTCCATCTGGGACGAAGATTCCCTCAGGGGACTTCACAAGCTGGGAATAGATATACCGACTACTGAAGTAGCCGACCCGTTCATCTACGGTGCATATGTTTCCGCAATAGAGCTACTGAAGGATGTTGCACCATTTACATGCTTCATTGAGCATGATGTTCCCAGACAGCGTCTCTTCCAGGCAGCCCTAGCAGCTTATGGCAGGGAGTGAATTAATGGAAATCAATACCGTTGCCGTGATCGGCGCGGGAACAATGGGAGCAGGCATTGCCCAAGTGTGCGCTCAGTCTGGATGGGATACGAAACTACACGATCCCTTCCCTGAGAGTTTGGCCAGTGGCATGGCATCCATCAACGCATTCTGGGAGAAGGGGGTTTCCCTTGGAAAGACTAGTGCGGAGCAGAGGGAGAGTTGGTCTGCCAATCTCACCTATTGCAATGACCTTGGCGAGGCAGTTGGAGATGCTGATCTGGTGATAGAGGCAGTTCCCGAGGACATGGATCTGAAGAAGGGAGTTTTCAGGAGCTTGGAGAAGTTGGCCCCGGTACATGCAATTCTGGCTACGAACACTTCTGGATTACAGATTGGCGAAATAGCGAGCTCGACGGAATGTGGGGAGCGGATAATTGGACTTCATTTCTTTAACCCGGTACCAATCATGAAACTTCTGGAGATTGTTCGTCATGATGGATGCTCAGAGTTCACTATAGATGCGGCTCGATCCATAGGTTCCTCGATGGGTAAGGAGGCCATTTTGGTAAATGACGTCCCGGGCTTTGCAACTAGTAGGCTGGGAGTTGTTCTTGGCAATGAGGCGATTAGGATGCTTGCAGAGGGAGTAGCTAGTGCGTCTGATATCGATACGGCCATGAGGCTTGGATACCGTCACCCAATGGGTCCCCTCGAGCTTTCGGATCTTGTCGGCCTGGATGTGAGGAGGGACATCCTCAGAAATCTCACAGAGGCCTTCGGAGACGATAGATACGAACCACACGGGTTGCTCGAACGCCTTGTTTCCGAAGGTAGCCTAGGGAAAAAATCTGGTAGGGGAGTCTACGATTGGAGTGGCGGTGTGAAGCGCGAGCGTGACGATCTTCCGATGTGAGAGTTGGGGGATTGGGATGATTCCAGCGTGGGTTGAGGTCGTCGGAGTCATTGCAGGGTCACTAGGGGTCGTAGCTTGGTTCCCTCAGATCAGAAAGGTGTGGTCTGATGGGGAACATGAGGGTATCTCAATTGCTACATTCTCCCTAGTTTCAACCTCGCTTGTGCTCTGGCTTTTTTACGGAATTGTAATTGGTTCAGTAGCCATGGTAATGGCTAATTTGGCAGCATTAAGCTGCATAATAGCGATCATTGTAGGTGTCATCAGGCTACGCAGGTGAGGTGGCTGCTGGTGCGAACACCGGGAGTTGAACCCGGGTTAGCAGGTTGGGAACCTGCTGTCATAACCACTAGACCATGTCCGCTTATGTAAATTGGAAAGGGTGTAGGTAATTTAGCGCCACGGTATGAATTATGGTCTGGAATCAGCCTTGCGCTTCTTAGATCCGGGTCTTTGCCCTCTCTTCTTATTGCCACGATTCCGGTTTTTCCCCGATTTGTTGGAATTAGATGGTGAATTGCGATATATCTTACCATTTCCGTTTCCTCTGGACCTGTTGCCTTTGCCGCCCCTCCCTCTTTGATTCCTCCTTGGCTTCCCTCCTGATCTAGACTCCCTGCCATTACGACGATTTGTCTTGTTGGGATCCTCCTTGATAATCTTGAAATCGTTCTTCTTGAGGTCTTCGGGACGAGGTTCGGAAAATCTCTTCTTTATTCCTACTTGTTTCTGAATTCTACCATAAATCCTCTGCTCATTGCCCTTGATGAATGAAATCACAACTCCTGTTTGTCCCGCTCTTGCTGTCCTTCCACTTCTGTGCTTGTACGCCTTTGCATCATCAGGGGGGTCATAGTGAATCACACAGTTTACTCCTTCAACATCTATTCCCCTAGCAGCAACATCTGTCGCAATTAGAACCATGCTTCTACCAGTGCTGAATTTGTTCATGGCGCGATCCCTCTGCCTCTGATTCAAACCCCCGTGAAGGGTGGAAAGTGGGATGCTGTCCAATTGCATCTCGCCACCTAGGCGATCTACCCCCGCACGGGTTCTGCAAAATATGATGCTCCTACCTGACCTTCTAACTGATTTGACTGCAATTTCAGTCTTTTTGTGGGGCTTGACCTTCCAAAACAGGTGCTCCATGCTATCCATGCTTATTTCCTTGGGACCGATCTCTATCCTCACAGGATTGTCTTGGTACAGCTTCACTAGTTTCGCAACATCACGGTCTAATGTCGCACTGAAGAGTATCATTTGGGGGTTGCTTGTACACTTCTCAATGATAGAGCAAACTGGCTCCATGAAGCCCATGTCGGCCATCCTGTCTGCTTCGTCAAGAACCACCATGCCGACGTCCTCCAGAGTCAATGCCTTTCTTTTCAGCAAGTCGATTAGCCTGCCTGGGCACGCGACCAATATCTCCGCGCCCTTGTCCAATCCCTTCAACTGCCTCCCATAGGAGGTTCCCCCGTATACTGAAAGTACCTTCATCCTTGAGTTCCAAGCTAGTGGATCCAGAACGTTCCTTATTTGCTCAGCGAGTTCCCTAGTTGGAGTCAAAATTAGAGCCGTTGGCCTCTTTGATTCGGCAGGCTTTGTTCTCTCTACCATTGGGAGGCCGAACGCTAGGGTCTTTCCAGAGCCGGTTGGTGCCCTGCAACACAGGTCCCTTCCATTCATCAGACTCGGGATAGATTCTATCTGTACCTCGAATGGCTCCGTAATACCTTGACTCGATAGAGACTGAACTAGGCCAGGCCCGATTCCTAAATCTGAGAATCGAACCACTGAGAACCCTAATCAGGGCGCGCGTAGGTTCCCTATTTAGTATGGACAGTGTGAAGTGGGAGAATCCGATGAATGGGCAATTACGATTCCGATGCGAGCATTATTGGGAATTGTGGATTTCCTTCCTTCGAACATATTCTGAATAATTCCCGGGCCACACCCACAGGCTTCCATCCCCTGGAAGCTCCCATATTGTATCACAAATCTTGTCGAGGAAAAAACGATCGTGGCTTACGGTTATTATCGCTCCGTCGTATTCCTGGAGGGCGTCCTCAAGGGCCTCCTTCGCGTCAGTATCGAGATGGTTGGTAGGCTCATCCAATAGGAGCATGTTATTCTCACTGAGCAGGAGCTCTAGCAAGGCTATTCTCGCTCGCTCTCCCCCACTAAGCTTCCCCAAGGGAACTGAAACCATGTCTTTCGTGAATTGGAACTGCCCCAAGAGAGCCCTGATTGCACCATATTCCATCCTAGGCCTCAAAGCCTGGACCTGCTGCACGGGATTTAGCGAGAAGTCCAAAGACCTGTGGTCCTGATGGAAGTATCCCAACTTGACCCCTGGGCGGACATCAAGTGTTCCAGAATCTAGACCTAGTTCTCCCATGATAATCCTGAGAATCGTTGTCTTTCCGGCTCCGTTAGGACCTACGATTCCTATCTTCTGGCCCCTCCTCACGCCGACCTCGAGATCTTTGACGATTGGTCTCCCGAGACCTTCGAAGGTAAGGTTAGCCTTGTGAAAGTCAAGGACCTCGAGGCTGCTCTTTTCCATGGATTGAAGGTTGAAGTTTAGGCTCTGTCTCTGCCTTGGCTTTAGTGATTTTAGCCACTTCAGTTCCCTTTGAGACCTAGTGATCATCACGTGCTTCTGAGATACTGACTTATCGAACTTGTTTGCCCTTTTCATTGACTGCATGGCTCCCAACAGCCTCTTTATCTCCTTCTGGGTCTTTTCTATCCTGTCACTTAGGGTCTGGAGGAAAAGCTCCTTCTGCTGGAGGTGTGAGCTGTAATTTCCAGGATATCCCTTGAGATGGGCATCTTGAATCTCGACAATATTGTTACAGACTCGGTCCAGGAAGTACCTATCGTGACTCACAATCAACAGGGCCCCTTCGAACTCATTCAAGAATCCCTCAAGCCAATTCAGAGTCTGGAAGTCTAGGTGATTAGTAGGCTCATCTAGGAAGAAGACATCTATCTCTCCCAATCCAACTAGTTGTCTTGCTAATGCCACCTTTGCCCTCTCTCCCCCAGATAGGGCTGACAGTTGGATATCCAATGAGTGGTGGGCCAAGTCTAGTGCCTTCAGAATCTCCTGGGCGTGTCCGGCGACGTCCCCTCCCCCGGATCGTGCCATTAGACTCTGCAACTCCTGATACCGTTCCATTGCCGGTTGCCAGTCAGTGTCGTAGAACGATGGGTCGGCCATCATTTGTTCGAGAGAGGATATCTCCTCCTCTAGTTCCTGGAATTGCCTCCCTCTTCTGTTCAGCTCCTCGCCCAGAGTTGCTGTCTCGTCAATGTCTCTGACTTGGGTGAGAAATGCCAGGCGTAGGCCGGGGGCGAATGTTATGTCCCCCAGATCCTGGTCTTGATTGCTAATTGTTCGTAATAGTGTTGTCTTGCCCGCGCCATTGTGCCCGACCACCCCTATTCGGTCCCCTTCATCGATCCTGACGTTTACCCCCTCTAGCACAGTGAGTGGCCCGAAGGCCCGATGAACGTCCTCGAGGCGTATGAGCTCCCTTGCCACGAGACTGCGCGTAGACTTGGGTTGAAGTGCTCATCGGTCGCAGTCAATGACTTATGACGACAATAATCATGAATGGCGGGCCCCGCTCAAATCACATGACATCAATGAGAGAACGCTGGAAGTCGTTGAACGGAAGGAAAAAGCTGTTTTCCATTTCCACAGTATTATTGCTGTTATTTTGTTGCGGATACATTGCTATCGGATATGTGGTCGCTTCACAGGCCATAGCGGTAAACGCAGGATGCGGGATGTGGAGTGAGAACACGCCATCAGATTGGGACACTGATGATGACTGGGAAAGTTTCGAACCATGGCCTGATGCTGACGAACGCGTAGAGATCCGTCGCGATTTTGATGCGTCGCCATATCAGATGACGTCGTACGAGGAGATTGCATTTTCACCGAGAGGCGATTCTGGAATTACTCTAAGCGGGTGGTATGTTGAGGTCGATCCGGATGCCCCAGTAGTCATACAAACACATGGGATGCCAATGAATGGAAAATGTAAACCAGAAATGCTCCTAATGCAGGGTTACCTAGCGGAAGGAGGAATAAATTCACTTTCGTTTGATCTCAGGAATTATGGAGACAGCGAAGTTGTTGGCGATTATATTGCAGTAGGCCAAAAGGAATACAGGGACCTCCTTGGGGCCTATGACTGGCTCATATCTGAGAAAGGTTACGAGCCAGGAGAAGTAGGTATGACCGCAATATCTGCAGGTGGGGGCGCGGCTATCGCCTTCGCCGAAGAAACTGGCATAGGTGCGATGTGGCTAGACAGCGCGGTTTTGGATTTCCCGTTGGTAGTCAAGAACGAACTCGGGAGATTGGGTTTCCCAACTGTCTTCGCGGGACCGGCAACTACCGTAGGAGGTTGGCTTGCTGGAGTGAGTCTGACTGAGAGATCACCCATGGAAGCAGCCGATAACGCGGGTGAGAGGGAGGTTTTCTTGACGCATGCAGTTGATGACCCGAGAGTATCAGTTGTCCATTCTGAGCGGTTTGAAGCGAGAATGATCGAGAATGGGGGAGATGTGACTACCTGGTATGTCCAGGACAGGGGGCACGTTGATGCGATTTGGGGAGAGTCGGACGAATACAAAACAAATTTGGTAGCTTTCTTCAGCGATTCATTGAGGTCCTGAATCTATTCTTCTTCATCCGCCTTTGAGAACACTGGCTCCCTCTTTTCCAAGAAAGCTGAGACTCCCTCGGCAAAGTCAGGAGTAAGGGAAGAGGCTACCATCAGGGCCCTCTCGAATTCCAATTGGGTCTCGAAGTAGGTTGATGTAGAGGCATCCATGAGCTGCTTGGTCGATCTCCTGCTGTTTACCGACCACCTACCCCAGTCCTTCGCTATCTGCACTGATCTGCCAACTAGATCATCATGAGGCACTACCTCGTCTACTGCTCCCATCTCCAGTGAAGTCTCTGCTGACCATACTTGGTTCTCGAAGAAGAACTTCTTGGCCTGCTGCACTCCAACGAGGCGCGGAAGAAGCCAAGTGGTCCCCCCATCTGGAGATAGCCCCAGTGCAAAGAATGCAGCAGCTAGCTTCGCCCTTTCCGAGCATACCCTGTAGTCAGCGGAAAGCGCGAGTCCCAGCCCCCCTCCCGCTGCAGCACCGTTTATTGCAGCGATGAAAACGGTATCACTTGCCCTAATCTTGAGTATCAATGGGTGCAGTGTGCCCGTCATATCACTGGTCATCTGCCCAATTGTCCCATCGTCAATGGCGTCAGCGAATTCCCCTATGGGCCCCCCAGCACTGAAGAAATGTCCGGAGCCGGTGATCACTACAGCCCTGCATGATGGGTCGTCCATCAGTTTCTCTAGTTCTACCACAAATGGATTCAGATTGACTGGATTGAATGTGTTTCTCGATGCCTCGGGAGAGAGTGTCACTATCGCGACTCCGCCATCCTCCCTATCAACTCTGAAGGGCATGATTCGCGTAGTAGGTCATCATTATTGAACTCCATGAAGGTGATAAGTCGCCCCTCGCTGGGCCATTCCATGCACGAACGCGACTGCATATACATCGACGGGAGATGGGTTCCAGCCAGAGGGGACGGAGTCATCGAAGTAGTCAACCCCTCCACTGAGAAGGGGATAGGTTCCGTTCCTGTGGGAGATGTGGGTGACGTCAACGATGCCGTTGAGGCGGCTCGCTCGGCATTCTCGTCCTGGTCCGAGAGCAGCATAGAGGAGAGGCAGGGTTACCTGAACGCGATTTCTGCAGCCATTGCCGAGCGGGGCGAGGAGATCGCGGAGCTCATCACATCCGAAGTGGGGACTCCGATCAACTACTCACGCATGGCCATGGTCGGAACGCCCCGTGTGGTTTGCCGTTCATATGCCAAGATGCTGGACTCCTTCGAGTGGGAGGAGGAGGTAAGAAACTCGCTAATCGTGAAGGAGCCTATTGGGGTGGTTGGCATGATCACCCCCTGGAACTTCCCCCTGCACCAGATTATCGGGAAGGTCGCTCCAGCTCTCGCCGCAGGATGCACGATGGTTCTCAAGCCCTCCAAAGAAGCTCCCCTCAATGCTTTCATCCTAGCAGACATAATCGACGAGATTGGACTTCCTGCTGGAGTAT
>PBSO01000031.1 GCA_002726275.1 Methanobacteriota archaeon | reverse complement strand
GCGAGACAACAAGGAACTAGGCCTCGAGGTAAGCAACTATCTCGAAGAACTGTCTCATCCTGCTACGGTCGCCTAATTTGAGAGAGCCTCATCCAGCCTTCCCGCGACCGTCCGCAGCCTTCTGAGTGTCCTATCCGCGTTCCTCATGACTCTCTCTGAAATCTCCGCGCCGTCCCTACCAGCGACCCTGAATCCATACGGCATCCTCCCTCCGAGGGTGTTCAGCAGAACCCTCTGGGAATCGAGGCTCACAGGCTCTAGTATCGACTGAACCTTTTCTATGCTAAGTGAGCCCTTTTTTGCACCATTAATCAGTTTTTTCGAGACGTCCTCTTCCAACCTCCCCAGGCCTCCGCGAGTCATAAGCCAATCAGCACCTCTTGCATCGTGCTGCCTCATTACTCCGAGATAGACGTCTTGTGCAATCCTGTCCATCATGGGGACCCTCTCGACAATTCCCGCCGACCTCATCCGATCCACCGCTCTACCGATCCTGGACCTTGTTTCCCCCATCTTCTCGGACAGTGCAAGAATCGTAATCGCCGAGGTCCCATTTGCTAGCTCCTCGATCACATTTCGAGCTAGCTTATCGTCTGCTCTGGCTCGATCACCCGATAGTCCGAGGTCATTAACAAGGCTATCCAAACTATCCACAGCCTCGCTACTGGCGCCCGGCTCAGCTATCATTATCCTGAATTCAGGGGGTTCACCATCAACTGGAATTGACATCCTCTCGTCGGACTCCCTCACAAATTGACCTAGCTCAGACATTCTCAGGCCGAGTATTGCCTTACACTCAGCAGACAAAATTTCCACGGCGGCAGAAATAGAACCACCTCTGAGAACATGAACATGCCACCTCCCATCACTCTGTGCTGATACCAGTCCCGATTCCCTGAGCTTCACAAGCTGGTGGTGAACTCCAGTCTGGGATAGCCCAGAAGCCTCTCCGAGCGATTTCGCGTCCCATCCTGCAAGTGGCTCAGGTAGAAGCGCCCCCATCATCAACCTGTGAATGGCACCTTGCGCCTCGTCCAGAGTTCCAGACTCGCTCTTCCGCCTAACCAGGCCCATGGAATCTAGTAACCAGGACAGCAGAATTTCCGGGTCCTTGCTGCCCGTAGGCATCGGTTGCTCCACCAGCCTAATTCTGAACACGGAGCGACCCCGTGAGAAGGGGTTCAATAGAATTCGCTGTGATGTAGGCTTCCAGAATGCATTAGAGAACTAATTCCGAGTAGCGACTAGCACTCAACTCTGATGTCCAACCAAGGATAGTCAACCTTAGAACCACCTAGCCCACTAAGGTGTGGAGCCAGGGAAAGCCCGCTTTGATTGAGAATCCCCCTGTCCCTGAGAACTGAGATGGCTGAGTGGACCGAAGCCCTCGATCTCCCCAAGTCACGAGCCAATTGCGCCTGAGAACTAGGAACATCAGATTTTGTCAGTCTGGAAACTACCACCCTCTGGACCTCCGAAAGTCCAACTGGCATCATAGCAGCTGCACGCCGCGCGTCTTCCACCCCCGTCCCTTCCAATATTTCGATATGAGCCGGAGCGCCCGCGTAATAGCAAGTCCTCCCATTCACGGGAACCACAGTAACCGAACCCTCTCTCGACAGGATGTCTAGGTGATGCCTGAGGGTTCCATTAGCCGCCTCCAGACTCCTCTGTAACTCCCTGAAGTGAATTCCCGGAGACCTCTCAAGGGTATTCAGTATACTTCTCCTCAGGGGGTGTTCCCAGTCTCTCTCCCTTGGGGCGATTAGAGTGCCCTGCGCAGTAGGTAGGAAGAATGGAGAAATGGACCCTAGTCCAAGTACAGCTCCCGCCATTGCACCTATCGAGTCAAAGAACCAGGGGCGCGTATTCCGCCACTGTTCAATCAGAGCCATAGTACCGTTGGTCTACCTATGGGGTTTTAATGATGCGTCTACAAGTTCACCAAATGCTCGTTATGCAAACGTGCTAATTCGGCCCGGTAATCCTGCCCTGGTGGATTTTCATGTAGGCTACTAGTGGCCCAAGTAACCTCCCGGCTCTCCTACCATGCTCGGTAAGGCTGTACTTCACCCTGACAGGCGGACCCTCCTCAACAACTCTCTGAACGAGCCCATGTTCCACACAGGTAGTTAGCTTGTCCGAGAGGGTCCTACTGCTAATTCCCCTGAGCAGCCCCCTCATTTCGTTGAATCTCCTGTCTCCTGCAATGTATAGGGTAGCCAGGATCTCGGTCGTCCACCTAGAGCTGAATACCGAGAATGCGTCAACAGCGGCATCTACCTCCCAACCGACATCGAATTCCTCATCATTGTATTTCGCGAAAATCCTCCTTATGTCACTACCCTCGGTCATCACACCGTCAATCGAGCGCTGAACCTTGTTCACGTCTGTCTTTGTCAATCGAAGCGTCGGGTGCGAAGTCATGTGAAACAGGTTGGCCACAAGGTATCTAGTGTATAAAATGCACCTACGTGTAATCAGCATAACCTACCCAATCATATATGGGAGCTCGGTGGATTGGTGTGAATACTGCACTAAGTATGAGGAGGAAACCAAATGGATAGATTTCTGAAAAACTGGATAGACGAGACGATTGACAATGACCAAAAACCGATGAGGATCAAGAAATTCAGGATCCGAATTAGAGAGCTAATTTACGCCCTCATTGCAAATCATAGGGCACCAGCCTGGGTACAATCACCATCAAAAAAGATGGATCTCAGATGAAAATGTAGTACCCTGCAAATGCAAGGATGAGGAATAGTAAAACTCTCCCAAGGGACTGTTCGAACTGTCCTGAAGTCATTCCAATTTTTGGCTGCTGAGATTTAGGCAGGGGCCTGTGGCATTCTGGACAGTAATTCTTGGAAACGTGCTTCTTCTCCATGACAACAAATCCTACGTCCGGGCCTCCTCCTCCGTCTCCCCCTCCTGCTGGGCCTCCGTATCCAACGGGAATCCCCTCAACGCTTCTTGTCTCTTGAGGGTCGTCGCCAACCCAGCCACAGTGCTGACACCCGTATTCCATGTACGTCCATCGCAGCCTTCAGTATTCATCCTTCTCATTCATTGATGTAGTCTGGCTTACGACCTTCAATTAGTGCAGATAGGCCTTCTAGGGCGTCGGAAGTTCCGAAAATAGCCTCCAATCTTCCTAACTCTTTGGATAGTCCACTGTCGAGATCGCCTTTCGTGCTTATCGCTTCATTGAGGAGGTCACTTGCCATCGCAATTGCAATGGGGGCACCCCGTGAGAGGAGTTTCATCTGTCTTCCAACATTGTTGTCACTTTGGTCGAAGCCATCAGGGCACTTTCCGGACAATATGGCCCCCATGTTTGAATCGGAATAGAAAGAAGAAGCGAATGAAACCACGGGGCCTGACTTCTCTGAAGGTTTTCCGGGGTATTTCTCATCAGGCTTTGTTCCGACCAATGAGGCGACTGTAGACTCGACTTCAGACGGATCTACAAGATGAGTCACAAGGCCCAGAGCGCGAGCCGTCCCAGAGTCTAGGAAGTTGCCAGCCAGAACTGAGAATCTAGCGCATTCTATTCCACAAATCCTAGTGGTCCTCTGAGTTCCACCCAAGCCCGGGTAGATTCCGATACTAGTTTCAGGGAATCGAAATTGCGTCCTACGAGTACCTATCCTGTAGTCACAGGCCAATGCCAGCTCGAGTCCCCCTCCCAGTGCGAGTCCAGTAGTTAGGGCGATTGTGGTCTTCTCACTCCCTTCGAGCTTTCCAAGAACTTCGTGCCCCTTTGCTGTGAAGTCATAAATTTCTCCGAAAGAGTCAGCTCTGAGCTTGTCGACAAAGAACTTCACATCAGCACCAGCAACGAATGCCTTTCCAGCACCTTCCAGGACGATTGTAGATACTTCTTCCATTGAGTTCAGTTTGTCCAGGCATTCCCCCAGTTGGTTCACCAATGTAACGTTCAGTGCGTTCATCGCTTCCGGCCTGTTCAGCCTAACCATTGCAACTCCATCTGAGACTTCAACATCAACATATGAGAAATCAAAATCCTGAACCCGATCTTTGAACCAACCCGGCAACTCGAGACCAGCAAGCTCAGAGTATGAGCAGGCCATTCCAACTGCCTGCTCCACACCTATCTTGTTGGCGATCTCAAATGGTCCCCTTGCCCATCTGAGGCCCACTTTGGCACCCCTGTCAACATCCTCCATCGAGCATATGCCCTCTTCGACGATCTGTGATGCGACGGAGAAAACCTGTCCCAACAGCCGCTCACTGATTATCGCAGAAGAATCATCGTCACAATCCTCCTCGTCACCTATCTCCCACATCTCACCGGCATCGACCAACGAGCGAAGACTCTCAGCCCCCCCGAACCTCTCCACACCTAGCTGCTCAGAGAGGTAGTCAGTGGAATGCAAAGCAATAGGGGGCCCTGTGAGGTTCATGAGTGCGAATGGCCCCATTCCTATCCTGAACGCAGAACGCGCGACCGCATCAATCTGAGCAGTCGTCCCCACTCCCTCCTCCAGAAGAAGGCAGGCCTCGTTCAACCAAGGGACGAAGAATCGATTCACGACGAAACCAGGCCTATCCTTGCAAATGATGACTACCTTCCCCATAGTCTTGCAATACTGCTCGACCGCTCGTACAGACTCGTCCGAGGTTGTTTCAGCGGGAATGATCTCAATCAGTCTGTTCTTGGCTGGGTGGTAGAAGAAGTGCAGGCCAACGAACCGGTCGGGGCGTCCCGTAGCCATAGCCAACTCGTTCACAGAAAGAGATGAGGTGTTGCTGGCCAGAATTGTGTGACTATCGCACACCTCATCGAGTTTGGAGAACACCTGTGTCTTGATGTCGAAGTCCTCGAAAACGGCTTCGATGACCAGGTCAGTTGTGGGGTCCACGTTCTCTGTCCCAACAACCCCTGTAATCCTGCTCTTGATCTCCTCAGCCTTCTCTGGCTTGAATATCCTGCGCTCCACGGCCTCCGATAGAAACTCCGAGACGATACCTTGGCCCCTGTCAACCCACTTCTTCTCTCGGTCTACCATCTGGACCTCGAAATCCTCCTGCGCACTCTTCTGGGCAATCCCTGAACCCATGTTTCCCGCACCGATTATCGCTACTTTCTCTATGGGGCGCATGCACCTCCCACCAGTGTTCAATCCATGAATGCAGCGGAAGAACAGAAGTCGTTGCCATCAGCAACATATTCAGCCACCTCCCTTATCGCGAGTTATGACGAGACGAGGCTTCGCAGTGGGCTTGGTCCTCATTTTCCTCCTTTCCTCGACTTCTCCAGTGGTTTTCGCTAATTCGGGCGGGAAAACCGGCCAATCAACCGCCGGTTGTACTTGCCATTCGAACACCTCCCCGATCTCTCCCTCCCTGAGCGGCTTGCCATGGGGGGCGGGGGGTTATACTCCGGGCTCCACATACTCACTGGTATGGGATGGCGGCCCCCACATCTCCGGAGATGGCGGATTCAACCTGGCCGCGAGCGCTGGCAGTTGGTCAAGCCTCGGTACCGATGTCCAGCTCGCGAGCGGTGAGCTGACTCACAGCAGCGATGCCTCGCGCTCGTGGTCCGCAGACTGGACCGCACCCACTTCGGGAACAGGCGACGTCGATTTCGACTTAGCAGTCCTATATGCCAATGGAAATAGTATGAATTCTGGAGACAGTTGGGGAACCGGAACGTGGACTCTTTCTGAGGCCGGACCCACCAACAACCCCCCGACCGCTTCCAATGTCTACTACATTCCCAGTAATCCAACCAAGGCTACAGGCCTCGGCGTCTCATACACGTACGACGATGCGGATGGCGACTCAGAGCAGGGCACCACCATCAGGTGGTATCGAGACGGTCTCCGAGTCTCACAGATTGACGATCAGACAGACGTCCCCAATAGCTGGATAGCTAGGGGCCAGAGCTGGAGGGTCGAGGTGACACCTAGTGATGGGGATGACCAGGGCGACACGGTCTCATTGAATCCAGTAACCATAGGAAACACGATTCCTATTGCTAGGAACCTCGCAGTCTCTCCAAACGCCCCCCTGGACACAGACGACCTCACTCTGGACTGGGAGTATTACGACTTGGATGGCAACCCACAGGATTCCCAGCAGACCACCATTCATTGGTTCCTAGACGGCTCAAGGGTAACTGAGTTGGATGGAGAGCAATCGGTCTCCAGCATCATGATTAGGTCCGATGATGAGTGGGAGGTCGCAATCACCCCTCACGATGGAACCGATTTCGGTGACACAATAACTAGTGGGAAGATTATCATTGGTTCATCGAACAACCAGCCAACCGTAAACGGCTACGTCAATCCTCCCGGAAACGCCGTGACATCCGATGCCCTCCAACTATCATACTCGTCGTTCGACTCGGACGGGGACATTATCCAGGATGTAGAAATCAGGTGGTACAGGGACGGAGTCAGGGTCTCCGCATTCAATGACGAGCAGACAGTCGACCCATCGTTCACATCCAAAGGTGAGACATGGTACTCGAAAGTCAGGGTCTTCGACGGACTGGTATGGTCCGAGTGGTTCGAGACCGGCTCGGTATTGATTGGAAACACTCCACCCGTTGTCACATCGATAACCATGCTTCCAGAAGGCCCCCTCACCACGTCCACAGAACTGTCAGTTGTCTGGGAGCAGACAGACATCGATGGCGACCAGGAGTCTGGTAGTCAGATCAGGTGGTGGGTAGATGGGGAATGGGTCCGAGACTATGATGACATGACTGCCATTCCAGCCTCACTAACCATCCGTGACCAACATTGGTCCGTACAGGTATTGCCAGGGGACGGTGAGTCCCTAGGTTCGTCAATGAAAACCACATCCAGGTCAATAGACAACGCAGCCCCCTCCTCCCCGGAGGTGTCCCTTGAGAACGTGCCCATAGGCGCTCTTTCCGCACAGCCCGACTCATTGTCGGACATAATTGCGGTAGCCATATCCTACGATCCGGACGGCGAACCAGTATCCTACACGTACATGTGGTTCAGGAACGGCTTCCACGTCCCTGACCTAGATGGACAGTCTGTTGTCGACCAATCGCGACTCGAGCCTGGGGCAACTTGGGGTGTCGAGGTCACCGCGAGTGACCCATGGGGGATGGAATCCACTTCCTTCACAGAGACACTCATTGCAAACGTCCCGCCAATCGCGTCTTGGGAATCTGAAACATCCCCGCCCACACCGGGTGCGATGGCAACATTCGATGCATCCTCTTCAAGCGACCCTGATGGCACAATCTCGTCATACATTTGGCTAATCAACGGTGTTGGGCTAACTGGTAAGTCGGTCGATGTACTACTTCCGTCGGGCACCCACTCTGTGTCGTTGACTGTAATTGATGATATGGGCATGTCCAACACCATATCGAATCAGATAATGTATGGGGACGTCATCACTGTTGACTCCCTAGAAGCCACGCTCTCTGGAAGCACCGTCACGCTATCGTGGTCGAGCGGCTCATCCGAGGAGTTCAGGGTTTACAGATCAACCAGCCCCATATCCACTGTCGTTGGCCTGACCTCCATGGACGAGATGCCTGGTTGGGGGGAACTAACTCCCATTCAGATGAGCCCAGAAGGAACAACATCCCTGAATACGTGGAGCGAGGAGGCACCTGTCTCCGCCACCCTCTATTACGTCGTGACAACTGTTGTCGATGGCAATGAGGTAGTATGGGTGATGGATGGACTGAATCACGTCAGCGTCGATGCAAGTATGGCGGGGGAATCCGTATCTGAGTCTCAGGACTCAACTCCTGTCGCTTCAATCGCCATATCTGCAATCTTGTTCGTATTGGGCGCGGCAGCCATTGGGATATCCATGGTTGAAAGAAAGAGGAGGGGGTTCTGAGAATGTCCAGAGCACTAGTTTTGGCTTCGGTAGTTGCCCTTCTCATGGTTTCCAGCTCCAGCATGGCCAATCCCGGAGGCAACGGGGACTCAGACAGGGACTACACATGCGGTGGATCTTGTCATGGTGATCCTTCTATGAGCCTCCCTTCTGATGGCACGATATCAATTTCCCAAGACGGAGATGTGTTTGCCGGGCATGCTGTGGCGGTCCACGTCAACGTCGCTGGGATGTCACTCTCGAGTAACAGGCTACTTGGAACATTCATCCTAGGGTCGATTGACGGAAACTCGGACCATCCTGAGGACCATGGTTGGCACGTAATACAGGACCCAAACGGAGGCTCCTCAAACTACGTTGAGACAGTAGTCCCCTCCACTGGCTCGGTAACTCTGACATGGGTACTCCTCGCCCCCCAAGAAACCGGGGTCCACAACTTGTTCGCACAGACGCATCACGGCTCTGAACCCAATTACGAGGGCATTGCATACACAGGGGTTTCACGTGGGTATTCGATTGACGTAATGCCCGTTCCAGAGGGTCTGCCAGGCCTGTCATCAGATTGGACCGCACCTGCTTACAGGACCAGTGGGAATGACGACCCACTGGAAATCGGGACCGTCAACACAACTTCAGTTTCCGTACAGTGGATGCTCGAAGGGGAGTGGTCCCCCCATGACGCGGAGGTAAGCTCACAATGCCAAGACATGGAGGTCTGCAACACTTGGGAGGCACAGCTTCCTTCAACCATGGGGGATACTAGGATACAATACCAGATCACAGTCCTCAACGGCTCATTCTCCATGGATCTCCCGTGGCTGACGATGGGCACCGGACCAGCCCCATTCGAGGGCGATATCTGGGATGCGAGAGTCCAATCCTTCGCCTTCGCGTTCCTGGTCCTTTCATTCATAGTGTCCCTACAAGTGAGACTGTCCCCCTGGGATGGGAAGGATGAGTTGGACCAAACCCAGGAAGTCATAGACTCAGAGGGAGAGGCTCCTCCTCCGCCACCTGGCATGGAGGAAGAGCCCGAAACCGCCTCCGAGGAATACATGGCTAGGCTAGTTCATTCCGAGGAGAACCCGGGGTGGCTCTGGGACCCAGTCGAGGAAGAGTGGGTAGCGGATCCTAATTTCCAAGGGGGCGAGTCATGATGTTTGGAGCAGAAACGTTCCATGTGGCCATGGCAGAGATAGTAGTTGGTACCATGGTGTTAGCCACCGTTTGTGCCGTTGGCTGCGCATCGATACGCTATATTCCGGTCTCTGAAGATAGGAGGGAGTCACTGATGATAACAATGGACAAGGCATCCATTGCAGGTGCCAGCATGGCCCTATTCTTCATGCCAATCGCCATCTTGAGTGGAAACTTAGCTGCTGACAGCGTTGTTGGAAACGCGCTTCTGTACAACAAGTTCGTCTACAGCGGGCTAGCACTAGGCTTCTGGGCCGCTTTCGTTGTGGGCAGGATCAGGATGGGCCCAGGAATCTGGGAGGTCAGGAATCTATCACTCTTGCAGTCGGTAACTGCTGTGATGGCCTTCCTCATGACCACAATGGCATCATCCATCGGTGGGAAATTGGTGAGGGGCGAGTCTTTGTTCGACGTCCTGCCCATTTGGTTCCCGTCCGATAGCGCTGTGGTATTGCCCATTTGGGCCTCGGCAGCACTTTTGGTAATTGGTCTGGCAGCATCGCTTGTAGTGTTCAAGTTAGGTCCACGAGCCGAGAGAATTTCGCTGGATTAGTCGCCAATGATCCCATCAACAATCTCCGCCAGCCTCTCCGAGTGCCCCTGTGGCCCGAGGCGCGCCTCTGAAATCGAGGATCTCCCATTCGTTGCCCACAATGACCGATTGCCTTCCTCTCTTGCATCCTCCAGTGCTTGGTGCCACTGTTCGAATGAGCCTCTCGGGAGAAGCCTCCCCGAGACCCCGTCAGAGACAGTCTCCCTGAACCCCCCCTCGTCAACGAAAAGGGCTGGCGTGCCAACTGATTGTGCCTCTATCGGAGTCAGGCCAAACGGCTCTCCATGAGCCATGCTAACCACTGCAAGGGCTCCGCGGTAGAGGGAGGACATCTCTGGCGAGGAAAGCCTAGGTGCGAACCATACACCCACACCCTCAGACATTGCGTGTTCTCGCAGCTTCTGCAAGTCATCGTCGGAACCCCCTCCGACTTGGGCAAGAGAGACACCGCTTCCAGAGAGCATGGAAATCGCTTCCCATGTACCTTTGGCCCAACTGGCCCTTCCCACGGTAACTACGTATTCCCCCTCCATTTCCATAACGCCCCTAGGCTCCCCTTCGTCAGCCTCCCTTGGAAACTCATCTGGAACAACACTGGGCATCAGCACCCCAGATGGGATGCCATAAACTTCGGATATCCTCCCAGCGGTGTACGAGGAGTTCCCACTGATGGAGGATTTCTTTCTCCCCGAAAGGCCTCTGACGGCGGAGATGTCACGACGCCTGGCTCTGGATAGCATAGCCCTAGTCAAACCCAGACTCCTCCTTGGCCTCCCGTCAATCCCTCTGTGAAGGACGTCTTCATGCAGTCCCCTGTGAGGCTCGAGAAGATGCAGATGCACGGCTACGTCATCTGGAACGTGATCTAGAAGGGCCAGGCTTCCATCGCCACTAGTTAGGTGAATGCAATCAAAGTCCCCAATAGCCTCAATCAGATTGTCCATCGATGACCACGCTCGTGATGCACTATCCATGCCACTATCCAACACTGAAGAGAGAGCTCCCTGGGGGGCCGACCAAGAACTATCGGGACACATCAGATCCAATCCAAGATCTTCGCATAGTGAGTCCAACTCCTTGACGCTAGCAAGAGTGGCCACACTTACATCGAACAACTCTGCAATGGAGGGTAGATTCCGTAGAAGGTCCCTCTCAGCTCCGCCCATGGCGACGAAACTACCCTTGGCAACCAGTAGCCTTGTCCGGGGACCGCCCTGTCCCCCGCGATTGCCCGTCATCGATGACCCATCACCCGCCCTCGTTTAAGTCCGATACGCCTTGCTGATGGCGTGGTGAGGCGAGTATTGCTGGCTAGAGGGGCCGCCCTTCCAGAGAGTTCGGGTCTGGGCAGGGCCCATTTTTCAGTCGAGTCTCTCCTCCAGAAGGCATTAGTCCCAAACTGGTCCAAAGTAGCTACAATCGAGCACGACGAGACATCGTCATCGTTCGACAGGATCCTCACTAGGTGGAGGCGACACCCACAGAGGGTCGCTGACGAGGCTGAGAGAAGTCCTGCCGACCTGCTTCACATCACCGACCAAGAGCAGGCGCACCTCGTCCCCCGGAGCAGCAAGATCCCTGTCGCTGTCACCGTGCATGACCTGTTTCACATCCGTCCGAGGAACATCGGGGGCGGGGACGTCATCGTACCTGTGGGAGATCATAGTCCGGGACTAATCCGAAAGAGGGACCTCTCCAGACTCAGATCAGGACTCAATAGGGCCGATCTGCTAATTTGCATATCGGAAAGCACCCAGATGGACGTCATGGCCACCTTCCCCGGGAAGCCAACGGCTCTCGTCAGGCACCAGGTGGATATCGACTACTGGAGCCCGGAGAAGAATCCCAAGCCACGAGAGATTCTCGGGGACTTGGATGACGAATCAAAGATGCTAGTCATTACGGTCGGGAGCGACGAGCCGAGGAAGAGGCTAAACTTCGTCAGGGCAGTGATAGACGCTCTCCCCGATGAGGTTTCGAAGGACGTCAACGTCATACACATAGGCAGCGAGGAGAAGGTGTCCGACGAGCAGCTAGTCGCTGCATTCCAGCATGCCGAGGTACTGCTCTTCCCCAGCGCGTCCGAGGGCTTCGGGTACCCTCCTGCAGAGGCCATGGCAGCAGGATGCCCCGTGATGGCCTCGGACCTCACCGCTCACAACGAGATCATCCCAAGCCGCTGCCTCCTCAATCCGACAAGCATCGTCGATTGGGTCGACGAGCTTGTGAGAATCCACTCCGAGTGGAGGAAGGCAGGGGGAGTCCCCAGACATCCCGATGAGGAGCTGATGAGTCATGTAAATGCCCTATTGAGCCCCAATTCACATGGAAAGTCACTCGCCGAGGCCTATGACCAAGCCATCGAGCATCACTCCGCGAGTTAAAATGAATTAAATACAGTCCATTTTACGAAATCTTGTGCTCACTGTAGAGGACCTCAAGAAAGGCTTCGGGTCTGGCCGGCGAAGGCTTGAGGTACTGAAGGGAATAGACCTCGAGATCAAGTCTGGTGAGCTAGTTGCTCTAATGGGGCCGTCTGGGTGTGGAAAGTCAACGCTGCTCAACATCATCGGGGGACTCTTGGAGGCAGACTCGGGCACGATCTCTCTCTCGGAGTTCAACTACGGGACAAAGTCCCCCAGCAGGGTGGTCGACGTCAGGAGGAGGGGGGTCGGATGGATCTTCCAGGACTTCCACCTGATAGACAGACTAAGCGCCCTAGACAATGTGACTTTCTCATTGGAGTTGGCTGGAGTACCATCGGCCGAGGCAGAAGAACAGGCCAGAGAAGCCTTGGACAAAGTCGGCTTGTCAGATCGCTTAGATTTCATCCCCGACCAATTATCTGGAGGTCAACAGCAGAGGGTTGCCATCGCCAGAGCAATCGCTGGCTCACGACCACTGCTGTTAGCTGACGAGCCGACAGGAAATCTCGATGTGAAGAGTGGTCACGATATAATCCACCTATTCAAGCAACTGTGCGAGGATGACGGCATGTCCGTCCTGATGGTCACTCACGATCCAACACTAGCCTCAATGGCTGACAGGATGCTGCTACTACGAGATGGAGTCACTGCAGCATCCGACATCCGTTCGGCTTGGGGCGTAGACACGGAGGCCGGAGAATGAAGGAACGCTTACTCTCCATGCCTGACAACTTCCAGATGGCGGTCAAGAGCGCTTGGAGGGGAAGGGAGAGAGGACTGGCGATATTCGCTGGAGTGTTCCTAGCTTCACTTGTCATTACCACTGTTCTAGCCTACTCTGTGGGGCTTTCTCAGGCATTCCTGCAGTATTCTCTTGAGAACGATACCTTCGATGCTAAGGTGGACTTTGCTGATGAACCCGGCTCAGATGCAGATGGCAGAACCAATGATTCAGTTCTTTGGGAGTCAATGTGTGATGATTTCGTAGTAATGGAAGAATTCTCAGACTGCGGGATTGTGTATGGGCGTCAAGGAGTCAGATGGAGTGGGGGATTCGGAGATGACGGTTTTGTGGTCCCTCAGCCACTGAATGTAATCTCAGCCACCGGGTCGACAGGTGATTGGGCCAATGTAAGTTGGGATTATCCCGAAGCCGGTGATTTCGGACCTCCGATAAATGATCAAAGGATCGTTCGTTTCTACGGAGACGGGATTTGGGACGGAGAGTTAGGAGAAAGACACGCCAAGCAGGTTTTGTATGGCACTTGGCCTCTTCCCGATGACGCTTCCTCAAACCGTTCTATCTTGCTTCCACTCAGAATCGCATCTCAGGCAGGCGTCTCCGTAAACGATACGATTGACTCACTCACGTTCACCTACGTCACTGATTATCTCTCGTTTGAGAATATCAATGATGGATTTGATGACTGCACAGGTACAGCAAGAATCGAGCAAAGCGGATACATGTTCTGTAGAGTAAACATGACTGTAGAGAACCTCAGAGTGGCAGGAATACTTTCCGAGGCAGGAGCAGGAAATCCAACTCTTCTATTCAATCCGCTAGTCATCACAGATTCAGTCCTCAGTGATGAACAAAAACTAATCCTAATGGAAAACGATCATGGCTACTTGGGGCTTGCAGTAGATCGTAATCTAGTTCCCACTAGTTCAACCAATGATGCCCAGAACTGGCTAGGTGAAATCAAGAAAGAGATTGAATCTGCTACATACACAGATGCTCAGATTGAAGTGGAATACAATGATCTTATTTCCTCCACGATAGGATTCTTGGAATTCTTCCTAGCATTGATTCAGTTGTTTGATTACATCCTGATGATTCCAATTGTCATACTCTCATTCTCAGTCCTGATTTACGGACTTATACTATCCCTCGAACAGAGGAAGAGGGAGATTTCCATTCACCGCGTAATTGGTGGAACCGAACGCGGGCTTACGAGCATGGTCATGTCGGAAGTAACCGTATTCAGCATTGTCGCCTGGCTCTCAGGATATCTAATTGCGATGCTCGCAGTTCCTCTCGTTTTGGATGCTGTCGGATTCCTAGAATTCAGGGCCACTGAAATCGATGTTAATCCCGTCCTCAGTCTACTCTCCACCATATTCACAGTACTTTTGACGGTTGGACTGGCCTATCTGTTAGGCTATGGCAGAACCAAGGAATTCCTCAATATCGAGATTGATGAAGGTGTCAGAAAGGTCTCTGCCAAGAGCAAACCGAAATATTGGCTACACACGATTATATTCATCGTCGGATTATTGGCATTCGCCGATAGTTGGATTGAATCCACAAACCCTGGTTCAGAAGGGATACTCACCGGGTTTTTCATTGATGGAGTTGTCAAACTCTTCGGACCTTTCTGCTTGTGGATTGGCGGTGCTCTTGTTCTTGGCAGAATCGGAGCTGCAGGGCCAAAGATCTTCTCAGCACTGCTTTCATGGTCACCGGCAATTTCAGACATCAAGCGGGGACTCCGCGGATCCGGTTCCAGCGAGTCAGTTAGTCGCTTGGCAGTCATCATGCTCCTCACCCTGTCAATTGTGACACTAGCTGCAGTTCAGGGATATACCGGTACGGTAGTTGATGAGAGGACAGCCTCAGCCCAGTCCGGCGCGGATATCCAAGTCCAATTCACCCAACCAGTGACCGAGCAGGAAGCGATTGCCATAGTCACTGAGGCGATTATTCGTGCCGACGATCCTGAGGTGAAGCAAGTCAAGTCCGCTACCGCGGTATCCAGTATATTCACCAATCCAAAGGGAGAAGGAGCCGTCCTTACTACCTGGATTGTTTTTGATGGTCACGAGGATACCTTGCACTGGGACAAGCAGTCAGTTCCCGGTGATGACATTGATATGGTCGTCAGTCAATGGTCAGGGAATGGATTCACAGCAGGAGAAGCAGCAGTCGAAATCCTCGACGTTGATTCTGATGAGGCCTATTTCACTTTCGAGTACAAGGCATATGAATTCGAGGGGTTAAGCCCCGATTTTGTACCAATTATCACCGTTACTGTGACTGAGGCCAACCTAACATACATGGGGAAACATGAGTGGATTCCCGGCCTAAGTACAACAGAGACTGAGCAATCTTTGGTGGTTGGAGAGAAGACATACCGCCAAATGGTTGGTGATTCTGTAGCAGATTCCTTCTCTTCCAGCAGATGGTTCTTCGAATTATGCGATCAGACCGATGACAACTGTGGAGATGCTCTCAGAACACTCAATGCAGAGTTAACTGCCGACGCTGAAACCTCTTCAGTCACAGACTGGTCTTCAACTCACAGGGAAGTAGAGAGAAATGGAGGTTTGATTTTCGGCACCCCGGGGCTATTAAGTCTGCAATTCGTGGTCGCATCTCTGGCTTCTGTAGCCTCGGCATTTGTTTTCCTCTCTCTAGTGCTCACCCAACGCAAGCGCGAGTTGGCGATTCTGCAAGCAATCGGAGCAAGCTCAAATCAGGTGATTAGATTGGTTCTGTTTGAGATCTTATCAATAATCATGGCAAGCATGGCCATGGGTGTCGCCCTCGGATTGGCTGTTGCCTACTCTTTCAACGGATTCTTCGCGGTTTTCGGATTCATCTTCCAGATTTTCGGGGGCCAATCGACTACGATTAGCAGAGATTTAGTCTGGCCATGGTTTGATTTGGGATTAGTTAATCTCTCTGTCTTGATTGCCGTTGTATTGGCTCTCTTATACACAACGAGGAGAGCACTGCAAGCGGATTTGGCTGTGGTACTGAAGGGGGAGTGAAATGGGTACACACGATAACGAGATTCTGAAGGCTGAGAGCCTATATCACGTATACGAATCCAATGCTGAGGATGGAAACGTGGTGGCACTGAGGGGGATTCATGTCACAGTCTACGACGGCGAAGCAGTCGCAGTAATCGGACCATCTGGATCAGGAAAGTCAACACTTCTAAAGAGCCTTGGAGGATTGATGAAACCATCTGCAGGAAAGGTCTCGTTGGCTGGAAAGGGCCTGACTCGAATGACTGGCCATGAATTGGTCGAACACCGTCAGAACACAGTATCTTTCATCTTCCAAGACTCTAATCTGCTACCCCATCTCAACGCATTGGACAATGTTGCCCAGCCGCTACGACATCAGGGTGTCCTACCCGGAGAAGCCAGGGCCAAGGCACAGATATTACTGGACCGTCTTGGTATGGGAGACAGGGCTCGCGGAATGCCCGAGGAACTATCTGGGGGCGAGCAGCAAAGGGTTGCGATAGCTCGAGCACTAATTACAAAGCCCAAACTTATTCTGGCCGATGAGCCGACAGGAGCACTGGACCCGATTACCAGCAGAGAGGTCCTAGATCTGTTCAAAACGCTTCACAAGCAAGAGGATGTAGCATTCTTCCTAGTTACTCACAACAGGGAGGTCGCCGCCTTCTGTGAGCGGTCACTTGAGCTCAGAGACGGACGCTTCGTCGCTCAACACGGAACAGATGTTGATATCGGAGACCTATCGGGCAGCCGTGAGCTAATCATTGACGAAACAGGAACGGTGACCCTGCCCCCAGACATACTAACGCAAATTGGTGGCCCTGGTAGATTTGAGATTCCTGATATCGTGCGCGATTCGATAAACCTTGAGAGGGTATCAGAAGAGAGGATAGACATCGATGGCAAGTCTGAGATGAAACTCGCGGCTACTTGCCCAGCTTGCAAGTATGAGTATGGTGACAGTGTGGAGCAGCTATGTCCCGAATGTGGCTCCAGCAGGCCCATGGTTCAGGCTTGAGGGAGCAGGAATCTCTGTGGCTTGGCTATGCCGAGATCTTTCGGCAGGTCCCTAACCTTCTGAGGGAGGGTTACCGGGATCATCTCCCTGCCAATCAGCGCCCCTCGGCTCTCCCTCCTGTCAGAAAGAACCTCCCTCCCGACTAGGGGGGCGAGGGTATTGGAGAAATCGAGTATCTCCTGGTGCGTCGGCATGTTCTCTATAGAGAGGTTGTTCCGGCTATTCCCGACGTTCACATACCCCTTCGCCTCGATGAAGTCCGGATTGGCGATGTTGTCCAAGCGGGCGTAGTCCTTGTGATGGCCCAGTGACTCGTGCTTGATCAGGGTGTGCCTACACACTGTCCTCGTATCGAGGCTCGGCAGAAGCTCCAGGGTCTGCTCGAGCTTGTGGAAGGCACCTTGGTCGAACTTGGGCTTGCATAGCCTATCGAATAGCTCCTTGTTCGGCGCATCCACGGAGACGTAGAGCTGGGTTGGGAGGGTGTCGAGGTTCTCGATCACCTTGGGCAGGCTGCCGTTGGTGACTAGGAACGTGGAGGTGCCATGCTGGTGGCAGATGTCCAGGAACTCCCCGAGCCTGGAATACAGAGTGGGTTCCCCATTCAGGGATATCGCGACGTGCTTCGGGTTCTGCGCCTCTGCGAACTTCTCAGGGTCCGCTTTGGGGTTCCCACCGAATCCCGTGAGCAGTCTCCGGTGCCCCCTCACTGATTCCAGGTACAACTCGTAAGGGTCATCGTCGATCTTGTTCAGGGTGTCCGAGTGAGGCTCCCTCCAGCAGTATGTGCATCCCAGGTTGCAAGTATCCACATTAGGAGCCATTTGCATGCAACCATGGCTCTCGATACCGTAGAAAGTCCCCTTGTAGCAGGACCTGTCAGCGATCAGGCTCTGCTTTGTCCAGTGGCAAGTCTTCACTCCGCCATGCTCTCCTACCAGCTGATATTTCTGCTTGGAAAGGCGTGCGGCGATAACCGGGTCAATCTTCGTCACGGGACTCTGCAAGCACTCACCCCCGACTCCGAATCCCGCAGAGGGGCCGTGTCTGAGGTACCTGCGTGTGGACAACACGTCTTGAAACTGACTCGTTCTGCCCAACTCATATACGAGTCACTCATATCCGTACCCAATGCGACGTATTGCTGCGATTGGATTCGCTCTGGTCATCTTTTCAGGTACCCTGCAGGGCTGCCTCACCTCCGATGCCGACGCCCCACTCATCCCCGCAGAAGATCTAGAGGTCAGTCCAGGTACTCTTGTAGGAGCCCAGTTACAAGAGGTCGAGATAATTGCATCCAGGTCAATGAGCGTCCATATCCCCTATCTGATAATCGACACTGCATCCGGATTCGTGGTCAATGGGACCACCCTTCATTTCAGTGGTTCAGGCGTTCAATCAGTTGAAATGATAGCACCCTCAAATATCGACTCCGCATATTTCCTCCTTGGGCAGGAAGGACGCATAGAGTGGCCTTTGAGAGAGACAAACCAGAGCTGGGAGGAGTGGTTCTACTCTCCTGAGTTCAACGACTCGCCATACACGCACGTCCAAGTGCCCGTGGCCAGGGAGAACAGGTCTGGCTACTCTCCCGAGGAAGGGTCTCTGCATGGAACCGGAATTATTGACGGCCTCAATGCCTTTGTGTGGTTGGAGGAATTCGCTGACCCTGATTCTGGTTACAATCAGCGATGGGGCCCCTTTACTCTCAATGATCCGACATACATGAGGGCCGCCAATTTCATGCAGGGAGAGCTGCAAGGGATGGGATATGACTCACAGGTCCACAGATACTGGATCTCAGATTTCTCCTATGCCGTCAATGTCTGTGGCTACAAGGAAGGAACAATGTTTCCAGACGAGTGGCTGGTATTAGGCGCGCACCTCGACATCGCTGAGCCAGGAAGCCCCCCCGGAGGGGGTGCGCAAATAGGTGCGCATGACAATGGAGCCGGGGTCGCTCTGGTACTGGAGGCTGCTAGGGGACTGGCTCAGTTCGATCACCGCAGAACAATCGTGGTGTGCTTCTGGTCCAACGAGGAGAACGGCTATGACGGGGTCGACAGGTGGATCGATAATATCCCTGCAGGAGTAACTCTCTCTAACTATCTAAACGCTGATGCAGTGGGTACCAACTGGCCTGGATACTACACTTTGGTTGTGGATATTATTCCTGAGACGGATAACCAACTCAATGAGCAGTGGCCAATGATCAGACTGGCCGAATGGATAGGCTCGAACAACAACAACATCTCCGAGGCATTACGACTTGGAAGAGAAATTTACCATACCGAAGGCTATGCCTCGATGAAGGACGTTGACTCGAGTGACCAGAAGAGGCTCTCCATCTCGGTGCATGAGTCCCAGAGGGGCAGGAGCGACTACGAGAGGATAGCGGACCAGCTAGGAGTGGTCTCGATGGACTTCGGCTCACTCACTGGGGGCTCAGACTGCTATCATGGGCCGTGCGACAACCTCGAGACGATGATTGACATGATGGTCACCGACAATGGTACAGGGGTACAGAACCTAGTCGAGTCATTCGACTTGATCTCCTGGTGGCTGTTCAATCTCGCGATGCACCTCGACGAGTCGCCGATATACGACGAGTCCTAGGAGTACCTGATACCAGTTCCGTAGGCGAACACCTCGACGCCCTTCGCC
Source organism: Methanobacteriota archaeon (assembly GCA_002726275.1). Classification (GTDB taxonomy): domain Archaea; phylum Thermoplasmatota; class Poseidoniia; order Poseidoniales; family Thalassarchaeaceae; genus MGIIb-O5. Next base: position 16,188 of record PBSO01000031.1, on the reverse strand, counting down.
CCGGTCGGCATTCCCTGTGGGGTCATGTCTGCTGTGTCTATCCTGACATTGATCACCTCATCCCAACCAGCTGCCAAGGCATTCTCCCGGAGCCTCTGCATGACCTCTGCCCTGCCTGCGGATATGACCTTCTGGAAAATAGTCACCGAGCCGCCAAAGAGATTGTTGAACCGAGCGATGAGGAGGTGCCAGTGACTGGGTCCGAAGACCCCGCTCGCGTATACCAGACCAGCCTCAGAAATATCACTTCTGAAACCACCGTCAATGGTTGTCAGGGGATCCTTCCCCAGCGACCCTTTGGTGGACCTCTCTCTGCTGTTTGTCTCCTCAATCATGTTGTCAAGCTTACCTCCGCTGGTAAACATCCCCCAGAGGAACACAAATGGGTAAGCGAAGCCCCACAGCGTCCCTATCAAGCCCAATAGGAGAAATGGCCCTAGGCACAAGCCCGTTACTACCAACGCCAATGGAATTTCAGCAGCCATCGAAAGACCTCCGATTACTCGTACTTCACGGCAGTCCCATAGGCGAAGAGCTCTGCAGCGCCCGCCGTGATTGCGGATGTAGCGAATCTGACGTTGACTATCGCCGTCGCACCAAGCGACATCGCGTCAGCCACCATCCTCCCAACTGCCTCTTGACGAGACTCCTGGAGGAGCTCGGTGTACTGTACCAACTCCCCTCCGACAATGTTCTTGAGGCCTGCGAAGATATCCTTCCCAAGGTGCTTGGCCCTGACCGTTGATCCGCTAACGACTCCCAGCGTCTCCGTAATCAGCTTCCCCGGTATAGTCTCTGTATTCACCACTAGCACTCCATTCACTACTTGTTCCATACACTCTCCCTATCGCGGGAGCCACTTGAACATAGTGACTCTAGGATTCTCGGAATCCAGATGGGATGTCGAAGGAGGTCTCCGGCTTGGACTTGCTAGCAACAAGCACCAGTAGGGCCAGCATCATGCCATTGCAGATCGCTATTTGGCCGACCCCGGCCACCATTGAGATCTGATTCACCATGTCGGGAATCGCAGTCCCCCCTGCCTCCGGGCCGTAGTCGTCGATTGGTGTGAAGCCTATTTCTGACATCTTCCACATCATCCAGACGCCTCCTGCGAAATTGACGGCTATCCATGCCCCGACGGCCTTGATTCCCGATTCCCTGTTGGTCCACAGAAGGACTGCGCTGGCTAGGCCTATTATGGCAAGCAGCCCGCTGTGTAACGCCACCGGACCCATGAACTCCATCATCTCGTCCGTGTAGTCCTGCATGTCCTCCCAGGCCAACTTCCCCTCCTCCCACTCTTCTTTCTCCTCGTCGCTCCCATCCTCGGGGTATTCCTCAATATCCTCCCATTCCATGTCAGTGAACTCGGAGATGAGCATTGGCGTGACCGCGGTAATCAATGAGTTGAACGCGTAGAAAATGGCCATCAGGCCCATGAAGATGGCAAGTCCCCTCAACCACCATGGGGATGGCTCGCTGATAGGGGAGTAGGCTCCCTCAATGCGCATCTGAGACACAGCCTTCCTAGGGAGGCCAGACTAATAGTCATGGAGAGGGAAATCAGACCTCTAGTGTGATTCGGGGGATGGTTCGCTCCTCGGAATGGATGCACTCCCTTCGTGGGTGAATGCAGAAGCCGCTCCTGAGGAACCGCCTCCCCAGGATTAGTCGATGCTTCATCCTGGAACGGTCCTGCAGGCACATCTCTATGTCGAAGTCCATTCCCGCGATCTCCAAAGTGGTCCTGATCACCGGCCTCAGAGTGTCATGCCCCCCCGTGTCCCTGACTCTGCGCCAGTCATGAAGAGGTCGCTCAATCCACTTCCCGTCGCGTTCCAGACGGAACCTGACACGGGTTTCCATGTCGGACTCTATCACCTCTATGTCAGAAGCGTGAAGGGTGTTCGACCATGCACCGGTGTCCATCTTGCCGAGAAGGGGGACATCCTCAAGCTCAGGTATTCCTACCCATTCCCTCCAGCCTATCATCACCAGCCTCTCCGCTCCTCTACTTGGCATGGTCCCGGCCCCCCCAACTGGGGTTTTTGAATACGACGCTTACAATTTCGCAATATTCTCACCAGAGTCCTCAACTGCAGCACATAGAATCGTTCAAGTATCGATGCCATACGCCATCCCTAATGGCGCAAGACGGTATTCCTGAAGCACTGACCTTCGATGACGTCCTATTGATGCCAGCAGAGTCGGCAGTGCTGCCGGCCGAGGTGGACGTTTCCACCAGTCTGACATCCGATATCAGCCTGAACATACCAATCATCTCTGCTGCTATGGACACGGTCACCGAGAGCTCAATGGCAATCGCAATGGCGCAATCCGGTGGGATGGGTGTCATCCACAGGAACATGTCAACGGAGGAGCAGGCACGCGAGGTCGAGAGGGTCAAGAGATTCGAGTCAGGACTCGTTCTCAATCCAATCACTGTATCTCCGGACATGACGATAGGCGAACTCAGGGAGATGAAGTCGAGATACGGTTTCTCGGGGTTCCCCGTGGTCAACGGTGGCGGCAGGCTCGCTGGGATAATCACCAATAGGGACATCAGATTCGTCGATGACGACTCGACCAAGGTCTCAGAGATGATGACAAACGACATCGTCACCGTGGGCCAGGACTACGACCCAAAGGAGGCCAAGATGCTCTTGCAGAAGCATAGGATAGAGAAGATAGTCGTCGTAGATGAGGATGGAAATTGTGCTGGGATGATTACTGTCAGAGACATCCAGAGGACAAGGGACCACCCAGTCTCATGCAAGGACGAGCAAGGTAGGCTAAGGGTCGCTGCGGCCACTGGAACCGGCGAGAATGGGGTCAGCAGGGCGTTGGCACTCCTGGGGGCAGGGGCTGATGCTATCGTCATCGACACAGCACACGGACATTCACATGGGGTGATAGACACGGTGGGGAAGCTGAGGTCAAAGGCACCCGGGGCGACTATCATCGCAGGTAATATCGCAACAGGTGCAGCTGCGAACGCACTCATAGATGCTGGAGCCAACGCAGTCAAGGTCGGGATCGGCCCAGGGTCGATATGCACAACCAGGATTGTTTCGGGAGTCGGCGTACCGCAACTCACGGCGGTACAGAGCGTAGTAGAGGCGTGCAAGGCCCGAGGAGTTCCTGTCATTGCAGATGGCGGAATCAAGTACAGTGGGGACATAGCCAAGGCAATAGCCTCTGGAGCAGACTGCGTCATGATAGGCTCACTGTTAGCTGGAACTGATGAGTCCCCCGGCGAGACTATCCTATACCAGGGGCGTTCCTACAAGGTGTACCGAGGAATGGGATCAGTAGGTGCAATGAGCAAGGGGGCTCATGACCGATACTTCCAGTCCGAGCAGGGAGACACCAGAAAGTACGTCCCTGAGGGAATTGAGGGAAGGGTCCCTGCGAGGGGCCCCGTCGAGAACGTCATCCACCAGCTGGTCGGGGGCCTTCGCTCTTCGATGGGGTATACTGGAAACGGGAGCATCCCGGAGATGAAGGGCGGATGCGACTTCGTCAGGATCACCAATGCGGGGCTTTCCGAATCACACGTCCACGATGTGGAGATAACTCGTGAGGCTCCAAATTACCGGAGGTGATGACTTGGAGTCAATCGTCCTCGGTGGGGGATGCTTCTGGTGCGTAGAGGGCGCGATCAAGGGTCTGAGGGGAGTCACCAATGTAATTCCCGGATATTCCGGAGGTCACGTGGAAAACCCGACCTACGAACAGGTCTGCGGCAAGGGGACGGGTCATGCAGAAGTCGTCAAGGTCACTTTCGACCCTTCCTCCATCGATAGAATCGCAATTCTGGAGGTGTTCTTCACCTGTCACGACCCGACCCAGCTTAACAGGCAGGGGAACGACATAGGCCCACAATACCGGAGCGCAGTATTCTATTCGAACGAGGGACAGAGGGAAGATACCATTCAGGTAATTGAAACCCTCGCCGATGCATTCGACGAAGACATCGTGACCGAGGTTTCGCCCTTGGAGAACTTCTACAACGCCGAGTCATATCACCACGACTACTTCGAGAACAACCCCTCAAATCCCTATTGCATGATGGTTGTGGCTCCGAAAATTGCTAAGACGAGGGCCAAGCACGCCCATCTGTATGAGTGAGCCAGAACTCTCCCCCGAGCCTTGGCCGGTTCACTTGCTGGGGCTAATAAGCCCAGGACTCGCGATATCCGGGAACATTCTGGGTGGCGCGTACACGCTGATGGGTGTCGTCTTCATCTGGGGAGTTGGTCCTCTTCTTGACTTGGCCATGGGTGAATCGAAGAATCCCCGTCCCCCGAGGGAGTCCGGAACCCCCTTCGAGGCCCTCCTGTGGGTACATGGGATGCTTCATTTCGTGATGCTCGGGTCATTCGTCTATTTCGCGTCCTCGGAGGGTCTGACACGGTGGCTAATTGCAGCATCTCTGTCCACGGGCCTAGTGGCAGCTGCCTCAGCCATCGTCACTGCCCACGAGTTAGGCCACAAGAGGCCCAAGAGTCCCGGATGGCGATTGGCGAGGGCCCTTCTCTTCAGCATCAACTACCCTCACTTCACAACCGAGCACAACCACAACCACCACAAGAACGTGGCAACCGACCTGGACCCCGCCAGTGCGACTTACGAGCAAGGAATCTGGGCGTTCTGGATTTCCACCATACCAGGGCAGTTCGCCTCCTCTGTGAGAGTCCACAATCGCAAGGGCAGGACCGGATTCTCGAACCCCTCGTGGAGGGGGCTCGCGCTACAGATCCTCCTGATTTCATCCCTAGCAGTGGGGCACTACGCTGGATTACAATGGGCCCTTCCAGTTCTCGTTGGATGGGGGATCCTTTCCCTGATAGCAATAATGACGCTCGAGTATGTAAATTACATCAGGCACTGGGGACTGAGGAGGGAGGACGGCTCAAGGAAGTTCGAGGAAGAACACGCTTGGAACACCGAGGCAAGGTGGTCAAGGTGGAGCCTTCTCGAGCTAACGAGGCACTCCGATCACCATCTTCACGCATCGGTACCATTCTGGAAGCTCAGGCCATATCCCGATGCTCCGACCCTTCCATCGGGTTACTATGCGTGCTGGTGGCCATGCCTGGTCCCTCCCATCTGGAGGAGGATGATGAGGGGAAGGGCACCAGGGGTCTGAGACTCCTTCACAACTCCTACAACCCTCTCACAAACTATCTCTGGCAGAGTAACCTTCAATGGTGAATCGGATGGCAGCATTCCATGGTTGTTCCAGTAGGGGCGGATGGAGGAGAAAACCCAGCCGGGAAGGCTTGGGCAATCCATGCGGCGATAATCGGTCTGAATACGGGTAACCTCCTGTTTCGCGGCCTAGAGCTAGACCCTGACAATCCCGAGATGGTGACGGTGGCGTGTCTAGCCATTCTCGCTGCAGCTCTCCCGTTCCAGGCCATATTCTTCCTCATCAACTCGTATATCCAGGATGCGTCGAACGTTCACGAGATGGAGTATGTCATGCTACAGAGACTGTCACTGATTTGTCAGACGGTTTCCTATCTGTCCCTGACTGCCATCGGGATACTCATGTTCGAGACTCATGTGTATGTTGGTGGTAGCTTCTTCGTTGGGTGCATAATCGCCTTCTTCCTCTTACGGACTGCGATGACGCAGGCAGAGACCCTGTCTAGCTTTAGAAGATAAATTATCCATATTCCGTAGAGGGGTTGATTGCTGTTGCGCTCCTCAGTGCGCACATGGCGGACGCGTTTGCCATCCCCAGCATGCCCCCCGCTTCACCTTGGGACGCGTATATTCTGATGCTTGCCATACCATTCATCATGAGACTAGTTTTTGTCTCGCCCCCACTGATAGACTTGATCAACACATATGCCCCTCCTGGAGAGAGGACCAAGCACATCAGGTGGTTCTTGGCACAGATCAAGTCATTGCCTGTCAGGGGATTCTGGTTGATAGTCGCTAACGAGGTGATGGCATTCATCCTCCCTGCATTGATAGCCATTGGTGCAAGGCACTTCCTAGGTCCCATTGGTTGGCCGACGTGGGACGAGACTCCTCAGTTGGGAGTTATCCTCCTTATTGTCGCTGGGTCCGCTTGGCTCCTGTCGGACTTCTCAAAGGTCATGCGCTCCCGTAGGGACATCCAAACCATTTCGAAGTACAATCTTAGCACTGCCAAGATGGTGGTGCAGGGGGCTGTTGTCGGTCGCCAGATACTACAGAACGTCACTGAGACGGGTATCCCCAGGCCATGGAGAGACGTAATCGACCTTGACTACGAGGAAGATGGGGTCGCTACCATCGTACCACAAAACAATCCCCTGAAGGAAGCTTTGTACGGATTCCTAGACATGGGTGCCGACGCTCTTGAGGAGATCCTGGGCAAGGTAAAGGAACCAGCAACCGCGGCCATGGAGAAGTTCGATCAGGAGATTCAGGATCGTGTCACAAAGAGGGCACAAGCCTCGGCAAAGTCACTTTTCCAGAACATATTATTCTCCATAGCCCCAATCATCGTTTTGATTGGCTTAGATCAACTAATCTAGCATCTTCTTCTCATTAGGAGAGGCCAGCGTTAGCCAAAGTACCCCCACTGCGATCTGGACTCCTGCCGTGATCATCAGTATCTCCCTGAGCTCCACCACCTCGTTCTCCATTGCTAGCCCAGCCAAGAGTGTGGAAATCCCCATGGTCAGTGTGATAATCAAATTGTCAGTCCCCGCAACTCTCCCCATCCACTCGTCATCCGATCTCTTCTGTAGCATGGTCGTGCTGAATACCCATGACACCCCGCTGAAACCATGGCTGAAGAAGATACACACCAGGGTCAACAACCCCCATTCGAAGGTTGATACCCCAATGTATAGCAAACCAGCTCCTGCGAGGGCGAAGCCAATGATGTAAGGCATCAATTTCTCCATGGCCATCAGGGGTCGTGCGACTATCGGTCCGAAACCAGAGCCGAAGCCCCTGCACAGATAGACAACACCGATTCCCGCCGCGACCTCTCCGAAGCCCGCCTCCATGCCTATCAGAATCAGTAGGAATACCTGTGCTCCACCGCCTGTCGCCCATCCTCCCTTGGCTAGGAGCAGCCTCCTGATATGTGGGCGAGCGAGTATGTACTTCCACCCAGCGAAGATCTCTCTGAACATTTCGATAGGATTGGCTGATTTCCTCTCCGACTGGTCCGGCCCCCCATGGGGAAGGGTGGAAATCATCACAGCAGCGAAGAGGAAAGTCACCGAGTCTATCATCAGGCCGACTTCTATGCCATACTGGGAAATTACCAGGCCGCCGATCCCTGCACCGAACCCCATCGAGGCCGACCACCCACCAGAGACCAGCGCATTCGCCGTCAGCAGCTCCTCTTCTGTGCACACATTCGGCAAGTAGGCAGTTTGTGCAGGGTCATAGACCGCCCTCCCAATTACCAGAGATATCGCAAGCAGGTAAATCGTAAACAAATCTCCCATCAGGTCCAGAGCTAGGAAAGTCACCAGAATGAAGAAGGAAAGAAGGTTTGACCCTAGCATCAATGATTTTCTCGAATAGCGGTCAGCCAGCATTCCCGTAATGGGCTCCAGAGGTGCGAAGGTGAAGCTTCGTGCTACTAGGACTCCCGCTATCGCAAGCGGTGAGTTGTCCGTGGCCTCAGCGGCCAGCAGGAACATAGCTATCACCGTGAACCAGTCACCGGTGAACATCACCATGTCGCTGATGAACAGTTTGCGGAAGCTCCTGTTCTTTCGCAGAAACTCGACGTACCCGATTCCTGCCATGCCTCTTCCCAACGCTTGACGTCTATGATTCTGGCCCCCCAACACTCAAGACAACCACTCTGTCGTCCCCTGTTCATGGAGGACAGGCTAGTGTGGATGGACCTGGAGATGACAGGCCTCTATCCAGATGAGAACACCATCATTGAGATTGCCACCATTGTCACTGAGGGCGACCTGACCATAGTAGCAGAGGGTCCAGCCCTGGCGATTTCACAACCTGAGTCGGAGTTGGCCAAGATGGATGATTGGAACCTTACACACCATACAAAGAACGGTCTGCTGAAGAGGGTCCGCAATGACAGTGTTCCAATGGCCGAGGCTGAGAGGATGACCTTGGAATTCCTGATGGAACACTGCCTAGCCGGCGTCCCACCCCTATGTGGAAACACCATAGGTCAGGACCGAAGATTTCTGAGGAGATACATGCCCGAACTCCACGAGTTCTTTCACTACAGGAGCGTCGATGTAACCTCCGTGAAGGAGATTGCGAGGCGTTGGTACCCCAAGGCGCCTAGGTTCTCCAAGCCCTCCGGTCACAGGGCACTGGATGACATCAGGGGAAGCATCGAGGAACTCTCCCACTTCAGGGAGCACGTCTTCAGGGACTGATCAGGATTGGGTTTCCCTCTGAATCAGTCAGAATAAGATTCACCCCTAGGCCAGTCCTGTGGAAGGCGATGATTTCCAATCCGTGAATTCGGTGCCCGGTAATCGCCCTACCGATTGCTGGATGGTTCGAATCCTCGGTGTCGTCAACCTCTTCGGGACTCAGCCTCCTCCTTGTTCCTTCGACGTCGTCAAACCAGGGGAGGATTCCCTCGGGCGAGTAGCGAACACCTAGGATCATGTCGCACCCCTCTGTCCACTGTGCCGCCTCAGCATCAGCCCCGCTTGGAATCGCGACAGCATTCGGATGAGTGTGGATCCAATGGGTGAACCTGCCTCCTCTTGCCCCCCTGTCCTCGGAGAAGATTCCATCTACCCACTCCTCGGGCACATGGTGGACAGAGTAAGAGTCGCCCCTGTTGACCAGATGGGGGGGGCCGAGGACGAAGCCCTGGCCTGCGAACAAACCTGACGTGAAGTCGCAGCCGTGGAATGACTCGGCGACACCCTCTGGGTGGGGAACGTCTGAATCCGGATCAAGCCCAACTAGAATTTCATCGGGAAGGGACTGAAAAGTCCACTCCAGGATGGCGGAAAGTGTGTCTATCGGCATCAGTAGAATCGCCGGATAGTCGTCACGGCAGTCCAATGAGTGTTGATTGTACTGAGCCGCGGCCCTGACAAGCCAGTCTTCTGCCACGCACTCGGGCTCCCGTTCGGAGACTTGAGTTCGACGGATGCTCAATTAACGTCAATGTCCAGAACCATGTGATCCCATCGGGGGGCGTAACTCTTGACTCTGACCAGTTCGGTGATAACGAAACCGGATTCAGGCCTGATGCTCCGAAGCTTGGCAGTGATTTCCTCTGACCACTCATCATGAGAACCAGGTCTTGCAAGGCCATGAACGTGAAGGGTCCCGCCAGATTTCTTCAGTACCCCTAGAGCGGCTTCAAAACTCCCCTCTGCGGAAGGCAGGAGTCCTAGAAGTACCCTATCTGATACTCCGTCTAGTTCGATGGCCGCTTGGCGGTTATCTCCCTCATGAATGGTGCACCTGCCCTCTACGCCATTTCTCTGCAAGTTCCACTTCAGTGCTTTTACGGCTTCCTGATTCCATTCGCAGCAATGCACATGGGAAGCTCTCGAGTGAATCAGGATCGGAAGGGAGTAGTACCCAATACCAGAGAACATATCGACAACAACATCACCCGTATTGGCGATTTCACCCATCCTCCTGCGCTCATTGACGTTCCCAGCCGAGAACATGCACTTTGTCAGATTGTATCCGTAGTCAACCCCGCTCTCTCTCCTAACTACCCAGTCATCATCCCCCAGCAGCATCTCGACGCCGCTCTCCCTGGTTTCCCCGGATACCTCTCCCATCTGCCCTAGCCTGCTGGCATCCAGTCCCTCTGCGACCGCCCTCCAGAGTCCCTCTTCCCTGAAGCCCGGCCAGTCACCTTCAGTGAATGCATCCGATGGAAGCAGGACAACATCGGAGAATCTCTCCCACCTCTTTGGCAAAGGCCCAGGCAGACTCCTCCCGAGGTAACTCGACACTGAGTCTGCAAGCCTCCCGTGAGGGCCCCTCCCCGACATACGCCCCGATGGGGGAACATTTCTGATTCAGACTTATGGTAGGGCGCACGCCCCCAAGGGCGTGCGTCGACAGTCGCTAGTGTTGGTGATTATCCTCATCGCCCCCCTAGCTGCAGCTGCCCCCCCTCCCGGACAACCCGAGGTCTCCAATGAGATATGCTCCACATGGAACAGTAGCGAGGGAGTCTGCGACGACTATGACTCGGACTTGGATGCGACCACCTCCAATGAATGGGTCGAGGGACATGTTCGGATTTCCATGGAGAGCGCATCGGCTATTGAGATGAGCCTCGAACTCGCCATTCACGAACTCCCAAGAGACGATCTCGGATTGATCGATTTGGACATGCAGGGGGACAGCGACCCTTCTGATGGAATCCCTGCTGATTACATTCGAAACTATCGTGATTTGATACGCGATGATTCTTCTGTTGAGGATAGGCTGATCGAGAGGGTCGAGCAAATAATACAACAAGTAGTCGATGAGAATTTTCCCAATGCTACGGCGAGCCCACTACTGCCCACGTCAGAAATCAGCTTTTTTGACCGCGATACATCATCATGCACGCTCAATCCGGACATCGACTCAATAGACGAGGAGAATGGAATGGAGAACGACCCGTTTCATCCTCCGATTTGCCTCCAATCGGTTTTGACCTTGAATGTCAATCCAACGAACATTGGCATGGATCCAGATACGGGGGACATAGACAGGGTGATGCAGGGCCTCATGGCTATGGGGGGAGAGGTGACTACAAACTTCACAACAATCGCAACATCGGGACATTACATCGAATATGTGATGATGCCACCTTCCTATTCCAGAATCATTGATGTCAACGAACCAGCGGAAATCTTCTGGACGGAGCAAGGCCAATTGCAATTCTCTGGAGCCCGAGTAGCGATAGACAACCTTGCAGGGCCCCCCTGGTCTTCCCCAACATCGATCGACTTAGTTACTGTACTGGGGCGTGGTGATGATCAGCCAGATTGGCCAAACCTTGCAGGGCCCTCGTTGAGCTTGGACCTATTCATCGATGTCAGGGATCGAATCAATAGTCGAATAGACATGGAACTCGGCATACACCATCTGAGCGCAGAAACTCTGGCAGAGTGGGGCCTGAATCTTGAAACCTCGACAATAAAACTAGACTCGGTGACCTCAGATGGCATTAGGATGTTTGATTCAGAAATGGACGTTGATGCACAGGAATTGCTAAGCACGATCCCAGTAGGCTCACTCTCAGATACATTTTCTGAAGCTCTGGGGGTAGAAGTCGCCTTTCAGACGCCCACCTTCTCGCCTTCTGATGATTCTGGAGGACTGATGTTTCAGCATATCCCGAGTGTGACATGTGAGGAGAGTCTGGCATACAGATACTGCCTGGGAACGAGCAGCCCTATGGCGAGTACCTACCCAGTAACCCTCCAAACTAGCACTTCCTCATCCGAGATGCACATCTCGAGTATCGTCAGCCAATTGATTAAGCACGCAGAGGGGGATGTTTCAACAATGGACTTGTCGAAAATGACTGACGAGGATCTCGCCGCACTCATGAGTGTCCTGGGAGTCGAGGTGGATGTGGATTTGGGCTTCATCCAAGACCTCCTACCAGAGAATTTCCCTTCTTCGGATGTCAGAATCACCGTCCTCTTACCGGAATGGCTGGAATCTACTGGCTCAACCCCAGACTCATTGGTTTTCACCGCAAATACGGGCGACAGCTCGACACAGAAGATAGGTCTTGAAGGGGCAAGCCCATTCGATTGGAAGCACCCAATCTGTCTGGAATCAAATCCCTGTGAAGGAGACAGCCCCGATCTTCTATGCTCAGCATCTCAGAAGACATGCGTGTCCTTTGAAGTCAGCATTGACATAGAATCCGTCGCAATACACGAACTTACAGCATCCGCCTCGGTCCGCTTCTCTTCTGAAGTGACCCTTGAGATTTACAGGTTGGGAATAGATCCGGGAGAGGATGAGATAGATCTCCTGCCGATTCCCGCAGACATATTGAGGAGAATAATAGTCATTGGCGATAGACTGGAGGGAGGGCTTCTGGCAGGCTCCGACCTGGAATCATCGATAGACACGGGATTCGGTGAGCCGATCGACTTCGAGGTTTCCAACAACGGGATCCAGGAGCTAGCTAGGACTCTGACCGAATCGTCATCCGAGATGATAGAGGAACTCGGTGAAATAGGCCTCGAGAACCAGGACCTCGGTATTGGCTACTACTCATTCAATGCGAATTTGGAAAGAACCCCATTCACCGCTGATTTCGACACCATACAGATGAGGGATGACCCGGAAACGAGTGACAGAGTCCCACTGAAACTCCTGAGCAGGATAGATGACGCGGAGATTGAAATGTCCCTGAGACAGGACCAAGTGGACATCTCCATCCAACCCGCATCAATCGCCCTGAGGGCATCATCAACGGTCGCTTCTGCATATGGTATGCCGGTCTTCTCAGACACTGGTATGCAAATCGAAGGCGCCTCGATCACACAGAGAATCACGCCATTGATGGAGCACACAGTTCTTGGAACCGTCAAGTCATCAGCCAGATTCCAGATTCTGATGCCTGACTCGGTGAGAATAGTCTCCTTCGAAAGCGAAATGGGCCTGGGTGAGCTGGGGACAATCGGCGGGCGACAGGTCCTCAATTACTCGCTTCCGACATGTCCGGAGGCAGAGTCTTGGGCGCAATGCAGCAAGAACTCCAATACGGACACAGTGACCTACTCAATCGAGGTCACATGGATTTTCTTGATTGGGGAGCTGGCGCCCTATGCCCTCGTCCTAGTGGTGTTCTTCTCTCTGTCAATTAGCAGATTCCGCAGGAAGAGGAAGGAGCGGAAGGAGAGGAAGACAAAGAGGCTGGCCGATACGGAGGCGAAGGAACTGGAAGTCACAATGGAACGGGAGTTCGGAAAACTGGAGGAAAAACTGGTATTGGTCGACGAGCAGTTCTTTGACGAGGACGAATTTAGCGATGGAAATGCTCCCTGATCCTCTCTGCCATTGACCCGCCAATGCCAGGGACCCTTCTCAAGTCAGCCACACTAGCATGCTCGATTCCGCTTCTGCCGCCGAAGTGACGGAGTAGGGACTGAATCTTCTTGGCACCAAGCCCGTCGATGTCCTCGAGAGGGTCCCTTAGGGCTCCCTTCGTCCTCCTTTTTCTGTGGTATTGGTTGACAAATCTATGCGCCTCGTCCCTCGAGTGGATCAGGACCCTGCCACGCCGGTCCAGAACTAGAGGGTCCATTCCATGGACATGCAGAGTCTCTTCCCTCTTAGCCAATGACGCAAGCTTGAAACTCTCACGTGGAATCTTCCCCTCCAGCATCTTGCTTATTGTAGATAGGTGAGTCTCACCTCCGTCCAGAAGAAGCAAATCAGGCCACTCATCCTGATGCTTCAGCCACCTCTCAATTACCTCTGACATCATTCGCAGATCGTCGTTTGCATCTGTTTTCACTCTGTATGTCCTGTATTCCTTCTTGGAGGGCCTCCCATTCCTGAAGACTACAGAGGCACCCACCCTCTCAACTCCCTGAAGCTGAGCCATGTCAAAGCAAACCAAGTGATTCAGAGTATCTAGCCCAATGAGCCTAGCCGCATCATCCGCCGCCTTCTGCTCTAGGTTCCCAGACCCCTTCGTCCAAGAACGCCTAACAAGGATCTCAGCGTTTTTGTCCGCCATCCCCCTTAGCTCTGCCAAGTCTCCCCTCTTCGGGGTCCTGACTTCAACAGAGGACCCTCTGACTTCCTTTAGCCACGATACTACTGACTCGCCCACCGTTGATGGCACGAGTATCCTCTTCGGGGGTTTCCTATTCGAGTAGTGCTCAACAAGAACACAGGAAACAGACTCCGAGACATCGCCCCTGTGGATGAGAGGGTACTCAGTTTGCCCCTCTACCACACCCTCCTTGGCATGGAGTATGGTGACCATCCCAGTGTCACCAGTTGAGGCGAAACCTATCGCGTCACAATCCTGGTAGAACCTGCTATGAATCGCCTTTTGAGATATCGTCTCATTCACTGATGCAATAAGATTCCTGGATCTAGCTGCAGCTTCGTACCTGAGGTTGCTACTGTGCTCATCCATCTCGTCCTGCAGGCCCCTAATGAGGAGTCCAGCATCACCATCCAGGATGCTCATAACAGCCTTGACCCTCCTTTGGTAGTCATCCGGGTCATCTGACTCGATGTATCCGAAAGGCAGATTGTTACGATTGTCCCTGATTCCGAAGAACCGTCTTAGAAGCTCGACAACCTTCTTCGCGGCACCAGCGTCGGAAAATGGCCCCCAACGGCGAGAATCTTTGGGAGGGTGCCTCGAGTACAGGATTCGAGGCAAATCATGAGAAGTGAGGGCAATGAAGGGAAACGACTTGTCGTCCTTCAGCAGGGAGTTGAATTTGGGTTTGTGCTTTCTGATCAGCTGCCTTTCCAGGATTAGTGCCTCAGAAGGACTCTTTGTCACTATGAAATCCACCCTATCCGACTCTGAGACGAGTCTTGGAATCATATCCCGATCCGGATTACTGGAGAAGTAAGAAGAAACCCGGGACTCCAAGTCAGTAGCCTTTCCCACGTACATTACACCCTCATCGGACCTTCTGAAAAGGTATACCCCGGGCTTGTTTGGAAGGTCAAGAGAGCCCCTGTCGACCGTCATTTACGTTGATGCGCCGGAGGTCAATACCCATGAACCCGTGCCTCGCCACAGAGGCGTGCTTACCGAGGCGCAGTCGAGAATCTTGGCCCGTCTGAGTGAGTTCTCAGAGTCACTGGAAAAAGCGTGGGATGTCCCAAGGAGCCTTTCCCTACCGGGACTCGCAGAGTCTCTCGGAGTGGTTCGTTCCGCCCTCCATCCCCCATTGTCGATGCTGGAGGAAGAAGATTTGGTGTTTTCACGCAATGCGCATGTGATTGGTGGGGGGAGCCGTAGGAGGACAGTGATTCACATTACCAAGAAAGGCAGGCGAGAGTTGGAGAAATCAGATCGAACCCCGAAGAAAAAGACAGGGGCGGTTTTCGGTCCAATCCCTGATTCTGTTGTCATGCATGGCAGGGAGGAAGAGGTGGGACATATCACAACTTCACTTTCAGATGGTAACTCAATTGTTCTCAGCGGCCTTCCAGGGATTGGTAAGTCCACTCTTGCCAGGGCAGTGTCGGAACATTTCAGCCAAATCGGGTGGACGATAAGGTGGGCTTCTTGCAACCTCGATTGCGACGCTCCATCAGTAGGCAATATGTGGTTAGGCGAGAACTCGCCATCATCGTCCTCCGCTATTTCCTCAGCAGCTGGCTCAGGGAGGACTTTGCTAATTGTCGATGAGGCGCAGGAGCTACATCCCAGACACGTTGACGGCGTATCTCAATTGCTAAACGAGGTCTCATCAGGACCCTCGCCCGTTCTTGTCGTGGTCAGGGCCCCAAGCCCATTCGATTCTCTGATCGGATTCGACGACTACAGGATTGGGGGGCTGAAACATCACGATGCAACCTCTCTACTACCAGAGGGAATCGATTCTGATACGGCCAGGGGAATTACAGATGCTCTTGGAGGGCATCCCCTTGCAATCCGCTTGTGGTCTCCAGACGAGGGATTGCCAGAGAAAGACGAGGCAGTCCAGGAGTTCGTGCAATCCACCGTCATACGCAGACTCAGCGACCAAGGATTGGATTCCCTGGATGAACTGTCCCTTTCCCCTATTCCACTAGTGGTGTCTGAGATGGGCCATGAGGAAGGAACTTCCGAGCTCGATGATTCAGCCGTACTCAGGTGGAGCAGAGAAGCAGTAGAGCCACATCACCTGGTCCGAAATGTCAGAAGGGCAACCTGGTCGGAGGAGGAGGCAGCAGAGCTCCACTCAGCAGCCGCAGAAAGATGGGCCTCTGTAGAAGGCCCACGTGCCAGACGTTTGGAAGCCCACCACAGGATGGAGAGGGGCGAAGAATCGGATGCAATATGGATATCAGAAAACATCCAGGAGATTTCCGAGCATGACAGTTCTGCGGCGGCAATATTGCTGGAAAGCGCAGTCAATTTAACAGAAGACTCGACTATTAGGGAATCTGCAGTGAATTTGGCATTGGAGAGGGGAGAGGTAGGAATCGCAGACTTGCACATCTCGGAGCTTCCCGATGGCGCCTCTAGGAAACTTCTGTCTGCGCGTTCTT
>PBSO01000030.1 GCA_002726275.1 Methanobacteriota archaeon | reverse complement strand
ATCATTTCTGGCCTATTCGTTGCTGCCACGACAATCACTCCCTCCATTCCCTCGACTCCATCCATACTACTGAGGAGCTGGTTTACGACTCTATTCATGACATCTGAGCCATCTCCCGAGCTTGAGCGACGCATTCCTGCGATGCTCTCGAACTCATCTAGGAAAATGATTGAAGGGCTGGATTGCTTGGCTTTCTTGAACACCTCTCTGACGGCCTTCTCAGACTCGCCCACCCACTTCGAAATTAGTTCTGGTCCCTTGATTGTGATGAAATTGGCCTTTGCCTCATTGGCTATAGCCTTGGCCAGTAGGGTCTTTCCAGTGCCAGGTGCTCCAAACAGGACTATCCCCCTCGGAGGGTTAATCCCGAAATGCTCGAACATCTCAGGCTTCGTCAGAGGCCACTCAATGCTTTCTTTGAGTCTATCCTTTATCTCCTCAAGGCCCCCTACTTCACCCCATGATACTTCTGGCACCTCGAGGTATATCTCTCTCAGGGCGCTGGGCTCAATTTCTTTGATTGCCATTTTGAAATCCGGCATTATCACAGCCATTTTCTCAAGTACTTCAGGAGGTATTTGCTCCTCGTCTAGATCAATCTCCGGCAGATATCTCCTTAGTGCCTTCATTGCCGATTCCCTGACGAGAGCTGAGATATCCGCCCCTACGAAACCATGTGTGTTGTCCAAGAGCCACTCTAAGTCGAAATCATCACTTATTGGCATCCCCCTGGTATGAATTCCGATAATCTCTGAACGGCCATTCTTGTCTGGAACGCCTATCTCTATCTCCCGGTCGAACCGTCCAGGTCTCCTCAATGCAGGATCAATTGCATCTTGCCTGTTAGTTGCGCCGATCACGACAACGTTGTCCCTGCCCTGCATCCCATCGAGCAATGTCAGCAACTGGGCGACGACCCTTCTTTCGACCTCTCCGCTAACGTCCTCACGCTTGGGTGCGATGCTGTCCAACTCGTCGATGAAGATGATTGCTGGAGCATTCGCAGCAGCCTCGTCGAAAATCTCACGCAACTGCTTTTCGCTCTCTCCATAATACTTGGATATTATCTCCGGACCATTGATCGAAGTGAAGTGTGCATTGGTCTCAGAAGCGACGGCTTTGGCGATTAGAGTCTTACCTGTGCCCGGAGGGCCGTGAAGAAGTACGCCCCTCGGAGGGTCTATACCCAGCCTCGTGAACAATATTGGGTGCTTCAGAGGCAGTTCTATCATCTCCCTGACTTTCTGAAGTTGGTCTCCGAGGCCGCCTATGTCCTCATAGGAAATAGTGTGTATCTCTCCCGATTCTTCCTCGTCTACGGGGTCCTCCTTGATGACTATCTCCGTGTCTGGAAGGACCTGGACAATTCCCTTCGGTTTCGTGGAAACTATTGCAAATGGGAGAGCCTCTGCAAACAATGTCATTCCCGGTATGAATATCCTGTCTCCAGCCACTACTGGCCTCTTGTTCAGTCCCCTGCGTGCAAAACCCTCTATCCCCGGTCCGAATCTGACCTTCTGCTGTTTCGCCATGACTGGACTCAGAACCAGCCTCTGGCATGGTTGAGTTTCGACTTTCGAGATGCCGACTCTGTCCCCGAGGCTGACGCCTGCATTCTTACGAATAATTCCATCAACCCTAATCACGCCCAAATTTGCGTCCTCTGGCCTGCACCTCCAGACTATGGCTGCAGTCTTTCTTTCTCCGGATATTTCGATAATGTCGCCTGGCTTGAGATTTAGGTCGTTGTCAAATGGGACTCTTGCACGCCCGTGGCCGACGTCACTTGGTATGGCCTTGGCCACTCTTAGCGTGAGTGAATCTGATGAGTCGTCGGTCATTGCGTCGTCCCCTAACAAACGTCTCTCAGTCACGGGGGTTGTTAAACCCACCAATCAACAGGTGTCAAATCACGCTCATTGGTTATCGGAACAAGGAGATTCGATGAGTAGCATTCATGTCGGGGTATTGGTTCGCGTATCTCATGGCCCATGTGCTGGAAACTGGTTTTGAGACGATTGACAGAGCGAACCCGAACGGGAGCCCCTCAATCAGGGGATACAACATTATCGCGGGAAAGTTGACTCAGTCGAGTAGTGGATCCACCTTCGAAAGTGTCAATCCTGCTTGGCTAGAAGACTGTCTAGGAGAGTTTCCCCTCTCGAATGAGGCGGATGTACACGAGGCGCTAGAGGCGGCTAGAGCTGCTTTTCCCGCTTGGTCGGCAACGCCTGCTCCGACTCGTGGACAAGTGATCGGTAACATGGGACGTCTCCTGATGGAGCACAAAGAGGACCTTGTTCGCCTACAGGCTCGCGAAATTGGCAAGACCTTGAAGGAATGTGGGGGAGAGGTTCAGGAGGCGATAGACACTTGCCTATTCTTCCAATCCGAGGGACGGCGTCTCTATGGGCAGACGGTCAACTCCGAATTGCCCGACAAGGAGCTTTTCACATATCGTCGCCCCCGCGGAGTTTGTGGCATCATCAACTCTTGCAATTTCCCCTCAGCGGTTCCATTCTGGAAGATGATTCCCGCAATTATGTGTGGCAATACATGTGTGTGGAAATCTCCCCAAGACTCCCCTCTCCTTTCCTTTGCTCTCGCTAGGATAATGCATGAAGCAGGATTGCCAGACGGGGTAATCAATCTGGTCCATGGCAAGGGAAGCGGTGCTGGGCAGCATCTGGTTGACGCTGTCGATCTAGGAATGGTGAACAAGGTTTCTTTCACTGGCAGTACTCCAGTGGGAAAAATGATTGGTGAGGTATGTGGACGTAACCTCGTGAGCGCCAGTCTTGAGCTGGGAGGTAAGAATCCGCTTGTCATTATGCCATCTGCAAATATGGAGAATGCTATAGAAGGCGCCTACTGGGCCGGTTTCGGAACTGCGGGACAGCGCTGCACAAGTCTTGGGAATCTTATTGTCCACGAGGACATATATGACGAGTTCTTGGAGAAGTTGATGTCCAAGGTAAAGTCGACGAGGATCGGGGATTCAATGCGTGAAGAGGAGGTACTCTACGGATCCATGCTTTCAGAGAGGTACGCAGTTGATTTCCTCAAAGGAATTGAGATGTGTGAGGCCAGCGGGGCGACCAAGGTTTGGGGAGAGGGCAGAATAACGAACGACAACAAGCCCGAGGGTTTCCAAGGTGATGCAAGTGAGGGAGTGTACATGTGGCCACACGTTTTCACTGGTGTAACCGAGGACATGGAATGCTTCCACGAGGAGATATTCGGACCAGTAATTACTGTAGTCAAAGCACGCGACTTCGAACATGCGCTGCATCTCGCAAATGCCAGCCCTTACGGACTATCGTCGGCAATCTACACGAATGATCGCCTAGAGGCCTACCGCTACAAGACTGGCATCAAGGCTGGAATGACAGGTATCAACAACTCAACGACTGGTGCTGAGGCACACCTGCCTTTCGGTGGAGTCAAGGGCAGTGGAAACGGAACTCGCGAGTCGGGAATTTGGGTTATAGAGGCGTACTCTTACTGGCATGCAGTTAATGACGAGCTGTCTGGGAAGCTGCAACTAGCTCAGATGGATGTAGATGAAATAGAGATGGAAGAAGCGGATGCAGATTATGCCGGCCTAGCCTGATTCAGAGGAATGGCTCCCCGCAGATCGAGCAAGGCAATCCAGGTAGCCATGCCCCAGGCATGTGCCCGCACTTTAGGCAGATTGATGATTCGATATCCCCTCCTAACACAAATGATTCTGGCAGATGGCCCACTTTAACCTTGAGGATTAGGAATATTGAGTAAAGCAATTGCTTAAGGAGAACCATCCGGCCCTTAGGGCCGGGTTACTATGGCGGACTGGGATCGCGAGTATCTCAGCACTCGTGGAATTAGCGTCAAGCTACCACTCAGAAGCGGGTTCGGAAGGACCGACAGAGTGGACGGCTGGTGGAAAGGTCCCACGGCTATGGCTGCCTATCTGGGAATCATGATCATGTACTCGACATGGAGAGGAATGATGGAGGCAGATTTCTGGATTTTCGAGGATTTCGGGAGGAGTGCGGGCTATTCGACTATGGCAATAGAGTCCAACGGGAGCCACGTCCTGAGCCCCCTCTTCAGCCCCCTTATCATCCCAGGTCAAGGTACCTTCGGAGGTCCCATCCCGGAGTTCCTTTGGTGGATGAGCCCTGCCATGTTCATTCTGATTTTCCCAGCGGGTTTTAGAGGTACGTGCTACTACTACCGTAAGGCGTACTACAGGGCTTTCTTCCAACAACCAACTGGATGTGCTGTTTCCAAACCATGGAATGAATACAGTGGAGAAACCGGTCTTCTGGTTGTTCAGAATTTGCATCGTTATTTCATGTACATCGCACTTGCATACCTTCCAATCCTCTCGTATGACGTTTGGCTTTCAGTCAACTTTCATGACGCGGATGTCCATCACTACGGCATCAGTGTGGGAACAATTGTTCTTCTCATCAAC
Source organism: Methanobacteriota archaeon (assembly GCA_002726275.1). GTDB lineage: Archaea > Thermoplasmatota > Poseidoniia > Poseidoniales > Thalassarchaeaceae > MGIIb-O5. Next base: position 16,689 of record PBSO01000030.1, on the reverse strand, counting down.
GTACTAATGCTCACTGGTTACACAGTAGGATGCCATGCATTCAGACACGTCATAGGAGGAGGGAGCAACGACTGGACCGGCACTCCGATGAATAGGATGAAGTACAGAATGTGGAAAGTCTCAACAAAGCTCAACGAGAGTCACAAAGAATGGGCACTCTACAGCCTATTCTGGGTCATGTTTACTGACTTCTATGTTTATGCCTGCACGGATCCTCTCTTCGGATGGAACGATATTGTAATCTGGGGTGGTATATGATGGGAGAAGTTACCACGCACGAACATGACGTTGTGATTATCGGAGCAGGTGGTGCTGGACTCAGGGCGGCTATAGAAGCAAGCTCGAGTGGGGCGAGTGTTGCAATGATTTGCAAGTCGATGCTGGGCAAAGCGCATACTGTAATGGCCGAGGGCGGGGCAGCGGCTGCTTTGGCCAACAAGGACCCCAGAGACTCCTGGGAGGTTCACTTCCGTGACACGATGAAGGGAGGGAAGTACCTCGGTGACTGGAGGATGGCTAGGATACACGCGCAGCAGGCTCCAGACAGGATAAGGGAGTTGGAACAGTGGGGTGCTGTTTTTGACAGGACTCCGGAAGGCAAGACCAGCCAGAGAAACTTCGGGGGGCACACATACCCCAGGCTAGCGCACATAGGCGATGCAACTGGTCTTGAACTGATCAGGACTCTTCAACAGAAGGGCGTCCACATGGGAATGGATGTTTTCATGGAATTTACCGTTCGAAGGCTTTTCAAAACTGATGGGAGAATCTCAGGGTGTTTCGCGTATGATAGGAACGATGGGTCATTGCACTTATTCAAGGCCAAGACAATTGTTCTAGCAACTGGCGGAATTACCAGGTGCTGGGAGGTCTGTTCGGGTTCTTGGGAATACACGGGGGAAGGTCATGCTCTTGCCTATTGGGCTGGTGCCGAGATGGGCGACATGGAGTTCGTTCAATTTCACCCCACTGGAATGATATGGCCACCATCTGTCAAGGGGATTCTAGTTACAGAGGGAGTAAGGGGCGAAGGCGGGAAGCTAACGAACTCGGAGGGAGACCGTTTCATGTTCAACTATGTTCCAGAAATGTATGCCGATGAATTTGCCGATACAGAAAAGGAGGCGTTGGAGTGGGTCGATGAAGTGGTCGCTGGGAAGCTTGCTACGAAGCGAAGGCCCCCTGAGCTCCTGACCAGGGACGTTGTTGCCAAGGCGATAAACAGCGAGAGGGCTGCAGGTAGAGCATCCGAGCATGGGGGAGCTTATCTTGACATCTCGTGGAGGGATGAAGAAGAAGTGAAGAAGAAGCTACCCGGAATGTACCACCAGTTCAAGGAGCTCGCGGCGGTTGACATCACAAAGCAGCCGATGGAAGTGGGGCCGACTGCGCACTACGTTATGGGAGGGGTCAAAGTCGATCCAGAAACACAGGAGTCTACAATACCGGGGCTATATGCGGCAGGTGAAGCGGCGACCGGTCTCCATGGAGCAAACAGGCTAGGTGGAAACTCACTATCTGACTTGATTGTCTTCGGAAAGATCGCGGGAGAACAGGCCTCGGAAGCAGCATTGAAAATCGATAAATTCGCCGAAATAGAGCAATCTGAAATCGATGAAGTAATCGAGGAGACCATAGCACCGCTTTCAAGGGAAGGAGGAGAGAATCCGGCAATAGTTGTTGAGGACTTGAGGCGGATGATGCAAGACAAAGTCGGAATTATCCGAACCAAGAAGCTGCTGGAAGAAGCTCTAGATGACTTGGATGCCCTTGAATTGAGATCTCACGAAACGTTTGGAGGCTCTGGAACGACATACAATCCAGGATGGCACCAGGCTCTGGAGATTAGTGCCATGATTGATGTTAGCAGGATGTGCACATTGGCGGCTCTACGCAGGGAAGAGAGCCGTGGGGGGCATACCAGAGACGACTTCCCTACTCCTGACCACTCCCATTGGGGCAAGATAAACAGCGTAATTTTGCAGGGTTCTGATGGATCAATGAACATTGACTACGTCTCCTACCCACCCATTCCAGAAGACCTGAAGTCTCTGCTTGATGAGGACGATCTGAACTAGGAGTGATTCAATGAGCGAACAAGTGACATTCAGAGTTTTCAGAGGAGTCCCGGACTCTGTAGGAGACCCATTCGGAAAGATGGTCGACTACACAGTTGAGATGGACGAGGGAATGGTCGTCCTGGATGTGATTCATAGAATTCAGGCGGAACATGCCCCTGACCTCTCATGCAGATGGAATTGCAAGGCAGGAAAGTGTGGCTCCTGCAGTGCAGAGGTGAACGGTAAGCCAAGACTGATGTGCATGACAAGGATGGAGGACATTCTGGAGGAGACTCCCGAGGATACGCCCATCTTGGTCAGACCTATGCAATCGTTCCCACTAGTCAAGGACCTAGTGACTGATGTTTCTTGGGCGTACGAAACGGATCAGAGGATTGTACCAATAAATGGCCCGGACGAGTTTGACTGGGAGTTCAATCAAGAAGAGGCAGACAGGCTCCAGGAGTTCAGATCTTGTATCGAATGCATGCTTTGTGTGAATACTTGCCACGTACTCAGAGAGCATCAGAAATTCGATGAGTTTGCTGGGCCGAGGTTCTTCGTTAGGCTAGCAAGCCTCGAAATGCACCCCCTGGACAAAGAAAGCAGGATTCCAGAAATAAAGGACGACTTCGGAATTGGTTATTGCAACATTACAAAATGCTGCACTGAGGTGTGCCCAGCTGGTATCAACATCACAGACAATGCAATCATACCCCTCAAGGAGAGGGTTGTCACGGAATACTATGACCCTCTCGCAATACTGGCACGGAAGCTGGGGATGTAGCTACCGCAGATATGAAGAAAATAGCTAAGCGCTAGAGCGGTGTTTTGGATCCCCACGGCCAGTCGCCCGGCCGAGGGGTTTACGTTAGTCTGCTATGGGCTGTGGCCCAACTAAAGGCGCTTTATGCCGGTCTTCTTTACGTTGGCCTTCCAGATCTTATCCGGAAGGTACGCTGGACCGCCTGCACCCTTTGCAACGAGATCTCTCCAGCCATCGAAGCAGTGCACCCTGTTGGTGCCTCGCTCTCTTAGTTGGATGTCTGTGATCCCCCTTCGAGCAGCTTTCAATGCTGCACCACGGGGCTGGTTGTTCACAAACACCTGGCTGGTGTCATCGCCGTTTTCCATCAGTACGAAGTACTTCTTTCCTGACATTTTTACAATACCTCCGCGTTTTTGGGGCTCTAGAGAGATAATGAAGTTATTGGGGGGTAAACGCTTCACTGAGGCTCTATTGGGGGTTTTTCGGTTTTTCCGGGGCGTGATTTCCTCACATCTCGGCACAGGCTAATGTCTTGGTATTGGCCACTCCAGGTATGGATCTGATTGACTCGACGACATGTTTTGCAATTTCTCCCATGTCTTCTGCCTCAATCTTCACAATTAAGTCGTAGTCGCCGAAAAGCATGTTTGCATCAGTCACACAATCAAGCGAGAGGGCCGCTTCATGCACGGAGGATTCGCTTCCCGGTTCGACATTCACCAGTACATATCCAGCAGACATGGCCTTGGTAAGGAGCACCTACGAATGAATGCATCGCCGGAAATGTCGAAAATCGTACGATGGTTACTTATCAGATGGCTTGACCTTGATATCTCATGGCGGAGACTATCATTGTCCGAGAATGCAAACATGGACAGGTCAGAGTCCAGTTTGGGAACATTATCAGAGTCGAGGGGGATGTGATGGTAATTCCGGCTAACAACAGATTGGCGGGAAGAGAAGGTTTGGACGAAAAGATGCAGTTGGCAGCCGGTGAAGAGCTACGGGAATGCTGCACGAAAATAGCAGTTGAAAGAAGGAAGGAAGGCAAGCAACCCTGTGGAGTTGGGGAAGCAGTTACAACACCCGCCTTCAATCTCCCAGCTTCCAAATTGGTTCACGTGGTTGGACCCGACTGTCGCAGGCCCAATCAAGACAACTTCAGGAGGGAGCTCCTAGCTAATTCTTACAACGCCTTGTTTGAGCAAGTCTCCAACATCAAGAAGCGGGAGACTCTTGTCACCCCTCCGCTGGGTATGGACGTTTTCGCATATCCACACAGGGAGGGAGCTAGATTGACTATGGAGATAATCCTAGCTTGGATGGACGCAGAAGAAGACCCAGGGGTGAGGATGGTACTAATTGTCACTGACGAAGTCAACTTCCTAAACAACATGAAGACAGTGTACCGTGAGAGCGAGGACCAATTCCCAGGGGTGGACAGAACTAGGGATTTCAGAAAGGGCAAGATACAGTGAACATCGACCAATGTCCTCAAGAACCCTGAGAATCAGCTCATCCCATGGGAAGCATCGGGAGCCAATATGAGAGGGAGCTTCGTTCGGTGCTTGCTGGAGAGGTCAACGGTGTCAGGGCCATAACAAGATCTTGCTCTGAGATGGAGAGGGCCAGAGCTATGCAGGTCATCCAAAGGCCATTCCTAGTCGTTCGCGCGCCTGGAAGTGGTTCGGAGGGAACTGGAGACCTTCTGGTACTGAGGGGCGATATGTGCTTTCCAGTGGAAGTCAAGTCCTCGAAGACGTCTAAGCTATACCTTTCGGGAAGGACTTGGGACCAATATGAGTCATTGAAGGAGACTGGGGAGAGATGTGGTCTGCTACCCCTCTACGCATACAGACTGAAAGGGGTGAGAGGGGATAGTTGGAGAATTATGAAAGTCGAAGTTGAGGGACTAAGTGGCAAGCTGAGACACCTCTCGAGGAGCATTCCATCCCTGCCTCTGACTAGGAATGGCAAGCCGTTTCTAGATTGGGAACAAGGGATGCCCCTTCACCGATTTCTAGCACTCGTTTGTAGGTCAGACGGGGCTAGGTTGATTGGAAGCACAAAGGGTTCAGATTCCCTTGGCATAGCAATAGACTAGTTTTCAAGGATTCTTTCTATGGCATCCATCCTACTTCTTAACAACTCCAAGGATTCTCTGACTTCCCCCAGTTTGACTTGGTTGATCAAACGCTGAACGCTGTCCCTTTCCCTTCTGAGCGAGTCTATCTCTCTGTTCGCCTTGCGGTTGCCTTCTCCCTCGTCCTGGAGTTCGCCCATGTGCCTTGGAGTTGGCCTCACCTCAAGTCAATTACTGTCCGATGGTGCAAGTTGAATAGTCATGACTTCGGGCTATGACCATGGATGAGGAGGGGGAGCGCAGGGTATCTGTAATACCCATATTGATCCTGATTATGCTTGTTTACTACGGTGTTGCACCCTTCTGGCTAGTAGCATCAATCGGTATCTGGTACTATTCTCTGAACTATCTTGAGGAGAGTGGTCATCTGGACAGTTGGAACTTCGACAGGGTTCTCGGAATTATCCTCATGGCCAGAACAAATAGGGGAAAATCACTATTGGAGTACGTTTCCAGGAATCGAAAATTCTGGAGGGGTTTTGGAGAGTTATCAATTTGGATCTGCTTTCTGCTAATGGCAGGTGTAGTCTACCTCATTTCTAGCTCATTGATTTCTTCCATAAGGAACCCTCCTCAAGAAGTACTTCCAGCCACTGACATTCTACTGATTCCCGGCGTGACTAGTTTTGTTCCCTTTTGGTGGCCAGTTCTGGCATTGGTGGTGGCCTTGCTTATTCATGAGTACAGCCATGGAATTCAGGCTCGTGCACATGGTATGGAGGTACGGAATTTTGGATTGTTATTGATGGGTCCGCTTCCCGTTGGTGCCTTCGCAGAACCAGAACACCTAGACATGTCAATCGCACCCAGGAGGGAGAGGATTAGGCTCTATGCGGCTGGCCCGTCAATCAATATAGTTGCCACGTTCATATCCCTTGTACTTCTTGGGGTTGTTTCTAGTGGGTTCGTTGCCGTAAATCCAGGAGTTCATGCTTTGGCAATAATCGAGGACGGTGGGGCGGATGAGGCAGGAATAATGCCTTATGACATCATAACTGAGATTAACGGGGTGGAAGTTCATGATTACGATTCCTTTTCTGAACAAATGAGTTCCTTGTCGGCAGGGGACGAGGCTTCTTTCACAATAATACCATATTCGGAGGAGAATGGTGCACCCTCAGAAAAAATGGTGATTCTTGGTGACAGGTATCAGTACTACCTTGACCTTTGTGAAGGAGAAGAAGCATGTTTGGAGGAAACTGAAACAACTCTTAATTCTCTTGGCATAGAGCAGGGAGATGCATTTCTCGGAGTAAGCAATATTCGTTCCGGGACCGTACAGACTGATAGGTTCTCATACATCGTAGATGGCAGGTTCTCCCTAGGAGATACCGTTGTTCTTACTGCTGTTTCTCCTTTGATTATGCTAGGCACCCCCATGCAACATGACGGACAGACGATGGATCTTCATGAGAGGTCGATGGTGATGGCAGGGGATGGTGCATTGGCTTCAACGCTAGGAACTGAAGGGATGCTGGATCTGTTCGATTGCATCTTCTGGATGGCATGGATAAATTTCCTTCTTGGGTTTGCGAATCTCATACCCATAATCCCATTCGATGGTGGGCACATTGTCAAGGACACGTCTCACTCTTTACTTTCGAGGGTTCTCAGAGGTGAGAATCCGATGAAAGTTGAGATGCTAGCGAACAAATTCAGCTACTACACCACGATTGTAGTCCTCAGCATAGTGGTAATACCACTAATCATTCCACTGTTCTACTAGTCACTCCTCTTCCTGTGGACGATTTCCGGAGATGAACTCAATTGCCATTGGGGCAATAAAAATCATGGCGACGACCATGGCAAGACTTGTCCATGTCTTGTCAGTAACCTGAGAGGCCCCCGGATCAGGAGATAAGATCAGTTTTGCTGCACCAATCCAAGGTATCTCTGATGAAGCAACTCCAACTATCCATTCATCCTTAACCGCAGTTACGGGATTTCCGGACTCATCCTTCAGTCCTTGCATTGGATTTCCTCCTGTAGCTATTCTCTGGTCTATATCGCAACCATTGGTATCTTCGTTGTCCCCGGTGGTCAAGTATCCCTCATGAGGCGGGGTCCAATCCTTAATTTCCAGATTGTAGAAACCGCCATGGTATGAGCACTGGTAGTCGAGTGTCCAATCTATGGATGTTACATTCACAAGTGGGGTGCCTGGAACATCCCACCCTCCAGAGTCATTTGAGACTGCCTTCAGAAGGGCCCTATGGATCACTGGTGTATCCGTTCCACCATTCTTCTTGTAGACTATCACATCGCCGGGCATTCCATGGGACTGATGCCCATAGTTCTCATTCCCTTCCTGCGTGGCTTCTACGAAGGTGATGACCGTTTTTCTATCTGGGTTCATGACAAGGACAAGGTCTCCGGGATCTATTGCTCCTACTGAACCATCGTCGTCATGCATCATCGAGCCTGATTCAACCACTACCATGGGAGGAAAGGATCCTGTTGCCACCCACATTGACCCTAAGAGTATTGAGACTAGTCCCAAAGCAAGGTAGGCCTCTCTCAGGATTACTCCAGACACCTTCATTCCTCCTCGTCCAAGACAGATTCAGGCATTGTCGACCACAAGACCGAACCCATGAAGACGATTAGGAGGAGTGATACAGAGTCATAGTGGGGTGCGAGATGGTGTATTTCATCGGCGCCTCCGATATACGCAGAGAGATCCAGTGTGTGGTCCCTGGTGCCGCTGCTACCCTTTACCAATCCGAAGAAAGCGTTCCATATCAATAGTAATAGGGACGAGGCAGAAAGCACGATTATTGCTCTGTTTGAGTTCTGCTGCTCGAGGGTTCGTAGCCCTGGTAACCAAGTTGAAATCCTGGATTCCTCGGTTCCCCACCAATATGACATTCTCCCAGCCAATGATTCGTCGGAGGGGATGCTGTCATTTCTGGAACTAGGGACTGGGACCTTGTACCTCTTGCCACCCTTTATCTCAAACTCTGAGTATAGCCCCATTAGCCTAGACTGGTAAGATTTGCCGAGTATGTCAGCCGCATCCTCTGCCTCCTTCCTCCTTCGCAGAACCTCAGGACGAGAGTCCAATGTCAGGATGTCCTCTATTACCGCTCTGTGACTCATGTAGTGCATGAACTCAGGAACCACATAGAAGGCTACGACGCCACCGAAAACAAGGAGGGCCCAGCTAAACGGTATCATGTACTCCTCATGAGTTGGATCAGTCGCACCACCTAGCATGAACAGGAACAAGAAACCCCAAACGAAGGCTGCGGTGGAAAGTATTGTTGAGTAGACGATGATCTGGAACTGTCGGTCTTTCTGAGAATCCCACCATCTGGCGAAAAACCCCTTCCTCCTAGTGCTTGCCCGTGCCATTTTCTCGTACCGGCGTCAGGCACACATGATTAGTGCCTTCCGACGAGTCGTTCCGTTAATCCATGGTTCGATTCTATGATAATCCGATTAATTCATGAGTGGGGGGCCGGAGTGGGGACTATGAGAGAAAAGTCGCTATCTCTGTTGGTTTGTTTCATCCTTCTGCTCTCTGGGTGCCTTTCCTCGGCACCTCCAGATTTGGACGGAGATGGGATTAGCGACTCTGATGATATCGACGACGACGGTGATGGTTGGGCAGATGAAGTGGAGCTCAACTGTAGTTCGGATCCCTCCGACGGAGACGACATGCCTGACGATGAGGATGGTGATTTCATCTGTAGTCTACTGGACGACGACGACGATGGTGACAATTGGGGAGATATTGAGGAAGAGTCCTGTCAAACCGACCCATCCAATTCCTCGTCAATTCCCAGTGACTTAGATGGTGATGGCGAGTGCGACATGAATGATGATGACGCAGACGGGGATGGGCTTCCCAATGACTGGGAGGAAGAAAGGGGCTTTGATCCCCTTGATCCCGATGATTACATGTCCTGTCACGGTGAGTCCATATATTGCATGAGGTCATATGATGACTTCACATTCCCGGAGACCCACAATGCCTACTCTTCAGTTGAAGATGGTGTTCTGATCGGCGTCAACCACTATACCGGACTTCAATCTCAGTGGGATGGGGGAATCAGGGCATTCATGGTCGACACTCATCACAGAACATATGAGAACACCACACAAGAGGATGTCAGGTTCTGCCATGGTACTGGACAATTCTTCCACCCCTGTCAATATGGCGAAGTTGATGCCTTTGAATGGCTCGACCTGTTGAATTCACTGATGAATAACAGCAGCGGGGATGTCGTAACATTGCTAATCGAGAATACTGTGCCCGCATCCCATTTGGAGTACCTTTTCGAGCAGACGGGCATGTCAGAGAGGATTTACACCCATACATTGGGGAGTTCCTGGCCAAGTATCGGGGATATGGTTCTGGATGGAACAGACCTAGTAGTCTTCTGGGAACAGGGGCAAGACGAATCTTACCCCTGGATACATGACTTTGGTGTTTTCAGTTGGACGACCGACTATGCTGAAGATAATCCTGAAGACATGACTTGCACGGTTTACAGGGGCGATGGATCCCAGCCGGTTTGGCATCTGAATAACTGGCTTTCCAATGCCTTTGGACTTCCTGACCCACTGAGGGCCGGAGAGGTGAATGACTATGATTTCCTACTGAACAGGTCAATTGAGTGCTGGGAGATAATGGATGACAGGCCGACTTTCGTTGCAGTGGACTACTGGGAAGACGGTGAAATTACCAATGTTACAATCACTATGAACAAGATGTCTCACTGGTCCGACGATGTTCCCCCCCATCCCTGAAGGGAGAGGGTTTTCCGGGATGACTCTGGCAGAGGGCCATGAGTGGCGAGTCGGTCGGTTCCCTCCATCCAAGAGTTAGGGATTTGGTTTCTAACCTTGGTTGGAAATTGACCCCAATCCAAGAGGCATCCATTCCGGACCTGATGAAAGGACTCGATCGAGTCCTGGTTGCACCCACTGGAAGCGGGAAAACCGAGGCAGCCATTCTTCCCCTAGTCTCGAGATGCCTGGAGGAGGGCTGGAGTGGTCTTTCAATACTCTACATCACACCACTAAGGGCCCTGAACAGAGACATAGACAGGAGGCTAGCAGAGATGCTTGAGCCCCTGGGGCTAAGTGTTGGGCTAAGACACGGGGACACCCCTCAGAAAGTTAGGACCAAGCAATCGAAGAATCCACCAAACCTCCTAGTCACAACTCCAGAAACTGCACAGATTATGCTCCTTGGCAGCAGACTTAGGACACATCTGGCTGGAGTAAAGGCCGTAGTTCTGGACGAGGTTCACGATCTTGCATCTTCTGAGAGGGGGGCGCAATTGTTGGTTGGGTTGGAAAGGATCAGGGCGTATTGCCCGAGGGACTTCCAGAGAATCGGTTTATCGGCGACTGTGGGCAATCCTGAGGAGATGGCAAGATGGGTTTCCGCAAATGCTTCTGCCATACATGGCCCTGCCCCAAGGACCACTGAAGTTGTTGTCCACAGAGAGCCTCCTAGTGTTTCAGATGAGGCGGAGGCGGTGAGTTGGTCCAGCACGCCGCATGCCGTAGCGGCTCACCGGCGCCTAGTTCAGTCACTACTGGATGAAAGTCCCGCTCTAGTCTTCGTAAACTCTCGTAACGCCGCAGAGTCGGTTGCCCAGAGGCTTGGCAACATGAATGGTGACCTTCGTCTAGGTGTTCATCATGGGAGCCTTGCAGCTGAGACTCGTCGAGAGATGGAAGAGGCATTGAGGGGTGGCTCTCTACATGGGATTATTTGCACCAGCAGCCTTGAGTTGGGGATAGACATTGGTAGTATCCGAAGAGTTCACCAAATACAAAGTCCCAGAGCGGTAGACAGGCTTCTACAGAGAATGGGAAGGGCTGAGCATCACTTAGGAGGTTCAGGGAGAGGTGAGTTGTTAGCGTGGGAAATTGATGAGATCGCCGAGGGTGCCGTAATTTCAAGGAGGGCTATGGCAGGGGAGCTAGAGGGAGTGGAATGGAGGACTAATCCTGCTGTGGTAGCTGCAAATCAATTTCTTCAGATGTCTATCGAAAGAGGAGTCGTGCCCCTTGGACTCGCCACTGAGATAATATCTAATTGCTCCATTTTCAATGATTGGAATGAGGGTAGCACTATCTCGATACTGAGGGTCCTCAATGACAGGTGGATGATCAGACTGATCGAGGAGCCTGCAGATTCTGATGTCACGACATGGCCGGCAAGCCTGTGGAGAGAGCTCTCGAGAAGGACGGAGGGGGATGCTCCCGAAGAGAGGCCGTCTTGGGAAGAGGAGCATTCAGAGGCTGACAAAGAGAAGTGGAAGAGACAGTTTCTGGGTGCGCTACCTGATTCCCTTTCTGAGGGATGGTTTTCCCCCTCAGGGAGACTTGGGAGGACCCGTATTGAGCATATCTCGATGATTCCAGATGAGCTTTCCTACAGAGTCAGGGATGCTGTTGGCAGAGGAATCCTTGGTACAGTGGATGAGGCATTCGTTCTGTCTCTCGGAGGGGATGACGATGGTGACCTGGCAAGAACCAGGACATTCGTCATGGCCGGAAGGACTTGGCAGATAGTTGATGCAGATCCAGAGCAGGAAGAGCTTCTCGTCGTGCCGGTGAAGGACACTGGAGAAGTGCCTGTCTGGTCCGGAGAATTGCCCCCTGTCCCTATCGAAGTGGCTATTGAAGTCGGGCAATTGAGGAGGAGCGCTGCCATTGCAATGGGGGCAATGGATGATGAGGGGATTGTCGCCAGTTTAGACTCGTACCCATTGTCCGATGATGCAAGAGAGGCATTCATGGGAAGTGTTGCAGAGCATCTGGATTCCTCCGGGATACTTCCTGACGACCGGACCGTGACCGTTTCCGAAAGGGATGGGGCCGTAATCCTGAACACCTGCCATGGATCAAGAGTGAACGAGACCCTCGCTCACTTCCTACAGGCAATGGGCTCGCTCAACGAGGGGAGGATGGGGAGGGCAATTATCGACCCATACAGAATTTCCCTGCAGGTACCTGGGGTCACTCCAGGCAATGTGATAGAATGGCTAACAGGGACCTCGGCAGAGGCCCTTCCATCAATAATGAGGATGACTATCCCAAACGGCCGAGCTGTGAGGTGGAGGGTAGTCCAAGTCGCTAGGAGGATGGGGGTACTGAAGAAGGGCGTTGACCCGAGGAAGGTGAATCTCGAGGGTTTGATGAGCCGATACAGAGGAACTCCCGTTATCGAAGAGGCCCTGGACAAATTATTCCATGAGAGGATGGATATTGATGCCACCCAGGATTTGCTCAGAGGTCTGCAGAGAGGGGATATTGCCATTCACCACACGCCCGCTGGAAGGCTGGGCGTTTCTCCCAGAGCAGAGAGAGACTTACTCCTCCCTGCATGGAGTGATGCAGAAATCAGGGAGCGACTAGAGACTAGACTACTGAACGAAAGAACCGTCCTAATCTGTCTGAACTGTATGGGCAAGACCAGGAGGAGAGTTGAACGAATGAACGTCATTGAACCATGCTCCTCATGCAGTGGAACTATGCAGGCCTGCGCTCCTGAGAGGATGGAGTCGATGCTCTCTGAGTGGGTGGCAAGCAAGGACCCCAAGGTCAGTGGGAGGATGCAGAGGAACGCGGAGCTTCTCAGGACTCATGGGCAGGATGCTGTTCTATGCCTCATGGGCAGGGGTGTTGGTGAGGATACTGCGACCAGATTGCTGAGAGGGCCGCCCGGAGATAGGGTAAGGCTACTTCGAGCAATCCACAACGCAGAACTGCAATATGCCAGGACTAGAAGGTTCTGGGGCTAGAAACCACTATGCCCGGAGGTCCCGCGCATCAGAACGTGCTGATAGGACTGACCGGTCGCTATGCCTCAGGCAAATCCACAGTTGTTGCTTGGCTTGTATCAAAGGGACTGGGCAGCGAATCCTGCTCTGATTCTATTCGCGCTCATCTCAAAGAGAAAGGAATAGAAGAGTCTCGAGAGAACTTGATCGAGGGTGGTAATGAATTACGTCGAATTGGTGGAGCTGGCATCCTCGCTGAAATGTTACTCGAGAGGATAGGGGAGGGGGATGCTGTCATCGATTCTATTCGGACCCCCGGTGAGGTCAAAGCCCTACGGCAGCGTGATGATTTCATTCTAATCGAAGTCATATCGGGGATGGAAGCACGCTGGCAAAGAGCACAGGACCGTGCAAGGACTGGGGACATTTCTGACAAAGAGACCTTCTTTGCCAATGAAGAAAAAGAGGCGGTTGCCAAGGATGAATCGGGGCAGGCTCTGAACGCAACCGCAGCACTGGCAGACCTAATATTGGTGAACGATGGGAGTTTGGAAGAACTACACTCTGACCTCGAAGAGCTCTGGGTCATCTTATCCAAATAATCAGGCTGAGCGATAGGATACACCTGATTCATTGAACATACTCGTTGCAATCTCAAAATCGGTCTCCCATCTCTCTGGTATTTCACAATCTGCAGGATACACCACTTCGCTAACACCTGCCTGTATCAATGAACGGGCGCAACGTGAGCATGGTGGCCAAGTCACATAGGCAGTGCAGTCTTTGAGAGAGATACCTATTCTAGCAGCATGCATTATTGCATTCTCTTCAGCGTGGCAAATCATTGGATACTTCTGCTGGCGGTCGTTCAGCCTAGCTGCAGTGTCTTCGATCCCTCTTGGAAATCCATTGAATCCGGTTGAGCGGATTTCTCGATCTTCGCCGACAACGACACAACCGACCTTGGTTGAGGGGTCTTTCGACCAATCCGAGATGTGCTTTGCAAGATTTAGGAAACGTGTATCCCATTTTGAGCTCATGATTACACCTCAGGGTTGCCCACCCGGGGGGTCGTTATCTCTGTTGGCCTCAGAGCGATTCTCGTCATATCCCTCCCAAACCTCGGGATTGTTATAGCAATCTGGATCGTCCTCATCGGCCTGGCCTCCCTTGTCGTTGTCAATGCCGTCACCGCAATTACCGGGGCCGATTCCACTTTTTGCCAGGATTTCCTCTCCCGCTTCAGTTGTTAGCAAGGCCACTAGAACACCTGACAGGAGTATTACCATAGCCAGAAGTATGACCTTCGAGGCGGTGTCCCTGGACTCCACCACTACTGTAATCTCGGGCTTGTTCTCATCTCTGGACGACATGCGATACACCCCCCACAGATAGTCATCATACTTGGGTTCTTAGTGGGCTGTCAGTACTTCCCAGAGGTCCAGGCCGTCCCTTTCCACCACATATTGCAGCAGGTCCCCAATCAGATACACGCTTCCAATTACCAACAGTTCCAGATTCTCCTCCCTAGCCATTGAGCCAGCAATCTCAAACGCTTTCAGGGGATCCTTCACAGCTTCTGTTTGGACATATTCAACCCCTAGTTGTTCCATTGCCTCCGAGAGCTCCTCCACTGTTACAGCTGGGTTCCTGCCACTATTGGGCTCGGTGAATATCACCTTCGGGAACACTCGGTCCATGCAAATCTCCGTGACCAATGGGGAGAGGGTCGCCTTTAGATCGGCCTTTCTGGTCATTCCAAATAGAACCACAGTTGGAGCGGTTACCTCACTTAGATCGCTCTCTAGGCTCTCTGCGTTGTGAGCTGCGCTAAGTCTTGTTGTGACTCCCTCTACCCAGTCCTTTCCGAAGTTTGGGGACCGGCCCGGCCAAGTGCATTCGGCAGACGAGGAATTCCAATTCAGATAAGCTGCAACTGCTCCCACCAGTGAGTCGTAGCTATCCCACTTTTTCGGGGTTGAAATGTCCACTGGCCACCACATCAGATCCTTCCCCGCGGCATCCTCGATTGCCTGGATGACTCCTGGATCGCTCTGCTGGAGTGCGATTAGAGGGATGCCTGGACGGTGAATCGCGGCCTTCTCGGTTGCTATGTCAGCGAGAGTGGGCCCTAGAAACTCAGAATGGTCCTCAGATACTGTAGTCAGTATGCATAGGTCGGCATTGACCATCCTAGTGGCATCTAGCCTGCCTCCCATGCCAGTTTCTATGATGGCTCTATCAACCCCTGAGAGGCTGAATGAGAGCATGGCTACAAGGAAAGTGGCCTCGAAGTAGGTCGGCGAAATCTTGGGGGCTTTCTGCGAGGCCTTTCTTACCATGTCCAGGAGACGGTTGAAGGATTCGGGCGATATTGGCCTTCCATCAATTCTAATCCTTTCCTCCACCGTTATCAAATGCGGCGAAGTGAACAGTCCAGTGACATCGCCACTTGAGGATGAGGCTGCTGACAATTTTACGCACAGAGAGCCTTTTCCATTGGTTCCTGCAACGTGTATAGATGGGAAATCGAGATGTGGGTCCCCCAATCTGCTGAGTATTTCTCTACAGTTCTCGAGTCCTAGTTTGACTCCCATTGAGAGTCTGTCATTGAGCCATTTCCTATCGCCCATTTGGTTCACCCCCTGCTCCTCTCAGCTGTGCGTGTACGGGTCAAGGTGATATGGCCCTTGAAGTTCGTGCATACATGGCAGATGGCGAGGAGGGTAGTCTGCTGGACTTGATGAGGGGACAATGGACCTCTATGATGGGCATGGGTGGCATGTTCGTGGCTACGATTCTGATCGGCCTTAGTATTCAACCAATATACAACATCCCTGAAGCCCGGGCTTTCGGTGAGTCCGGGACATCGAAAGGGGGTTTCATAGCACTGGAACTGCTGATGATTGGGATTTTCACGGTGGCAATAATCTGGCTTGCTCGCAAGGGAATTGACTGGTTGATCAAAGGGATTGTGCTTTTTGCCCTGTGGATGAGCCTCTTCTACGCAGTTCAGCCATATGCGGCCTTGTTGCTTTTCATCCTCAATATGGAGTCCCTGAGTGCAGTAATCATAGCGAGTTTAGTTGTCAGTGTTGGCTCGATCTACCTACTACATGTTTACCCAGAGTGGTACGTGGTTAATGGGGTTGGGATAATGGTTGGAGCTGGTGTTGTGACGATGATTGGGATTTCATTCGTTCCTGTCCTAATCATTGTATTCATGATTCTCGCGGCCATTTATGACCACTGGGCAGTGAATGGGAGCAAGCACATGCTGGAATTGGCAGACACAATGATCGACCTGAAGCTCCCAGTCCTCCTAGTTGCCCCGAAGAGCTCTGACTACTCATTCCTAGACGAGGGAGACAGTGTGATGCGGGACGATGTGCCCAATGAGGGACCCAGGGACTGGGAAGACCCGGTTCCAGAAGTCCCGGTGGGGAAGGGTAAGCCGAAGGGTCGCGAGGCCCTGTTCATGGGTCTTGGGGATGTAATATTCCCTGGGATGCTAGTGATCTCATCGGTGTCCTTCCTCCCTCAGACAGGAAGTGAGATTGCTTACTTCAGCGCCTTTGGTGTGATGTACTCGGATTCGCTAATAGTGGGTCTTGGCACGCTGATCGGAGGTTTGGTGGGATACTTGGCACTGATGACCCAAGTGGCCAGGGGAAAGCCTCAGGCCGGCCTCCCGCTCTTGAATGGGGGCTCCATATTGGGATACATCATTTCGGGCTATTTCGCTCTCGGGTTAGACCAGTTATGGCAGGACATCACCTTCCTTTGACCGTTTTCTCCCGATTCCTTGAAAGTGTGCAATCCGGCCATCGGGTTCGGTAGCCATGCTGGACATCGCCATGTTCCGTGACCAATCGGACCTGATTCGTGCCGATCACGACAGGAGGGGGATTCCCCATGACGCCATAGACGAGATCATCAGACTGGACGAGGAGTGGCGCAAGGCGCAGT
>PBSO01000029.1 GCA_002726275.1 Methanobacteriota archaeon | reverse complement strand
GCCGCTGCCGATGATGATAGCATGGCAGTCAGCAGTGGATCGAGTACCAGGGGATCGCGCGTTGGCGGCGGCAGACAGCACCCACGGCCACGGCCTCATCGGGATTGATTCCCTTGAATGGGGGCTTCCCAACTTCCTTCTCAATTGCAGCCTGAACAGCTGGAACTCTAGTTGAGCCACCTACAAGGATGACCTTGTCTACATCGCCCTTCTTCACTCCAGCATCCTTCATAGAACGTCTTGTCGGACCCATGGTCCTCTCGATTAAGTCGGAGATTAGTTCCTCGAACTTGGCTCTTGAAAGTGAGATATCCAAATGCTCTGGCTGCTTCTCCTCGTTCATCGTGATGAAGGGGAGGTTCACCTGAGTTGAGTTAGTTCCCGAAAGCTCGATCTTTGCTTTCTCAGCACCCTCGCGAAGCCTACTCATTGCCTGATTGTCATCCGAGAGATCTATCCCAGATGACTTCTTGAACTCTGAAACCAGCCAGTCGATTACCACTTCATCGAAGTCGTCTCCTCCGAGGCGGTTGTCCCCACTGGTGGCCTTGACCTCTATCTGCGGTTGCCCGTCTACCTGGTAAATCTCAAGAACGGAGACATCGAATGTCCCACCTCCCAGGTCATAGACGAGGATTGTCTGATCGTCGTCCTTGTCGACGCCGTATGCCAGGGCCGCAGCAGTCGGCTCATTGATTATCCTCAGGACCTCTAATCCTGCTATCCTTCCTGCGTCCTTCGTTGCCTGGCGTTGTGCGTCCGTGAAATATGCGGGACAGGTGATTACGGCTTCATTGACCTCCCTGCCTAGGTAATCCTCGGCATCGGACTTCAGCTTCTGTAGGATGAAAGCGGATATCTCCTGTGGAGTGTAATTCTCATCGTCTATCTTCTTCTTCCATTTGGTTCCCATTTCCCTCTTCACGGACAATATCGTCCTGTCGGAGTTCGTCACTGCTTGCCTCTTTGCTGTAATTCCCACTAGCCTCTCGCCGCCCTTGGAGAAGGCGACTACGCTGGGAGTTGTTCTCGATCCCTCGGAGTTGGGTATTACAACTGGTTTCCCCCCTTCCAATGTGGCCACACAGCTGTTAGTAGTTCCAAGGTCAATTCCAATTACTGGTCCGCTCATATTTTCACTCATCCTCATTGAATTGGCTCAAGCCAAATCGAAAGTTACGTCTAGAATGCCATTATTGAGGCTCCACTCGGACACAGATATTGCCGATCTTGGCAGGTTCATCCTCTTGAATGGTCTTGGTTGGGTCGTCCTCATCAATTGTAGGACCATCCCTCCGTCAGTGAGGCTAAGTTCTATCTTGTCCTCCTCCAAATCAGTCAGATTGGAGACGTCCAGAGTAACAAACATGGAGTCTCCGTCGACATAAGTGTCCTCGATCGGTATCTCCAATTCTTCGGACTCTTCTGCCTCGTTTACCTCAACTTTGGCCTCCTCCTGATTGGAGTTAACCTCGACATTGATGCCCATATTCCTGAATAGCTCGGCGATTCCCTCTGTTCCATTCAGCATGGTCTCCATTTGCTTTCGGAAAATTTCCGGATCCCCCTGGAAATTCATCTTGACATCGCTTCTAGCCATTTTCTCGGCATCTATCCCCATGCTTTCGAATTGATCCCTTATTCTAGACATCATCTTCTCTAGTTCAGACTTGTCAATTGGCATTCCCATCTGACTGAACATATTGGCCATTTGCTCAAGCATATGGTCTTCCCACTCGTCACTGCCTATATCGCTCATATTACCACTACTCAACTTGGGGTTGTATAGTGGGACTAGTGAGTCATATATGAATCTACGGTTGGCAAAAGTATGTTTGTCGGTCATAAACGGTAAATTCGGTGATGGAGGACTTCAAAGCGAAGGCTATTGTCCGCGGCAACATGGTCCAGCCTGAGCACGACATTGCGCTGCAGGACACGGATCGATTGCAGGGCCGGGCCGCATTGGTAAACAACGTGAAGGCGGCAGTGGCACTTGCAGGCGCGGTCCGCTCTACCCTTGGGCCCAGAGGGCTGGACAAGATGCTGGTGGACTCTGATGGTTCTAGTCTGGTGACTAATGACGGAGTCACAGTCCTGGAAACCGCACAAATTGAACATCCTACTGCCCGTCTACTGATTGCCGCATCATCTTCTCAGGACAAGGTTGCTAGGGATGGGACCACCACAACAGTGGTCCTGACTGCTGAACTTCTGCAGAATGCACTTGAGATGGTAAGGAGCGGGATACACCCATCAGTGGTCATCAACGGCTACAATATTGCCCAGAAAGAGTGCCTCAGGGAATTGGACTCACTATCCAGGGACCCCTCTTCTAAGAGTGAGTTGGAATCTGTTGTCTCAACTTCGCTGGCTGGAAAAATCGGGGACTCCCTAGGCGAGCACCTAACTGCGCTGGCGATAAGGGCGGCTGAGGTTATCTCGAAAGAGGATGGGGGTGACGATCTGGAAAGGCTGCGAGTGAAGAGGCTCCAAGTTAGTGGGGGCTCTTCTTCCGACAGCGAGCTAGTAAGTGGTTTGGTAATTGCCAAGACCAGGCTCGATCAATCCACCCCCAATTCCCGCAAGGGAGGGAGGGTTGCCATAATTGATGGTGGACTCGAGAACCCGAAGCTCGAGATAGATGCCGAAATAGAGGTCAGAAGTGCCGGGGTCCTCCAGGGCTTCCACAAGAGAACGATGGAGAACCTGCAGGAGCAAGTGAGTCACCTTCTTTCCCTTGGAGTTGACTTGCTGATAGTTAGAGATGGGGTCGCTGATGAGGCGATTTCCATGTTAAGAGAGGCTGGCATCACAGCATACAGGAGGTTCGAAAGAAATGATCTGGAGATGATCTCCCGGCTTACGGGGTCTAATATTGTCAGAGGTATTGGGCGGTTGAGAGGAGACGACGTTGGCACCTATGAGAATAGGTCGGAAAACGTCACAGCAGGAGTCTCCCACACAGCAATAGAGGGGTCGAAAGGCGGTGCAATGACGGTTATTATCAGGGGATCTTCCCCTCAGATTAGGGAAGAGTGCGAAAGGGCGTTTGATGATGCCATTGGAGTCGCCTTCAGATTGACCAGGGATTCGAGGATGCTTCCTGGCGGAGGTGCCTCTCAGACTCACCTTGCTAGACACCTGAGGACATTCGCACCCGCCAACAAGGGAAGGGAGCAGATCGCAATTGAGGGGTATGCGGCAGCTCTCGAGGTGATACCAAGATCTCTGGCAGAAAATGCTGGACTTAGCCCGATTGATGAAGTTCTGGAGTTGTCTGCATCACAGGCATCTGATCCTGATAACGGGAGCTGGATTGGATTGAATGCATGGACTGGTGAGAAGGCCAGAATGGACAAGCTCGGCATTCTTGACCCGTTGTTCGTTGTTTCCAATTCAATCTCAGGGGCCACCGAAGCCGCGATTAGCGTCCTCAGAATAAATGACGTCCTCTGGGCGAAACAGGACCCCCTCACTCCCGACTGGAAGGAAGGAGAAGATCAGGAAGATTGAGTGGCCCTCATCATCTCCAGCATCTCGTCAACCATTTTGACCAAGTCATACTCGGGCTCCCAGCCCCACTCATCCCGAGCAGTTGAGTCGTCTACGTCGTCTGGCCATGAGTCAGCGTACTCCTGACGGACGTCTGGAGCAAAGTCACAAGTGAAGCCGGGAACCCTCTCTGAGATTGCATCGGCCAGTTCCCCTGCAGTGAACGACATTCCTCCTAGATTGTAGCCCGCTCTAGAGGGTCCGAGATTCTCAATGGGGGCCTCCATCAGGGATATTGTTCCCCTAATGGCATCATCCATGTACATCATTGGCAGCTTGGTATCCTCACGAACGAAGCATTCGTAGTGTCCGTCCTCAATTGCCGAACGGAATATGTCAACGGCGTAGTCCGTTGTCCCTCCTCCCGCTGGTGCCTTCCACGACACCAACCCAGGATATCTTATCCCCCTCACATCGACGCCATATTGCTTCCAGTAGTTCATCGCCAGAATCTCCCCCGTGACCTTGGTTTTCCCATACATAGTTGTGGGATTGAGGGGCGTTACCTGAGGTGCGATCCTTGGCGAATCAGGGCCAAAGACCGCGATTGATGAGGGGGCATAGACCCTGAGGCCAAAGTCCCTGGCTGCTTCCAAGACGCAAACTGTTCCACCGACGTTGACCCTGTGGCATAGCTCGGGGTCAGACTCCCCCGTTGCTGACAATATTGCCGCTAGGTGGTATATTGTGCCAATTCCCTCCTCCTCAATTGTCGATTCCATTGAGTCACCATCTAGGACGCTGAGGGGTCTGTAAGGGCCGTCCAATATGGGAGAATCTTGCTCTGGTTCTCGGATGTCCGAGGCGACTACGTTGTCCCTCCCATACCTGCTCCTCAATTCGCAGACAAGGTCAGCCCCTATCTGCCCTGAAGCCCCAGTCACCAGAATACGCTCCCCGGGAGGTCCGTCCATGTCTCAACGCACCACTGGCGATACTTGGTCATTGATACTGTGGGAATCACTGTTTCATGGCCAATGTTGATAGGGGAGGCTCAACGGCTTCAGACCCCGTTGATTAGATGAAGTATGTCGTCGTCACCGGTGGAGTCCTATCTGGACTAGGCAAGGGAATCACTGCATCGAGCATCGGCGTTCTACTGAAATCCGCTGGACTGAGGCTAACTTCGGTCAAGATTGATCCCTATCTGAACAGTGATGCAGGGACAATGTCGCCCTTCGAACACGGGGAGGTCTTCGTCTTGGATGATGGGGGAGAAGTCGATCTCGATCTTGGTAACTACGAGAGGTTCCTGGATGTTGCCTTGACGCGTGACAACAACATCACCACCGGCAAGGTGTACGCGGAAGTTATCGAAAGGGAGCGCAGGGGAGACTACCTAGGAAAGACGGTCCAAGTCGTTCCCCACATCACCAATGAGATTCAGGATTGGATAGAGAGAGTGGCTCATGTCCCAGCCGATGGGAGCGATGAAGTCCCGGATGCCTGTGTAATCGAGCTTGGAGGGACCGTTGGCGACATAGAAAGCGCTCCCTTCATCGAGGCGCTTCGCCAGTTCCAGTTCAGGGTCGGCCAGGAAAACGTGTGCTTCGTGCATGTCAGCCTGGTCCCAGTTATGGGTCCCGTGGGTGAGCAGAAGACCAAGCCGACTCAGCACACGGTGAAGGAGCTCAGGGGGCTCGGCATCATTCCAGACATCCTCGTCTGTCGCTCGGAGAACCCTCTAGAAGAGGAAACGCGTGCGAAACTTGCAGCATTCTGCCACGTTGGTACTGAGGCGGTAGTGTCCGCTCACGACGTGTCAAATCTGTACCAGATTCCAATCTCCCTGTATGAGCAGTCTGTCCTGAAGAAGGTCTCTAGCCATCTTGGCTTCGAAGTTCCGGATTCCCTCCCCATGCTAGACGAATGGAGGGCCATGGCAGACAAGGTCGACAAGCTGGAGGAGGAGGTCAATATCGCGATGGTGGGGAAGTACACTGGACTGTCCGACTCATACCTCTCTGTCATCAAGGCCCTGCAGCACAGCGCCTTCGCCGTGGACAGGAAGCTCGTAATCGACTGGATAGAGTCTACCGACCTGGACCCCAACGATGTCACTGAGAATCACGATGAGGCGTGGGGGCTGCTTCGCGCTGCAGACGGAATCCTTGTTCCAGGGGGGTTTGGCAGCCGTGGGGTCGAGGGGAAGATAGCGGCAGCGAACTACGCCCGAACGAACAACGTACCTTACCTGGGCGTCTGCCTCGGACTACAGATCGCAACCATAGAGTTCTGCCGTAATGTACTCGGCCTTGAGGGGGCCAACTCAACTGAGTTCGACGAGGACACACCTAATCCAGCCGTCGTATTCATGCCCGAGATATCCAAGACCCACATGGGCGGAACCATGCGTCTTGGGACCAAGCCTACTCCGTTCCTAGTGGACGACTGCAAGATGAGGCGCTTGTATGGAGGTTCCAAGCACGTCGACGAGAGGCATCGTCATCGGTACGAGGTGAATCCCGAGTTGATAGAACGGATCGAGGGCGCGGGCCTCAAGTACGTAGGAAAGGACGAGACCGGTCAGCGCTGCGAAATCATGGAGCTCGATAGTCACCCTTACTTCGTCGGCACTCAGTACCACCCCGAATTCAAATCCCGTCCCTACCGCCCCAGCCCCCCATTCCTAGGACTGCTGATGGCTGCTACCGGGCAAGAAATATGATATCCCGCGGACCTCGGATAACTTCGTGGATTCCGAAGTATTCCTGCTACTGATGCTGGTTGGAGTGTTCGCAGGATTTGTCGATAGTGCAGTCGGAGGGGGCGGACTTCTTCGCCTCCCTGCGATGCTGAGCGCGGGTTTGCCGCCACACGATGCCCTGGGGACGAACAAATTTGCATCGGCGGCAGCAGCAGCAATAGCGAGTGCGAAGTATCTCCAAAGCGGAATCGTTCCGAGAAAGGCGGCCTCTATTGGGTGGCTATTGATGGTCCTTTTTTCTGTAATCGGAGCCAGTGTCGTGCTTTCGATTAGCGCTGATGCGGTACTTGGAATTGTGATCATTGTCCTCTCGGCGTTGTTTCTCTATGTCTTGTTCAATCCTCAATTTGGAAGGGAGGAGGAGATTGATGAGGACAGAGTAATTCCGGTTACCGTGGGCATGGGCGCTGGATTGGGATTCTATGAGGGGTTTCTCGGACCTGGGACTGGTAGCATGCTGATGGCTGGTTACATCAAAGGTGCGGGCTTTGGGATGGATAGGGCGGCTGCCACTGGGAGGATCCTGAATTTTGGAGGAAACATTGGCTCTTTTGCGGTCTTTGCGATGGCTGCATCTGTCAACTATGAAGTTGCAGTCCCGTTTGCTTTGGCAAATATGATCGGGGGTTTCCTAGCACCTGGGTATGTTCTGAAATATGGCTACTCCATGCTTCGACCGATGTTCTTGATTATGGCCGCGATAATGATCTCAGCACAAGTTGTGAGTTATGTCGGCTAACTCATTGGGTACCCATTGAAAGGACGGGTTTCGCAAGGGGACCCCTTGTGTTCAAACTAACTTCATCAGCCTTTATGTCTCAGAAGAATTATGCCATAAGCAAATGAAAACATACCAACAAAGAATGTAATCATAAACATTTGGTCAGCGAGTTCGAAGAACAACGACCCGGGGTACACCCTCAACAGTACCACAGCACCGAAAATTAGCAGAATCCAACCAACGATTTTTCGAACCGGTTCTGGGATCATACCTATAATATGTTCACGAATTTTGCGAAACGGATCCCACTCCGTGTCACGCAGCACGAATTGGAGAAATGAGTCGGGCATAATGTCTACTTTCGCCTTGCGATGATTAAATTTTCTCCTGCATTATAGACTAAATCTCAGCGAGCGCATGTTTACCCAATGATCGGACCATTCGCAAGGTTCT
>PBSO01000028.1 GCA_002726275.1 Methanobacteriota archaeon | reverse complement strand
GCTCGACTGCGAGCTCTGGGGGCCTCTCGGGAGGGTCTGGGATAGCAGGTTCCTCCAGCTCGACTGCGAGCTCTGGGGGCCTCTCGGGAGGGTCTGGGATAGCAGGTGCCTCCAGCTCGACTGCGAGCTCTGGGGGCCTCTCGGGAGGGTCTGGGATAGAGGGGGCGTCGAAGGCTGCGTCCTGCCCATGGTACCTGTCATAGGAGTCGTCGGCCCACACGTCTTCCTTCTTCTTGCTGCGTGCCAGGACCATCGCCACGGATGCGCCGATGGAGGCCAGTACGACGATTAGGACCAGTGCGGTGAGGCCCGGGTTGAGCTTCATCTTGTCCCCTATTGTGAGAGGGTGTGCGTTGTCCCCGAGACCGTCCTTGTTCCTGTCCTCCCACTCGTCTGGGTCCAGTGGGAATGCGTCGGACTCGTCGACTACCCCGTCGCCGTCGTTGTCCGGGTCAATGACGTCGCAAGCGCCGTTGCCGTCGGTGTCCACGGGCACGGACGAGGCGGAGAGCGGCTCTGTCATGCATATGCCCTCGCTTGAGTCCGTCCATTCGTCCCCGTCGTCATCGTTGTCGGCATTGTTACCGATCCCGTCGCCGTCCGTATCCATTGACTCGGAGGGGTCGAGTGGGAATGCGTCGTCGGCATCTGGGACCATGTCGTTGTCGTCATCCGGGTCCAGAGGGTCACAGGCGTTGTCCGCGTCCGTGTCCAGCGGGATTGAGTTGGCGTCCATTGGATCAGTACCGCAATTTGGCTCTACTGTATCGGACCACCCGTCGCCGTCATCGTCATCGTCGGCGTTGTCGCCTATCGAGTCGAAGTCGGTGTCAATCCACTCGGTCACGTCGAATTGGAACATGTCATCGGCGTCGGGTACACCGTCGTTGTCGTCGTCATCGTCCATTACATCGCATGTGTGGTCGGCGTCGAAGTCGTCGGGCTGGCTGAATTGCGAGAAGGAGTCGCTTCCGCAGGTCGCCTCGTCCGAGTCTGACCACCCGTCGTTGTCGTCGTCCTCGTCAGAGTTGTCCCCTATCCCGTCGTTGTCGTTGTCGACCCATTCTGCCGGGTTGAGTGGGAATGCGTCGGAAGAGTCCATCCAGCCATCGCCGTCATCGTCTTCATCGGCGTTGTCGCCGATGGTGTCCCCGTCCGTGTCCACCCACTCGTTGGGATCTAGGGGGAAGTCGTCCTGCGAGTCAGGGAAGCCGTCGTTGTCGTCGTCTCCGTCTACGGTATCACAGGAGCCGTCGAGGTCCGTGTCCGTGGGCACAGAGGAGGAGACCAATGGGTCCGAGCCGCACGTGGTCTCGACAGCATCGGAGAATCCGTCGCCGTCATCGTCCTCGTCGGCATTGTCGCCAACGCCGTCTGAGTCCGTATCCATCCACTCGGAGGGGTCGAGTGGGAATGCGTCGTCCACGTCCAGGTAGCCGTCGGCGTCGTCGTCGTCGTCCAGTACGTCACACGTGCCGTCCGAGTCGATGTCCGAAGGTACGCTCGACGCGTACAGGGGGTCGGAGTTGCACTGGTACTCCATGCTGTCAGTCCAGCCGTCGCCGTCATCGTCATCGTCGGCGTTGTCGCCTACGCCGTCTGAGTCCGTGTCCACCCACTCGTTGGGATCGAGAGGGAAGGTGTCGTTGAAGTCCTCGTAGCCGTCAGCGTCGTCGTCAGAGTCCATGCCATCGCATATCCCATCGGAGTCGGTATCCACTGGGACGTCGTTGTAGTCGTTGGGGTCGGTTCCGCAGTTGTTCTCCACGGTGTCCCACCAGCCATCGCCGTCGGCGTCTAGTGAGAACATGTTGACCGTGAAGTTGTAGAACCCCTCACCAGTGTATGCGACGACCCTCATGAGGATGCTCTCCCCCTGGACCACTGACCCATTCGAGGTGACGTCCTCGTTCCCATTGAGATTCGTGGAGTAGTCAATAGTGGAGAGGTTAGACTCGTACCCGATAACGATGTAGGCTACCAGTTCGGACGGGTTCGAGCTCAGGTTAATCGCTATCCCGTGGTCGTTCGGCACTGAGAAGACGTAGAAGTCGTCCGAGTCGCCGTTTACTGACATCCAGCCAGTGAAGTCATTGGCTCCCGGGTTCGTTTGTACGGGAGTTGAGTTGTAGACGTCGTTCCCGGCGTCTCCCCCGGTGCCGGAGTCGTTCTGGTTGTTTATCGGGGATGAGGACATGTTACTGAAATCGAGGCGGAGTGAGTAGTCAGACGAGTATGCGGAGCCGCCGAACGACAGGTATGCATTGACCCTCAGGAAAACGGTCGTCCCACCGTGTCCGGCCGAGGAGACGTTCTCAGGCTTGTCATAGTAGCTGTACGTGATGATAGAGCCTGCGCTGTCGTACATTAGGAGATCCAGGTCGGGCGAGGTAGATGTGCCATTCCAGTCCAATGAGGCGTTTATTCCGTAGTTCGAGGGTATTGATATCGAGTAGTAGTCATCGGCGTCGTTCGACGAGTGGACGTTGCCCCAGAAGGTCACGTTAGTGGCGTTGATCTGCATTGCGTTGGTAGTTGAGCCGCCTGCATCCGTGCCGGTTCCTGCGTCGTGTCCTGACCCGGTGGAGTTGTTTCCTCCACCGCCGCCTCCTCCGCCGGTGCTAGTGTTTGTTATCCATATCTGCATGGTGTACTGTCCGGATCCAGAGAACTGCTCCACCCTCACGTACACGCTGGTGCCCCCAACGCTGGTGCCGTTCGAGGTCACCTCGTCGTAGCCAGTGGTGAAGCTGGTGTCCAGTTGCGACCCGGATGAGCTGTATAGCCAGAGGTCGTAGTCTGCGCCTGATGGTGACGTTAGGCCCACCGTAATGGAAGTGGAGTTGCTCATATTGAATCCGTAGTAGTCGTTGGTATCGGACGATGAGAGGTTGCCGTAGTAGGTGGAGCTGTTGCTTGGCAGCCATGCCGCAGTGGACGTGGTTCCACCGGCGTCTCCCCCGGTGTTTGCGTCGTTAGCTACAGCGAAGCCTGCGAACAAAGAGACAATCATCATTGCAGCCAAGGCGGTGGCTGATGTACGGTTGGGCATGGGCACCCGTGGGGCGGGGTACGCTTGAAGGTTAGCAGAAGGAGTAAAACCCTGATTTAGCCCTTAGGGGCTAGTACTCGTAGAACCCAGACCCTGATTTCCTACCGAGTCGGCCAGATTCTACCATTTCCACAAGCAGGGGAGCGGGGGCGTACTTTTCCTGCCCGAGCCCCTCGTACAGGACTCCCATTATGTGGAGTACGGTGTCAAGCCCAATCAAGTCGGCAAGGGCCAGTGGCCCAATGGGGTGATTCATCCCCAGTTTCATTATCCCGTCTATCGCCTCTGGCTCTGCGACACCTTCCTGCAAGGTTAGGATTGCCTCGTTAAGCATGGGGCAGAGTATCCTATTGCTGACGAACCCTGGCGAGTCGTTGCACTCAAGCGGCACCTTGCCCATCTTCTCAGAGGCCTCTAGGACAGCAGCAGTAACCTCTGGATCCGTCTCACTGCCATTGATTATCTCGATGAGCTTCATTATCGGGACTGGATTCATGAAATGCATCCCTATTACTCTGTCGGGCCTCCCCGTGTGGCTTGCTATCTCGTTGATCGATATACTGGACGTGTTGCTGGCGAGTATGGCCCCTGGCTTGCAAATCGAGTCGAGCTCGGAGAACGTGGAGAACTTCAGGTCCGGTATTTCAGGTATCGCCTCGACGACCAGGTCGGCACTGGAAGCTGCTGATCGGTCCGTGGACGAGGATATCAGTGAGAGTGCGCTTGCCGATTCTTCCTCAGACATCCTGCCCTTCGAGACCAGCTTTTCGAGAGACGATGATATGGTGCCCATTCCCCTGTCAACGAACTCCTGGCTTATGTCTATCATCACCACTTCGTAGCCAGCGCAGGCAGACACCTGAGCTATTCCTGCCCCCATTTGGCCTGCACCTAGGACTGCTACTCTCTCTATTGCCATGCACATGGCGGGGACCACCCGGAAATGAGCGTTGCCCAAGTGAGCCCTCATTCCTCTTCCATTTCTGCCAACTGATTGTCGGCCGCCGCTTCTATCTCCGCCATTATCTCATCCAGATCGGGGCCGTGGGAGGCCATCCTCCTGCTCTTGGACCTCCTCCTGGCCAGTGCCGTTGCAGGTACAACTACTGCCGAGAGCAGGAGGATGAAGGCGAGGGAAAACCACCACATCATGGGTCCACCAGAACGAGCGTCCTCAATGGCCCAGTCGGCCCATTCTTGCTTGAGTACGGTGATCTCTAGCCTGATCTCGTTATTCGCACTGTCTGTCGATAGTGCGGAGATAGCGTGGTCCCCGGGCGATTCCAGGACGGTTACCTCGAGAGTGTACTCCTCGGATATTGGGCATACGAACTGGTGGCTATCGACATCGCTCCAGATCATGACGTTGGCACCTCTCTCGCAAGTCCCGGAGACCATTCTGTTCGACTCCAGGGGGGAAGTTCTGTTGGTGACCTCCCAGATGGTTAGCTCGGGTGATGTAGTGTCCCTAACTACAGACAGGTGGTACGTGTCTATCTCATGGAGAGACTCTATGTTCACCACGAATTGGTTGTCCCCCTCAACCAATTCGAACTCGAGGTATACAACATCCATTCCGGGCGTTATCAGGTTCATCTCGTTGGAGTGGTCGCTCCACCATATCTCTTGATCGGGTCCTCTCTGGATGGTGGCCTGGACGGTGTCTGACGACACCAGACCTCCATTCCAGTTCGCGATGACGACGGAGTCGTAA
The DNA here is from genome assembly GCA_002726275.1 of Methanobacteriota archaeon. GTDB lineage: Archaea > Thermoplasmatota > Poseidoniia > Poseidoniales > Thalassarchaeaceae > MGIIb-O5. The sequence goes on along the minus strand of PBSO01000028.1, from coordinate 8,250 downwards.
ATGGAGTCATCCAGGGACATCTCCCTGCAGTCGACGAATCTGTTGTCATTCTCATGAGGCTCGGTCCCATCTACAGCGATAATACAAACACGGTGGGGACCAGTCCTGTTCAATTCGAATATCGCCCCCCCCGTGGTTGAGTTCCTCTCACTGATCAATACACCGTCTATGGTGAAAGATAGGTGGACATGCTCGCTTGATGACCAAGAGAGGCCCTGCCTGTGGTCGAATAGCGCTGCGTCGCTGTCTGACGGACTGAGGGCCCACTCCACTACAGGGGGAGTCTTGTCGATCGATAGGGGCCATGTCTCGTATGCCGTGTTGTTGGCCCAGTCGTGGAGTTCCAGGATGATGGTATAATCGCCATCGGGTAGACCATCTGTGCTGAATGAGTATGTGGTTGTTCGGTAATCCTGTGATCCTCCTTGGTTAGGCGGGTCTGGATGGCCATCGGACGGCGTGTATAGGTCGGGAATCATCTGTACCTCGCCACAGTCCATGGCACTGTGCTCAGAAACATCTGAGAGAACGGTCATGCACCATTCCCTGACATCGGACGGCACGGACACCTCCAATGTCCCGTGTGTTAGGTTGACAGGGGTGGAGATTGTGTGGGTTGGGTAGGTACGTCCGTCTTGGTCGGTTAGTTTGTGGAGGGACGGATTTGACGGCAACTCGGGATCGAAGATGACCTCGTAGTTCCTCGAAACCCGGTTTCCTGCCGCATCACTGACAGTGATGTCAAAGATGCTTGATCCCTCGATGTAGTAGTACGGGTCACCCGTATTGGAGTCGAATCCCACCTCTGCCTGAGAAAGCTGGAAAGAAACCTCCGCGTTTCCATATTCGTCTATTTCGATCGGGTTCCCAGAGTGGTAAGCGGAGGCGCCCGGTTCAGTTTGTATCTGATATGTCAGTATCTCGTTTCTCGTTATCCAAGGGATGTGGCTGACAGCTAGGTTTGGCGCTGTCTCATCGAAAGCGACAGACAGGAAGGCGTCATCGGAGAAGCCTGAGATGTCAGTCAGGTTTACCCCGTAATCATGCCACTGCTCTACCTCTGGCAATGTGGCGTTGATCCAGACCTCTCTGAACGAGACGTTCTCCGGGATGGCAAAGTGGTTACCGCTGTTCCAGAGCATGGTCAGATTGTGATGTGCCCCATTTGTCTCTATTGCCTCGACCAGGTCGGCTGAGGGAACCGTCGTACCGTTGTTGGAGGCGAACCAATTCAGGTCATCCAGCCTGAATCCTATACCCGTATCGAGGGCGTGGATCTCTATCGGGACCGTCTGGTTCGTCTGTGTCATGTTACTAGGAACGGAGAAGGAGACCTCGGGCTCTAGTTCTACGAGCTCGTAGGAGTAGGGCAGTCTGAGGCTTATTCCACCATCGAGCTCTATGTCTATGAAGCCCGACCAAGCGCCGGCTGATTCTGGTCTATCGAACTCGAGGTTGACCTGGATTGCGGAATGAGGGATGTGGCCGGCGAGTGTCTCGGAGCCAGTGGGCCAGATGGACATTATCTCGGAGTCGCTGAGGCCCATCTGATCGGTGATCCTGAGCTCGTCCCCGCCGACCACGTCGATGTCTATCCAAAACTGCACCGTACCGCTTGGCACTGAGTAGCCGTGAACTGCCACGGAGTAGTACCCGTCATCGGGATTTACAATGTCTATTGACTCGGCGGAAGATCCGGACCAGGAGCGTGCTACCTCCTCACCGGAAGAGAACTCACCGTCCGAATTGGAGTCCCTGAAAAGAAACAGGTCTAGGTCGGCATCATCGTGGGCATTCATCTCGATTGATATCTCGGAGGCGTTTTGCACTGAAACATTGTGCCACCAGGAAGCTGTCATTTTGTTGGAGGAGACGTCCTGAGAGGCCGTCTCGTTACTCATGTAAATCGGCTGGGACCACCCATAAGCCGAGACGTTGGAAACTGGGAGTGGTATTGTTGAGACGACGTGTACTGCATCGACCCCGCTTCCCTCGGACCAGTCTGTTACGACCCTCTCGAAGCCGGATTCCTCGGCCGCTATGTATCCAACAGAGATGTTCAGTGCGTTGTCATTGGTCCCCACTCCGTGCAGGGCGGTATGGAGGGCCATCTGATGTATCCCGGGGGAGGCGGGAACGGCGAAGACCTCCCTCGAGGTTCCTGTGTAAGTGCCCCAGTTGTGGGCACCTGATGAGACGTGGTTGTTGGTAGACCTCTCATCTATGTAGAACGTGGAGTTGCCGTACGGCAAGGGGTCCTCGTCGGAATAGCCATGCGTCATCTCTGACATCCAGAGTACATCGACATCGGTGTACTGATTGTCCTCCCAGTCTACGTCTAGTACCGCAGTGCCGCCCGTGTCCCATTCAGATGGCCACTCCACGGAGAGGAATCTCCAGTCCCCGCTCTCGGACCTCCAGTCCCACCTTGTCGCACCCGAAATCCACTCCTCGGTATAGAGCGTTTGATTGGAGACGTTCCCGTCCAGTGGTGCAGCCTCGAGAGTGAACGGGCCGACCCATGGGACATTGGTCACTATTGGCATTGTCCAATTGCGGTGAGATGGAGATATCTGCCCTGTAGACTGGTTGATGAAGTGAGACTCGACGAGGACACCGTGCTGATGAAGGCCGGGTTCCGCGCCTTGGGGGACTGTGATAGTCATAGGAACCGTGCTCGTGCTGTTGGATGGGACATTGCGACTTGAGGGGAGGGATATCCATTCCTCTTCCTCGCTCCCGAAGGATGTCCAGTCGATCTCTATGCGGACATCCTCGTCGGAGAGTTGTCCGTTGTGGTTCCAAACCCCTAGAAGAATGCCGTCTCTTGAGTCCTCGAATGGGTTGCCCACGCGGACCTCTGCATTTGGTCCGTTGGACCACCAGTGGGTGACCTCTTCCAGTTCGTCTGATTCTGTCCAGTCATCCGAGTCTACCGTGGAGTCGTTGTCGAAATCCTCGACGTAGATTCCATCGCCGTCTTCGTCAGTCCATCTGTATATCTGCAGGAATACTCGCTCCTCCGAGCCCCTATCCTGGTTTCCATCGAAATTAGAATAGTCAATCGTGGCCCTGGCACGCAGCTGCCTCGTCCCATGAGGAAGCTGGAAGAGGGGGTCGGATTCAATGTGGAGTGGTATCAGTAGGTCGGGCCTGTCACCTTGGTACCCGTCCCAGCTCCCGTTCTCGTTCCCCTCGTCACTTCCATTTCCCGTGCTGTTCCAAATGACTACATTGTGATCGAGGGGTGCGAATCTTATCGGAGTGTATCTGAGGTGAACATCCGAATCTGCGTAATTGGTGAAATCAATTTCCACCATCTGACTCTCTCCGGGCCTCATCAGATTCACATTTGCATCTCTGTGCTGCCCTTGGAATGTCCCACTGTTCCACTGGGCGGGACTGGCCCACCATGTCCCATTCTCACCCTCGAGTGTGGAGACTGCCCTAGATGCATTGAACCATCCACCACCCTGTACGAAGGGCTCATAGCCCCTGTCATCAGAGGTTGACAGTACGAAGTCCCTGAACTCCTGGGAGCCAGGATGATCACCAAGATTCTCCTGCCATGCTTGGGCCACGACAGCCATGAGTCCGGCTGTAATCGGGGTTGCGAGGCTAGTGCCCCCCCAAGTCCCCCATGCGGAGTTCGCCCCGTCTCTTTGATTCAGGGGGACGTCACCAGTAGCGGACCATCCAACTGAAACAATATCTGGATCCATCCTTCCAAGCACGTTGGGACCCCTATTGGACCAGGGGGCGCTCTGCCCCCAAGAGTCGCTCGACCTACTGCTGAATGCCCCTACTGAGAATACTCCGTTTGATGCCCCAGGTGACTTGGTGGTTCCAAATCCGTGCCCCCCGTTCCCTATTGCCACTGCATACGATGTGTTGTCATTGTAGATTCTTGTCAGCCAGTCTAGGTACAGTGAGTATCCATCTGCACCAGCGTCATCCACAGATGAATAGCCGAATGAGAATGAGCCGATATTCGGTTGGTCGGGAGTGTCGACATTGCCATCGTAACCTTCTGCGATGAACCTCCACGCATCCAAGGAGTGGCCTCCCGAGTAATGGTTGCCGATTGATGTGATTGTGGCATTTGGGGCCATCCCTAACACCTTCCCGTCGCTAACTACCCCCTGTGCTGCAACAGCACTAGCGCAGAGTGTACCATGGCTTCCCGATTCAAACATGAATAGTGTGAGGTTTCCTGCACCGGCGACCCTGTCTGAGTAACCGTGCCTAGCTGCGTAAGTGCTCCCGTATGGAACCCCCAGAGAACCGTCAGATACCCAGTAAACGAGTCCTGCGGAGACATCCCACAGGCCATCGTCATCAGTATCCAGGCCAGCTGTCTCTTCGCCGGGCCTCATCGGCACCTCATCCCCGAAGTATCCGTCTCTATCCAGATCTGCGTAGACAGTCTCGTAGAGTCCTGAGACCCTATCGTCGACTACGATAATTGGGATGTCGCCACCCTGCTTCGAGCGCAGATAAGAATCTGGGTGCTGGCCGAGGTGGTACAATCCTGAAAGTGAGGAGTTTACTCCTGTGATGTTGTATCCCGACTGCTCTAGTTGTCCGTCTGAGTTGTTGTCTACGTCTATGGTGGAGGTGTCTGCATACCATGTTGAACGGGCAGGATAAGCCTCCCCGTACACCATCCAGTAGTACATGCTGTTGTGATCGAGCATTAGTGGCCATCCCTCGTAGGGGGACTTGTCGTATGTGACCCTGGCCTGTGTTCCGTTTAGATCGGGATGGGCGAAGTCTACTCCTGTGTCAGCCACTGCCACCACCAACCCCTCTCCTGTGTAGCCCTTCTCCCATGCGTCGATAGCGCCGTGTATCTCCCCACTGCGCACTGATTCTGGAGAGGCGCCGTCAGGCTTCTCGAATGGTATTGTGTCATAGGGCTCAGGGGACCTCTCAGCATCGATTACTGCTATCACTCCGGGTATTCCGCTAATCTTGTGTACCAATGTGGAGTCCACCCAGAACGTCCTGTGGTCAATTTCGCCATCTGATGTCTCCTGAGGAACTAGCGACTCGCCCATTCCTGCAGGGAGCTGCTTCTCCATTGCACCATTGGCTTCCTGCCAATGCGAAAGGGCCTGCAGGGATCTCGTGATGACGGTTACTCGAACCTCCTCTGAGCCGTCCGCTATCCTCTCGCCGAGGCTTGAGTCGAACCAGGTGTCCATGACTGGGACATCGACGGTATTTGCTCCGGAGGGGGTTTCCGAGACTGTTTCTTCTTCGATTGAAAAATGGTGGTGATTTGACATTGCAGCCGAGGCGGGATGTAGAATCATGATTAGCATCAGTAGGCACGCAACACGCTGACGCATGGCGCATCGTGCATTCGCGCTTCTTTGATTGTGCCGGCGCCATGTCCCGTCAAGTCCAAAGCGAAAGAATCGTGTCCGAGGGTCATAGTCCCGTAGTGTAGAGGTCCATCATACCGGGTTTTGGACCCGGTGACGGAGGTTCGAACCCTCCCGGGACTACCATTATTCCTCAATCGCATTGCCGTTGCTTGAGAGGTCTCTAGCTATGTTCTTCTGGTGGCCCTCAAGAGTTCCGCCACCTATCTCCAGTAACTTCGCGTCCCTCCAGAGCCTCTCGACGACGTACTCTCCGACGTAGCCGTATCCGCCCATTACCTGGATGGCCCTGTCTGCGATGTTCTTAGCCGCCGTTGTTCCGAAGAGCTTGACTCCGTCCGAGTCGAGTCTGTTCCCTGACTTGGCGAGATCTATCTGCCTGGCTGTATCATAGACGTAGGACCTCATGGCCCTGTACTCTGACCACGACTCTCCCAAGTGCCTCTGAATTTGGCCGAAATTCCGAATTTGCGTACCGAAGGCCTTCCTCTCAGTTGCATAGTTATTCATTGCAGAAAGGCACCTCCTGGATATTCCGAGTGCCATGGCAGCTAGACCGAGCCTCTCTAGTTCCAGGTTTCTCATCATGTGCACCATCGACTCACCCGGAGAGCCGACGAGGTTCTCAGGGGGAACTACGCATTCCTCGAAGACCAGCTCTGCGGTATTGCTCGCCCTCATCCCGAGCTTGTCAACTATCTTCTGGCCTACGCTGAATCCCTCGGTTCCCTTCTCGACTAGGAAGGTGGATATCTCGGCTCTGCCCCTTTCGTCGGTTCCAGTTCTCGCGTATAGCCAGACTATGTCAGCTGGAGTCCCCTCCTCATCCAAAGATCCGTTGGTAATCCACATCTTCCTGCCGTTGATGACCCAGTTGCCGTCTTCGCGCATTGATGCCTTGGTTTGCATTCCCAAAACGTCGGTCCCGTAGTCGGGTTCGCTCATTGCCATGCAACCTATCCACTCTCCGCTGCAAACCTTCGGAAGAATCCTTGATTTCTGCTCGTCGCTCCCGTTCTGGGCCAGGTTATTGACCATGAGTTGGTCGTGTGCAAGGTATGCCAAACAGAACGCCGGGTCAGAATATGACAGTTCCTCGTTGATTATCGCTACTGCCGTGGCGTCCATCCCACCACCCCCATAATCATCGGAGACAGTGATTCCTAGGAGCCCCATCTCGCCGAGTCTCCTGAACAGTGAGTCGTTGAAAACCTCGTCCCTGTCGTGTTTGAGGGCCTGGTGTTCGACCTCGTCCCTAACGAAGTCCCTGACCATCTGCCGGAGCATGGCATGCTCCTCCGTGGGGTTGGCGATGTCCATTGTTCGCCACTCATCTGCCATGTGCATCCCAACTGACCATGGCGTATGAGGGATTCGCTGACCTAGGGGGTCACACGCCTGCTGTCACGGGGGAACGGTATTGTCTCCCTTATGTGGTCAGCTCCAGAAAGCCACGCACACACCCTGTCAACGCCCATTCCGAATCCCCCGTGTGGAACTCCGCCATAGCGGCGAATGTCGATGTAGAACTCGTATGGCTCCCTCGGGGTCCCCTCCTCGTCTATCCTGTCCAGTATCTCATTTTCGGACCATGTCCGCTCTCCCCCGCCGATTATCTCCCCGTATCCCTCAGGGGCCAGAAGGTCATGGCAAAGCACGTACTTTGGATCCTCGGGATCTGGTCGGTGGTAGAATGGCTTGGCGATTCGAGGGTAGTGGGTTAGGAAGTGTGGTACATCGAAGTCTTGAGTCAAGACCTTCTCCTTACTGTAGTCTAAATCCTGTCCCCACTCCACCTCTACTCCCATGCCCTGAAGGGTCTCTATCGCCTCGTCGTACCTCATCCTTGGATATTTTGTGTCAGCGTACCTGGATACTAGATCTAGGTCCCTGCCCAACTCGGATAGTTCGGCCTCCCTCTCATCCAGTAGGTTTGCAGCGATGCTCCTTACCAATGCCTCTCCGTGATTCATCACATCCGCGTTTCCGCCCCATGCGATTTCCATCTCGGCATGCCAGAACTCTGTAAGGTGCCTCCTGGTGCGACTCTTCTCCGCCCTGAATGAGGGAGCCATTGTGTAGAGTCGCTCTAGGGATGGCATTGCAGCCTCTGCATACAATTGCCAGGATTGAGTCAAGTATGCCTTTCTGCCGAAGTAGGGCACTTCGAAGAGTGTGCTCCCGCCCTCGACTGCTCCGGCGACGAAATTCGGCGCCTGATACTCGATGAAATCACGGTCCCTGAAGTATGAATGAACGGCTCCGAATACCGAAGAGCGGATCTTCAGCATTGTCGTCATCCTTCCTGTGCGCAGATACAGGTGCCTGTTGTCCAGTAGGAATTCGGTTTCGCCCCCATCCGCCTCGGCCATTGCTGACTCCGTGATAGGAAATGGGCGCTCTGCGCTGACGGGGCCGATGACCTCTCCGGAGGAGACTTGCACCTCATGACCGTGTTCCCTTTCGGTCGGAATCACAATGCCCCTCAGAACTACGCTTGACTCGATTAGCGCCCCCGCTAGTTCGTCAAACACCTGGTCACCGACGCTTTCCCTCTTGATGACGCACTGTACAGTGCCTGTTGAGTCCCTCAGTACAACGAAGCGGATCTTGTTGGAGCCCCTGGACCTGTGCACCCATCCCTTCAGCTCGACCTCGGAGCCATCATGGGACCCAGAAAGGACGTCCCCAACCCAATGCGTCTTGGTCATATCTCGGCCACCTTGCCACTCCCACTGAACGTTTGGTTATGATTCCCGCGCCGCTGGGGTGTGTCAATGGCGGGTCTGACGGGGTTCGAACCCGCGACCGCCCGGTTAAGAGCCGGGTGCTCTACCTGACTAAGCTACAGACCCGGCTC